>JBEKPV010000104.1:0-11661 GCA_049520395.1 Tepidisphaeraceae bacterium
AATCTCGTCCCCTCCACTGTCTGGAAATCATTGCCAATACGAGATTTGCCTCCAATCCGAGCGGGGCAGGTTATCGATATTGACGACACCATCGCCCCCGTCGGTCCGGAAGCCAACGGATCGGCCGAAGTATTGAATCACCTCGTCTGGCCCGCCCACTCGTTCCAAGCCCACTGCCAGCTCGATTCCATCTGCGGCGACGTCTCCATTAATTTCCCATCACCCAAGCCCCAGGGTTATCCCGTCTGGGACAACGTGGTTTTAGATTGGCACATCGCCCGCGATCGCGCCGGCCGACACACCCCCGGCCCCGCCGTTCTCGTCCTCGACATCCTCTTCGGCGGCAATCGCGTCTCCGGCTATATCGCCAAGACACTCGCGAAAAATGGCATTCACGGTTTCGTCATGCACATGCCGCAAAACGGCCGCCGCCGATTACCGGACGAAACCCACGACTGGTCGGCTTTCCTCCCCGGCCTCTGTCAGGCCGCCGCCGACGCCCGCCGCGCCAAAGATGTGATCGCCGCCCTCCCCCTCGTGGAGGGTCCGGTCAGTTTGCAGGGCACCAGCCTCGGCGGTTTCATCGCCACCCTCGCCGGTTCCATCGACGATTCCTTCGCCGCCGTTTTCCTCGCCCTCACCGGCGGCGATGTATTCGGAATTCTAAAATCCGGCCGCATGGACGCCGCCCTCATCCGCCGGCAACTCCTAAACGCCGGTTACGACGACCATCGCCTCGCCGAATATCTCTGGAATATCGAGCCCCTGCGCGTCGCCCATCGTCTCAACCCCCGTCGCACCTGGCTTTTCTCGGCGCGGTTCGATCAAGTCGTCCGCCCCATTCACTCCAAGCAACTCGCGGGCGCCATCGGCCTGGATTGGCAACACCAGCGCCAAATCGCCGGTTGCCATTACACCTGCGTCTTCAGCGCCCCCAGATTACTCAGCGAAATCATGCGCGCCGTCCCCCGCCGAACCCCCGCCGCGATCGCCCGCTCGGCTTAATAAATCGATATCACCTAACCAACCGAAACTTCCGCGCCCCGAGCCGCCCCCGGAACTTTCGCCGGCGTCTCCGCCGCAAATTGTTCCGCCCGGACCGCCGCCTTCACATGTTCGTTCCAGAACGTCTCGAACGTATTGGCCGCCGAAAATCGCGCCGTCCGCGTCGGCGCCGTCCGGCTCATCCGCTGCCGCCGGATCGTATCCGTCAGCAGCGAATCGATCGCCTCGCTCCAAACCGCCGCCGAATCCGTCGCCAAAATATGCCCCGTCAACTGATCGTCCATGAATTCCTTCGGCCCCCCCTGATCGCTCACCAGCACCGGCAAACCCGAAGCCTGCGCCTCCACCACCACCTGCCCCAGCGTATCCGTCTTCGACGGGAACACGAACAAATCGCTCGACGCGTAAAGCTGCGCCAGCTCCTGATCCTTTTGGAACCCCAGAAAATAAACCGGCAGCCCCGCCGTCGCCTTTTCCATCGTCGCCCGGTACGGACCATCCCCCGCGATGATCAGCGCCGTGTCCGATCGCTTGTGACAAACCCGCGCAAACGCGTCCACTAAAAACGGCAAATTCTTTTCCACGCTCACCCGACCCGCATACAAAAGCTTGTGCGTCTCCGTCACGCCCAGTTTCATCCACACCGACGGATCGCGCTTCTCCGGACAGAACTTTTCCGTATCCACCCCCGGCGGCGACATCGCCAGCTTCTCGTCCGCAAAACCCAGCTCGCGCAACCGCGATCGATAATCCCGGCTCCGCGCAAAAACCGTCTCCGTCTGCCCGTAAAACCATTTCATGTACGAAGTCGTCACCGTCGTCAGCCGGTGATCTCCGATCAAGTCGTGCACATACCGCGGGAAATCCGTGTGATAGGTGCCCAGCACCGGAATGCGCAGCATCTGCCCCACCAGCCAGCCGCACAGCCCCATCGGCCCCGGCGTGTGAACGTGAATCGCGTCGAACTGCTGCTGGTCCGCCCACTGCATAATCTCCGCCAGCGGCGGCAATGCCACCGGCTGATCCGCGTAAAACGGCGTCGGATAACTCACCAGCGGGGCAAAATTCTTCCGCGACGGACAATCCACCCGCGGATGATCCGTCGACGTGTGCACCACCAAACTCCGCCCGCGCTGCGCCGCATGCCGGCTCATGTCCAGAATGAAACGCCCCACCCCGTTAATTTCGTCGAACGTATCCGTGAAAACCCCAAGCCTCAATCCCTCCGCCGAAACCTCTCGACGCCTCCCCACCAATCGCGGCAGCACCACCCGCTCCCGATTCTGATGAAACATCGCAAAATAATACGGCAGCATCAAAAATTGCTGCGCCGCCACCGCCGAAAGCGAATCGAACATCCCAATCATCTCCCCCCGATTCATCGCTTTCTTCAGCGCCTCGGCAATCCCCCCGGAGATATCCCGATTAATCGCCGAAACCAGCCGGAACATCTCTTCATGCTGGCTCAGAGCCGCCTGTCCGCTACGAACCGCCTCCGCAATCGCCGGATTCTGCTCCAAACGCCTGCGGCACGAATTGTCGAACAATTCCGTCAAAAGCGCCGCGCCCTTCGGCGGCGTCGACAATCCCAGCGGCCGCGCCAGCATCCGACGCAAATCGCCCAGCTTTTCCTTCACCACAAATTTCACCCAATCCCGCCGGCGAAATGTCCGCCGCTCCCCCAGCAGCTTTTCCAGCAAAATTCCATGCGTCGTGACGTCCTCCGCCGTCGCCGCCCTCTTTTTCGCTTTCCGCTGGTGATACCGAATCCCCACCCCAAAGAAATTATGCGCCAGTTTCAGGCTCGAACCCGCCTCCCCGCCCGGCCGGCAAAGCCCCTGCCTCAGGCAAGCCAGCACATCCGCCACATCCTTCACCTGGCAAGGAAATTCCGTCCAGGTCCGCCCGATATTGAACAGCCCATGATCGTCGCTCCCCCCCGTACGCGCCTTGATATGCGGCTGCGGCCACCGCGCCGCCAGCCCGTGCGCCGCGGATAATTCCGCGATTTTCCGCTCCGACAATTCGCTCAGCAGTTCTTCCACCGCCCGCCGGTGCAGCGCGCTATGAGCGCCGTTGAGTGTCTCGAACCCTTTGAACATCAGCATCAAACGTTCCAGATGCCAGCGCTCCAGCCGATCGTTTTGACGGTACACCGGATGCGCCACCGAATGCGCCAGCCGCCTCCGCTCAACAATCTGCGCCAATTCATAAATATCGTTGGCAGCCCCTTGCAGCGCATCGTGGTCTTCCGCCGTCAGTCCCCAGACCAGCAGATGAATCTTGCAGCGGTCTTCCGGAAAATAGCACGTCACTTCCTCGCCGATGAGGATATCCGTCGAGCGCAATCGCGTAACCCCGCTGATGCAATCGTGATCCGTGATGGTGACAAAATCCATCCCGTTGCGCTTGGCTTGACGATAAACATCCGGCGGCGCGCTGAAACTCTCCGGACATTCCAGCGCGTTAAGCACCGCCTCGTCCGCCTCGTTGCTCGCGTCGCTATGACAATGCAGATCGATCCGCTTGGGATTCTTTCCGAATGGTGAATCCGCACCCACGTTGGAAGCGCTTTGGCTCACGTTTCGGCTCCTTTATTCCTTGGCCTAAGGCGAGAATCACAACACTTCTCCGTCGCCTCCGGCGATCCGTGGAACACGTCAACAACCGTGGAAATCCATTCCCACAACTGGCGCCGCGTGAATTTCGATCCTTCACTATTTCTTCAGCTTCACCTCGCAAAGCGCGCGCTAGCCGCGCTATCTCATTTTCCAACACATCGGTCAGTAAAATAGAAGCACTGTGTTAAGATTGGAAGAAATCGTACCATCTAATGAGGACTTAATATCCAACGCCACAAGGTATAGTGGTGACGCCCGCAATGACCGCCGACGACATCGCAATTTCGCATGAGGTGATGAACTACGATCGCGTGCGCATTCATCGCCTCACCGTGACCCCACCCAGCCCATGGACGCGCCTCGCCTTCTTCCCCGGCTACGGCGACCACGCCATGCGCTATCTCCGCTTCTTCAACTGGATGGCCCAGCGCAACGTCGCCTGCTCCGCGATCGACTTCCGCGGCCACGGTGTCTCCACCGGCCGCCGCGGATTCATCCGCCGCTGGGACGAATATCTCGACGACGTCACCGCCCTACTCAACCTCTGGCCCGCGCCGTTCGTCGTCGCCCACAGTCACGGCGCACTCGTCGTCGCCATGGCCGCCCTGCGCGGAAGATTGCCCCAGATCAATTGCGTCTTCTCAGCCCCCTATTTCAAACTGAAAATCCCCCTGAATCCGATGATTCAGACCCTGGCGCAAATCTCCTCCCGAATCGCCCCCGCATACCATTTCAAATCCGGTGTCCGACCCGAAATTCTCACTCGCGACGCCGAATTGGCCGAAGAAACGCGCCGCGATCCCCTCTGCCTCGGCGTCGCCACACCCCGATGGTTTCTCGGCGCCCAGCGCGCCCAGAATGAAGTCGTTCGCCGCGCCGCGGAATTTTCCCTCCCCTTGCTCATGCTAATCCCCGCCGCCGATCAGATCGCCGATCCCGCCGTCGCCGAGGACTTTTTCCGCCGCGCCGCCTCACCGGACAAGATCCTCAAAATTTACCCCGACCACCAGCACGAGCTCTTCCGCGAACTCACCCGCGAGAAAATTTACGAGGATATCCGCCAGTGGATGCTCGCCCGAACCCCCCAAAAAACAACCCTTGCGTCCTGACCCCGTCGTGATACTTTCACCCCCGTGCCAACGGCGGATTTTGTTATCATCGGCGGCGGCTGGCGAAGCCAATTCTTCCTCCGCGCCGCCCGCGAATTGCCGGATCGCTTCCACGTCACCGGCATGCAAATCCGAACCCCCCAAAAGGCTCTCAAATTCCAAACCGATTGGAACATCCCCACCTTCCCCACTTTAGACGAATTGCTCCGCCACAAACGACCCCTCTTCGCCGTCGTCGCCGTCGCCAAAAACGCGGCCCCCGCCGTCCTGACCGAACTCACGCAAAGGGGAATCCCCTGCCTCTGCGAAACCCCTCCCGCTCCCGACCTCGCCGGATTGGACGCCCTAAACCATTTGACCCACGCCCGAATTCAGATCGCTGAGCAATATATCTTTCAGCCCATGCACGCCGCCCGCTTGGCCGTCGCCCAATCCGGACTCCTCGGCAAAATCTCCCAGGCCCAGGTCTCTTTCACGCAAGCCTATCACGGCATAAGCCTCATTCGCCATTACCTCCGCGTCGGCTTTTCCCCCGTCAAAATCACCGCGCGAAATTTTTCATCCCCGATCTATCAAGGCCCCGACCGCCTCGGCCCACCGCGCGAGGAAAAAATCATCCCCTGCCCCCAAACCATCGCCTGGCTCGAATTCGACAACTGCCTCGGCGTCTTCGATTTCGCCCACGACCAGCACCGCTCCTACATTCGTTCCGACCGAATCCTCATCCGCGGCGAAAAAGGAGAAATCAACGCCTCCCACGTCAAATACCTCCAAGATTTCCGCACCCCCATCGATTTCGATCTGCTCCGCCAGGACGCCGGCATCGACGGCAATCTCGAAGGACATTTCCACAAAGCAATCGTCGGCAACGGCCGCCGCTGGTACGAAAACCCCTACCCCGCCGCCCGTTTATTCGACGACGAAATAGCCGTCGCAACCTGCCTGGAAAAAATGGCCGCCTACGCCCAAGGCGGCCCCGAATTCTATTCCCTCCCCGAAGCCGCCCACGACACCCACCTGGCCCTAATGATGGAACAAGCCGCCCACCAGCAAAAAACAATCGAAGTAATCCCTAGGAATCGCTGATAGCCGAATCCAATTCATCATTCAGCATTCAGCATTCATCATTCAGCATTAAAAATCAGTTCCCCGCCGGCTGCGTAGCAGCCGCCGCCGCTATTTCCTTCGTCTTGGCGTCAAACCGCGGCTCAAACCGATTGTCGATCAGCCGAACCAGCTGAAAATCGTTCTTATAGTCTGTCGCCACAAAATGCCGCCCCGCCATGCTGCTATCCGAATCATCCGAATCCGATTCGTCGCCGTCGCTCGCCGTCGGCTTAAAACTCAGAATCGCCTGATCAACTTTCGCCGCTAAATCCGGCTTCAAATTATAAAACCATCCGATCGTCGTCTGCGGCACCACCTGCGATTCGTAAATCACCCGATACTCATCCGGCGAAATCTTCCCCGACTTCAACATATGCGCCAGCTTGTCGCTCGAAACGCATGCCACATCATATTGCTTATTGATTATCCCCTCGATCGATTGCTTCTGCCCCATCGACCACGTGACGAAGTAATCCACCTCCGGCCGCAACGACTCGTCTTCCGCCAATAAAACCAACGCCGCCCGATATCCCACAATCGACGATGGAACCGTGCACAGCAGCGAATGCCCCTTGATATCCGCCGGCGTAGCGATCGTCGAACCCGCCGGCACAATCAGATCCATCTTGTGCCCCGCGATCCCACCCGCATCCGCCAAAACCGCCGCGGGTTCAAACCCATAATTATTCACCAGAAACGGCGTATCCGCCGCGTGCAACGCCACCATCGTGATCGTCCCCTGGTCGATGCTCGCGATCTGCTCCGGACTGTTCGTCCAAATCACATCCTCCACTTTCTTCCCCGTCGCCTTCGCAAGATACGCTTCAAATTGCCCCCACGGAACGGTCGGCTCATCCGCCACATCCGCGATGTGAGCCAGCACCAGCGTCGGCGGATCAACCAATTGATCCGCGCTCGCCGGAGGATCCGCCAGCATCCGCCCCTGCGAATCCGTAAATTTCGCCGCCAGCGTTTTCTGCGTCGGCTCCACCAGCCCGTAATTATGAACGTTTGCTTCCTGTGTCTTCAGCGCCAGCTCCCGAGCCGCCAGCGTCCACCGCGCGAAATTCGCCACATACGCGATCGTTCCCAGAACGCACAGAATCAGAAACACCATGCTCCAGGAACCCGCCGACCCTCCCCGACGCGGCGGGAACGGCGCCTGCCCGGAATTCGCGCTATTCGTCATTGATGTCTCCTTCGGCCGGCCGCCAACACACTCGCCTCCCCTCACTTCCAGCCGAGCCCGACATTCTACTTCCTCCACCCACACTTACGACGTTTTCACCAAATCTTAACCTTCAAACGCCAGACGCCCAATCGCCGCGCTCCCACAACCCTACCCACCGATCACCCGGATTGTTAAGACGCAAAAACCCGCCCAATTCCCGATTTTCCCCGCACCCACCCCTCCATCCCCCATCGCCTCCCCACCCCTCCAATGTTAACATTTTCCGCCATGCCTCCGGCAAAAACCCCCCGCCTCGAAAATGTCGAGCTTTCAAAGCTCCGCCCCACCCAAATGACCGTCGGCATGCTCCAGGTCAAATCCAAACGAAAACAAATTCGATCCCTCGAAAAGAGGCCCGGAGAACTCGTCCAATTCATCCTGGAAAATCCCATCCGCGTCGTCCTCGGCCCCGCCGACCGAGCCTACGTGATCGATCATCACCACCTCGCTCTCGCCCTCACCCGCGAAGATTTCCAAACCGCCCCCATGCAAATCCAGGCCGATTTCTCTGCCCTGTCCCTCAAACCATTCTGGAAAAGAATGCAGCGACGCAAGTTTGTCCATCCGATCAACGCCCACGGCCGCCGTAAGTCCCTCAGCGATCTCCCCCGCAATCTAAATGATTTGAAGGACGATCCCTATCGCAGCCTCGCCGGTTTCGTCCGCGAAGCCGGCGGCTATGGCAAAGTCGCCACCCCCTTCGCGGAATTCAAATGGGCCGATTTCTTTCGCTCCCGAATCAGCAAAAAACTCGTCCGCGACGATTTCGACAAAGCCCTCGCCAGGGCCAAAGCCCTCTCAAAAAGCAAAGCCGCCGCCCGCCTCCCCGGATACATCCGCCGCCATGCAAAGTGATCGCTTATCGCTCGTCGCCCATATTGAGCGCCCGAAAGATTCCCGCCGCCGCGATCGCGCCCAGAATTTCCCCCACCAGTAAAACCCAAAGGTCTCCCGTCGCCGAGAGATGCAGCAGGGTAATCCCCACGGCCACCGCCGGATTAAACGCCCCGCCGGAAATGCTTCCGACTGAAAACGCCCCCACCATCACCGTGCTCCCGATGGCCAGCCCGTAATACGAATTCCCCTCCACGCTTTTCACCGTGGCCACGTTCAGCACCATGTAACACAGTGCGAAAGTGAACAAAAATTCCGCCAGCATCGCCGGCCCCACATGAATAGCGCCCGGACCAGCGCCCGCGCCGCCGTGCAGATAACCCGCCCCCCCCGCCGCCAGAACCGCCCCGATTAGCTGCGCGATCACATAAGCAACGTATTCAGAAGCCGAAAGCTTCCCGCGAAGAAACACCGCCGTGCTGACCGCCGGATTATAATGCCCCCCGGAAATATGCCCCCCCGCGTACACCATGATCATGAGTGACGCCCCGATCGCGATCGGCGCCAGCCCACCCGCCCCCGGCGGAATCACGCAATTCCCGACCGTAAATACCAGAAAAAATGCACCGATCACCTCGACGATGAATTTCCGCGTCATGAACTGTCTCCTGCCCAAATTCGTCCGCCAAAACCCAATCTACTTCTCAAATGGACGTTTCGCAATTTGTCCCCCCGCCGACGCCAAACGCCCCCATTTGTTAAACGCTAAACAATCATTTTTTGCGAATTCTTGAAGATTTGAATTCCAATCAGTACCTATGCTGTTTCAGGTTTGAAAATCATCTTTCAAAGGAGAAGCGAATATGAGTGAAGCGATGGACATCGGAAAAAAACTGGTCGAACTTTGCCGCCAGGGAAAATCCAAAGAGGCGATCAACACGCTTTACAGCGAAAAGATCGTCAGCATCGAACCCCAAGGCGGCCCCACCATGCCCGCCCGCATTGAGGGAATAGCCGCCGTCAAAGGCAAAGCCGACTGGTGGGAAAAAAATCACGAAGTCCACAGCGCCAAAGCCGAAGGCCCCTGGCCCCACGGCGACCGCTTCATCGTCCATTTCACCTACGAAGTAACCCCCAAAGCCGGACCCGCCGCCGGAAAACGCATCACCATGGACGAAACCGCCCTCTACACCGTCAAAAACGCAAAAGTCACCCAGGAAGAATTCTTCTATCACATGGGCGGATGATCATTCACCGCTCCTGACAATACGCCCGCCACATTTGCCGGTAAGCCGACTCTACGCCCCCGGCAAAACGCGGCCCATCCATCAGCGGCGAACTTTTCATCCGCTCGCGCAGGTTGGCGCGCAAATTGGCCAGAGCTTGAAGATCCCGCGCCTGCTCGACCGCGATTTTGACGAACTCCTCCTCATCGCGCGCCGCGAATTGCTTGAGGTTCACATTGTTGAGTTGGCTCCACGTCCCTCGGCCGACGGCGGTTGAGCCAACCAGCGTTACCATCGGCACACCCATCCACAGAGAATCCAGCGTCGTCGTATGGCCCGTGTATGGCGTTGTGTCCAAACCGATGTCGATGCGATGGAAAGTCTCTAAATACTGTCGCCTGGGCCGGTACCAGGTGAATTCCACACGATCGGCCGGGATTTGAAGTTTTCTCTGCGTCACATCCCGAAATTGCCCCGCCGGACGCATGAAAAGCAGCCGGGAATCGGGAATGGCGGTCAGCACTTCATGCCAAAGCCGAAGCGTCTTGTCCGTGAGCTTACACGGATTATTCAGGCAGCCGAACGTCACCCTTCCGCTGCTAAGCGCGGGAAGCGCATTCACCGCCGGCTCGGCCGACAGTGGATCATAGCACCAGAATGTCTCCGGAAGACGTATGGAAATTTCGGAGTAAGCAGAATCCGACTCCCCCGCCGGATCGAGATACGGATCGCTGAGCCGGTAGTCCATGGCCGATAGTCCGGTCGTGCCGGGATAGGCCAGCCAGGCGACTTGAATCGGCGCCGGCTTGCGCGCAAACAGCAGCTGCCGCCCCCCGCGCGTGTGCATTTCCAAGTCAACCAGAATATCGATGCCGTCGGATCGAATAACTTCGGCCAGCCGCCCATCCGACCATTTTCCGGCTTCCCGCCAGGCGTCGGCGTAGCTTCTGATGCGCTCGGTGATCGCGTCCTGCCGCGTCGAGCTGGAGTAGCAATAAATGTCGAATCGCTCATGATCGTGATTGGAAAGCAGCGGAATCGTGAAAAACGAATCGCAGTGATCGCGGAACTCGGGCGACACGTACCCGATCTTCAGCCGCCGGCTCGGCGACCGGTCGTTTGGATGCGTCCGAATTTCGGCGCGAAACGGCCGCCCGTGAATTTCATCCCATAGCCGCGCTTCCCGAAGGATGGATTTGGCGTCCTGATTTTCGGAGTAGTGCAGCGCCAGCACGAGATTGGAACGCGCCGGGATAAAATCGGGCTGCAGCCGCAGCGACAATCGATAGGCCGCTATCGCCTCCTCGACCTGCCCTTCGGCTTTAAGGACATTGCCGAGGTTAAACGGCGCCTCACCCGCGCTCGGCTTCAATTCATGCGCCCGGCGGAAGGCAAGCATCGCCCCATCGGCGTCGCCGCTGGAATTCAGGGCGTTCCCCAGGTCGATGTGCGCGAGATAGGAATTCGGATCAATCGCAATCGCCCGCCGGCACTCGGTGATCGCCTCCTCGAATCGGTTCATCACCCGCAGCAAATCGGCCAAATTGCATCGCGATTCGACGTCCCCAGGAGTTAATTCGACGCGACGACCAAAGGCGTCGATCGCCTCGGTCCACCGCGATTCGGATCTTAAAATGAGCCCCAAATTGTGATAGGCGTCCGAATTATCCGGCTGAAGCTGGATCGCCCGCCCAAGGGCCGCGATCGCCTCCGCCGCCCGACCGAGGGACGCGAGCATCGTCGCCGCGTTGCAATGGAACTCGGATCGCGTTGGCCCCGCCTGAATCGCGCGCTGAATCAAATCCAAAGCCGACTGCAACCGACCGGATTGAAATTCCAGAATCCCCAGTGAATGCAGCGCGTCCGCATGATCCGCCTGAAATGCGAGAATCTGCCGAAGCAGCGATTGCGCCTCCGCCACCCGCCCGGCGTTTCTGGCGCTCTCCGCGCGTTCAAAAAGCTGCTGGGCGGTTGCACCGGGCGCCGTCATAAATTCCTGGAAACGCTGTACCCGCTGGTAAGCAGGTCGAGGCGGCCCGTTTCCGGGCAAATCATCAGCCCATGGACAGGAAGGTTCTTCGGCAGCAGCGGATGCAGCCGAATCATCTCAACACTTTTCCGCACCCCATCCTCCGGCGTATCGAATCCGGTCAGCCAATTCTGCAAATTAATTCCCGCGTGCTCCAGCGTCTGCAACAGCTCCGGCGACACCCCGCGCGCGATCGCCTTTTGCAGCACCCGCTCCGAGCTCAGCTTCGTCATCCCACACCCGTAATGTCCCACCACGGCAATCTCCCCCGCATTCAATTCATACACCGCCACCATCAAACTCCGCATCACGCTTCCAAACGGATGTGAAACGATCGCCCCCGCGTTCTTGATAATCTTCGCGTCCCCATTGCGAAGGTTCATCGCCCGCGGCAGCAGCTCGATCAGCCGCGTATCCATGCAAGTCAGCACCACCAATTTCTTGTCCGGAAACCCATCGGTCAAAAACGGCTCATACTCCCGCCGCTGCACAAACCGAA
>JBEKPV010000105.1:0-11295 GCA_049520395.1 Tepidisphaeraceae bacterium
GAACCGCACCGCCCAGAAAATCGCCGACATCAACATGGCCAACATGATTTCCGTCGATGGCCAGGTCAAACGAATGTTCTCCGCCGTCCGCGACGTCCTGCTCGTCTTGCTCATCAGCGGTATCATCCTCGCCGTCGCCTTCGTCGGCGTCGTCGGCGCCAGCGTCTTCTCCTCCATACGCATGCTCATGCGCTCCGCCCGCGAACTCGAACAAGGAAATCTCGATCATGTCGCCGGCGTCCGGTCCCGCGACGAACTCGGCCAACTCGGCGACGCCTTCAATTCCATGGCCGCACGCCTCCGCGAATACCGCCGTCTCGATCTCCAGCAACGCGCTCGCATCCAAAAAACCACCCAGCTCGCCATCGACAGCCTCCCAGACGCCGTCTTCGTCATCGGCCCAAACGCCGAAATCGAAATCGCCAATCGCACCGCCAGCACCCATTTAAAAATCACCCCCGGAAAAACCGTCACCCAATTGCCCCTCCGCTGGCTCACTCCCATTTACGACCGCGTCATGACCCAGCGCACTCCCGTCGCCTCCAGCGATTTTCGCCAGGCCATCCAGCTTTTCGACAACGGCGCCGAGCGATTCCTGCTCCCCCGCGCCGTCCCCATGCTCGACGATTCCGGCGAAATGATCGGCGTCACCGTCATCCTCGCCGACGTCACCAGCCTGCGCCACGCCGACGAACTCAAAAGCGGACTCCTCGCCACCGTCTCACACGAATTGCGAACTCCCCTCACCTCCATCCGCATGGGCATCCTCATGCTCGACGCCGGCGTCCTCGGCCCCCTCACCCCTTCCCAGCAAAAATCACTCACCTCCACCCGCGACGAGACCGACCGCCTCTACCGCATCATCGAAAACCTCCTCAGCATGAGCCGCATCGAATCCGGACTGGCGCACTTCCATTTCTCCCCAATGTCCGCGCGCGAAATCGTCGCCCTCGCCGTCGAGCCTCTCCGCAACCGATTCACCGAAAAAATGGTGGCCCTTCAACTGAACGTCGCTCAACCCGATCTCATCACGTTGGCCGATCCCTCCTGCATAGGCCTGGCCCTCGAAAATCTATTATCCAACGCCCTCAAATTCACCCCATCCCGCGGAACCGTAACCGTGGCCGTCGACTCCAATCAGAATACCGACGAAATCGCCTTCACCGTCTCCGACACCGGCCCCGGCGTCCCCGCTGAATACGCCGAAAAAATCTTCGAAAAATTCTTCCGCGTCTCCAGAAGGGAAGGCCCCAGCGGCGCCGGACTCGGACTCGCCATCGCCCGCGATATCGTCCAAGCCCACGGCGGACAAATCCACCTCCGCGACGGCAGCGGCAGCACCTTCGTCCTAACCCTCCCCAGACACGATCAATCCAGGATGCAAGACCCCAACGGAACGCATGCCGACGTTGCGGTTGGGCATGAGGTTTGATTTACGAGGGAGCCGCTTGGCCTCCGAGCTGCAGCCGGTGTCGTTGACGCCAGATGGGCGCGATGCACTTCAAAACGCGTAACGGGCGGAAATGGCCATCGCGGCGGGCTGGACACTGAATTCGGATTCGCGAAGGATGTTATTGCGCTTGGACAACGTCGGGTCCGCCAACGCTGCCAGGTTGTAACCGTCCACGCGAAACGTCCAATTTTCCGTCGGGCGGTACTCAAGCCCCACATTGACGTACATATTCGGGCCGTACGGCGTCGAATATCCCGGGCTGCTCAGCGGCACGCCGGAGGGGGGGCTGACGAGCGTCGCCGAGTAGTTGGCGTAATCCTGCGCGCCGGGGAATCCCGAGTAGTAAACCACCGACGTGCTGGCGCTCCATTGCTTGCTGAAGTCGTGCGTAACCGCCAGCTTCGTGATGGACGGAGCCCAGGCGGCCAAATTGTCGCCAAAGCCATACGGTGCGGAACTGATGCCCTGCGAGGCCGCCGGTGATCCGCCGGGCACCGATCCATAGACCAGCTGCGACACGCCTTCGGAGACCGTCACGCGCGTCCCCTCGGTCTTGTACTGCAGGATCAGATCGCCGCCGGCAATCTGGAAGTGCCCCAGCGATGTGGCCTCCTGCTCATGCGGATCCCAACCGATCGCGTTATAGTCCTCGAAGAATTCGTCCGCGGTGAATGTCCATTGATCCGTCAGTTTCCGCTCATAGGAAATCTCGATGGTTTTGAGAGTTTCCGGACTGACGATCGTTCGCGTGCGCTCCCACTGCCCCCACAGATCCTCATCGTCGGCGCGGCGAACCGCTTCTCCCGCAATATACTTGAACGTGTCTTGTCGGGTCGGCGTGTAGACCAGCGTCGCCCGCGGCGACAACAGCCAATTCGACAGCGTGTTTTTGTCGGTCCGAACGCTCACGAATAACGTCAATTGCTTGTCGATCTTCCATTGGTTTTCCGCCAGGAAGGAGATCGTGTCCGTCTGCCAGTCCCGTGTGGTGACCACCGGCGCACGGTCCAACGCGTCCGAGGTCGGCGGATCGTGGAACCACTCGTGTTCATACTCGGTGCCGAAGGCAAGCGACTCCGCCGAACTCGGCGTCCACGTCGCGATCTCCCGACTGAATAAATTATACTCGTTCGAATTGCGTACCGTCGCCGTCGGCGTGACACCTTCACGCTGGTCCTTCACCGCCCAGATGCCCGTACTTTGCAGCGCCTCCAGGTTCCAATCCGGCGCGATGTCCTTGTTGAAGTTCAGCGCCGTCGTCGAGACCTGACTTTCGATCGACCGCCCATTCACCCACTCATCCAGCGTCTCGTCCGCCGGCTTCGTATGCGTGTAAATGTCACGCCTTGGCTGAGTGTCCGTGCCATCCTGAGTAAAACGCGTCCAAATTTCCCACGGCCCATCCACGTAACTAATGTGCGCCTTTTGCCAGGGCGCGCCGAACGCCGCGGCGCCCAGCCACTGCTTGGGACCCTCGTACGGTTGCCCCGCGACGTTCGCCGGCAGACCGTTACTGGCGGCGTGCGATGTGCCGATGTAATACGGCGCGTCCGCTCCCTGCTCCTGCGCGAAGCCGTAATAGATGAACAAACCCGAATCGGCGCTAAACCGACGTCCGAACCGCAGCTCCGAAGCCGTGTATTCGTCCTCGATGCCCTGCCGTACCGTGAGGTCCGCCCCCTGAAACGTCAGTCCGTTATACGCATTGACATCCACAACCCCCGCCAGCGCGCCCGACCCATACGTCGCCGACGCGGGTCCCTCGACCACATCCACCGTGTTGATGTCTCCCATCAGCGGCAGGTCGCGCTCATTTTCGGCGCCGTATAACATGTGATTGTTCAGCGTCACCCCATTCACCTGGTACAGATATTTGTCATCACGGTCGCTGATGATTCCCCGGAATCCCAGATCGTTCCCAGGCGTGTTATGGTCGATCACTTGTGCGTTGGGAACGTAGTCTTCCAGCAGGTCGTTCAGGTCTTTGGCGCCCGAGCCTTCAACGTCAACCGAGTCAAGCTCCGTCACGTCGACCGGCATATGTCGAACATCCGTCGCGGTCAAACCGGCGGGGGTGACCACCTCCACGTTCAGCAACTGCTCAATTGTCAAACCAGTCAGATCATCCGCCGACCATGGAGATTGAGCGGAGTTGTCCGTGGCGGCGGGCCGAGTCGAAGGATTCGCCACGCTGTCGGCCATCGCGACCGATGCGATCATCAGTCCCAACGCGACCGCGGCTGCCTCCTTCCACCAATGAGTCGTCATCAAAAACCTCTCGCGCCGATCAATTCCAACCAGGCAAACGCAACGCGTCATTCCGCAACACCGCGGGTCAAAGCCGCTCGGCCCTACGAGGCGACCGATCCCCGTGCCACAAAGTGAGCTTGTGTGGCCTGTAGCGCCTGTACTGTTTATATTGATCGGTCCGGACGTTATGAGAGATTAGAAGTGCCGCATTTCTCACCCATCTTCGGCGTCTGTCAAATTCTTACCAAACCAAGTCCGTGCGTTCCGACCGATGCCCGCAACGTGCTCGCCCGGCGGCGTGTTTTGCCGGCCCCCTCAGAACTTATACCGAGCCTCAAGCCCCAGCGAAGCCGGCTGCACACTAAACTCCGATTCCCGAAGAATATAATTCCGTTTCGACAGGAACGGATCATCCAAATCCATCAGGTTGTACCCGTCCACTCGGAACGTCCAGTGTTCGTTCGGGCTATACTGCAAGCCCAAATTCAAATACATATTCGGCCCATACGGCTTGCTATATCCCGGCGCGCTAAGCGGCACTCCCCCCGGCGGGCTCGTCAGCGTCGCCGCGTAATGCGCGTAATCCTGCGCCCCCGGGAATCCCGAGTAGTAAACCACCGACCCGCTCGCGCTCCATTGCCGGCTGATATCCTGCGTGATCGCCAGCTTCGTGATCGATGGCGCCCAGCTCTCCAGTTGATTTCCAAACCCATACGGCGATGAGCTGATCCCCTGCGACGCCGCCGGAGATCCTCCCGGCACCGACCCATACACCAGCGACGAAATACCTTCCGAAAACGTGACCCGCGTCGCGTCCGTGCGATACGAAACGTCCACTTCCCCGCCCGCGATTTGGAAATGTCCCAGCGTCGAGGCCGTCTGCGAACTCGGATCGAATCCCACCGGATGGTAATCTTCGAAAAACGCGTTCCCCCCGGCCGACCACTCATCCGTGAACTTGTGCTCGTACGCATATTCCAGCGTGCCCAGCGTTTCCGGCTGCGCATACGTCCGCGTCCGGAACCACTGACCCCAGATATACTCATCATCCTGCCGCCGCACCGCGATCCCCGCGATGAATTTAAACGTGTCCTTGTCCGTCGGCGTATAAACCACCGTCGCCCGCGGCGACAGCAGCCAATTCGTATACGTATTCTTATCCGTACGAGCGCTCAAAAACCCAGTCCACTCCTTGTTAAACTTGTATTGCTCCTCCGCAAGGAATGAAATCGTGTCCGTATTCCAATCCCGCGTCGTCACCACCGGCGCCGCATCCAGCGCGTTGGAGCGCGGCGGGTCGTGATACCACTCATGCGAATATTCCGTACCAAACGCCAGCGACTCCGCGCTCTCCGGCGTCCAAGTCGCTATCGCCCGGCTAAACAGCTGATTCTCATAATTGCTCGCCTGCGGTTCGTTCTGGCTCACTCCCGCGCGCTGATCCTTCGCCATCCAGATGTCGTAGCTCTGCAGCAATTGCAGGTTCCACTGATCCGACAAATCCTTCTTGTAACTCACCGCCGTCGAACCCACCTGATTCTTGATTTCCCGTCCCTGCAGCCACTGGTCCAGCGGCTCCCCCGCCGGCTTCGTGCTCGTATAAATATTCCGCGCCGGCCGCGTATCCTCACCGTCCTGGATAAACCGCGTCCAAACCTCAAACGGACCGCTCACATAATCGATATACGCACGGTAAAACGGCGCGTCGTAAGCCGACTGATTCAGATTCGCGATCGGCCCGCCGCTGAACGGCTGCCCAACCACATTCGCCGGCAACCCATTCTTCGCCGCGTAATTATTCCCAAAATACATCGGTGCATCCGCCCCTTGCACCTGCGCATAACCAAAATACATGAACAGCCCGCTATCGTCGCTGAATTTCCGCCCGAACCGCAATTCCGTAGCCGTATATTGATTGACGATCCCCTGTCGAACATTCACGTCCGCCCCTTGATACGTCAGCCCCGTAAACGGCGTAACGTCGATCACCCCCGCCAGCGCCCCCGACCCATAAGTCGCCGACGCAGGTCCGCTCACCACATCCACTCGATTAATATCCCCCATCAGCGGCTGATCGCGCTCATCGTTGGCGCCATAAATCATCCGGTTGTTCAGAGTCACCCCATTCACCTGATACAGATATTTATCATCCGTATCGCTGATGATTCCCCGGAACCCAATATCCATATCCGGAGAATTGTGATCGATCATCTGCTCATTGGGCACATACAGTTCCAGAAATGAATTCAGGTCATACGCACCCGAGAGTTGGATATCCTTATTATCCAGTTGCGTCACATCGACCGGCAAGTGCCGCGTATCCGTCGCCGTGAGCCCAGCCGGCGTCTGCACCTGAACGTTCATCAACTGTTCCAGCGACAGCCCGCTCAGATCCGCCCCCGAGTCCGTCGAAGCCGCCGCATTGTCTTCAGTGATTGGCTGTGCGACTGGCTGCGCCGTGCTGTCGGCCATTGCGACCGACGCGATCGACAACCCCAAGACAACTACCGTCACCTGCCTCAGCCAATAAGGTGCCATGTAGAAACCTCTCGCAATCTTCCAGGGCGATACGACAAGGCGTGTACAGACGAACCCTCAAAGTGAATCTGTGATGCCTGTAACGTCTTTACTGATAGAATTGATCGTCCCGGATGCGAGGCGGGGTTAGCAGTGCCCTATTCTTTTGCCGATTTTGCCATCTTTATGCCCCCAATAAGTCCCCAATCAAATACGTAAACCGTTTATTCAAAATGGCTTACATCTCAAATGCCCTCTTCGTCATCGCCGCCCCGCGGCGCGTTATCGGTGCCCAGAATTGATCGAGATTTGCGCGATGAAGATTATCAGACGCACGACAAAAAAGACGCGTCCACCGGCCCACCCCAATGAGCCCCCACGCCTCTGCCGCAGGTCCCCCGCCGATAAAACACGTTTCAATCGGCTGCCCATCGAAATAAGATACCCGCACTAAACCCTATCTCGGAGGTCAACTCATGTTCTCTAAAATGGGTTCGTTCAAAGCCATCCTCGGATTCTCTTTAGTTGCCATCGCCGCCGCCTGCGCCCACGTCCAAACCATGGACTCGTCCGCCGACGCTCAGGCCAAAAAATTCCAGCCCGACGCCGGCATGGCCAGCATCTATTTCAGCCGCCCCTCCAACGGCTTCGGCGACACCCTCGTCGCCCAAATTCTACTCGACGGTCAAATGATCGGCGCCCTCGCCCCCAACACCTACATCCTCGAAAGCGTCTACCCCGGCCACCACACCCTCACCGTCTTCGGACCCACCAATTCCGAACAGGTAGACTGCCAAGCCATCGCCGGCAGCAACTATTTCTATAACGTCACCATCGTCTGGGCCGGCCCCATGATCCGCCACCGTCACATCGAACCCATGTCCGACTCCGACGGCCGCGCCGCCGTCTCCAGCTTCACCCGCGCCGTAGCCACAACAACCAATCCCACTTAAGAATTCCCCACCCCCTCCCCGAACGCCCACGGCGCCGCCGTGGGTTCCCCTCCCTCAAATCTGCACCTGCTTAGCCCGACGCCCATCGAACTCCCCCCAAAAAATCTGTTCCCACGGCCCGAAATCCAGTTCCCCCTTCGTGATCGCCATAACAACTTCGCGCCCCATGATCGCTTCAAATGCGCGTTCGCATTATCCCCGTTCGATTGTGAGCATCACCGACGCGCTTTGCCAAGCACTTGTTCCAGCGTCGTCCGATCGGCTTCAAGGTCTTCGCTCGTCAGTGATCCTTCAAAGACGTTGTGCCGCTTAAGAAGCGCATCGGTTTCGACGCCGTCGAGGCTCAGTACCCTTGATAACTCGAAGTGCGTGAGCTTACCACGGCGGAATAAATCCAAGACATAGGCCTCTTTCGCCGCACCCTCAAGGTCGGGACATTCCGCTCGGAGTTTCCGCTCGACATCGGCAGGAAGTTGAAACGTCACCGGCATAAATCACCTGCCTCCATTATATCACAACTCCGGCGTTGAAACTCACTTCACACAAATCGCCAGCATCGTCCGATCATCGGTAGCCTGCACCGCTCCCGTGTGCCGTTTCAAATCCTCCAGCACATCCTTAAGCAGACAAGCCGCACTCCCATTCCCTCGAAGCAGCGCCTTATCCATCCCATCGGTGGTAAATTGATCCCGGGAAGGGCTAAACGCCTCGGAAATTCCATCCGTATACAGCAGCATCCGATCGCCCGATTGCAGGGGAATTTCATACTCCCGATAATCCACATCCGGCTCAATTCCCAGCGGAATTCCCCCCGGTCCATCCACCGGCACAATTTCACCCCCGCGCGCCAGCCGCGGCGGCGGATGCCCCGCCGACGAGTATTTCAATCGATGATGGATCGTGTCATATATCCCGTAGAACGCCGTCACGAACGCCCCCGTTTGCCCGATATATCGCCCCTCCAAAACCGAGTTGAGATACATCAGCATATCGCACGAACACAAATCCGATTCCGGCCGCGTATGCGCCAGCGCATGCGTAATCGCCATGCGCACCGCTGCCGGCACTCCATGCCCGCTCACATCCGCCATAAAAATTCCCCACCGATTTTTCGACAGCGGAAAAAAATCATAATAATCCCCGCCCGCCCGCGTCGACGTCTCGTAATGCGCCGCCAAATCCAACCCCGGAATTTCCGGCAGCGACGTCGGCAGCAGCGACCGCTGAATATGCCCCACCATTTTGAATTCCCGGTCCAGCGCGTCATACGCCGATTTCAATTCACGCCGCAAAACCGAACTGAGCACCGACCGGCCCCAAAGATTCGATTGCAGAACAATCACCGGAATATGCTTCCGGTCGATCCCCTCGGCATCCCGGGTCATCATGACGCTCATGTTGATCGCCTCTCCCCCGTCGAATTGCGGAATGGCCAGCAGGAATTTCATCCCCTCAAAATATTCCGACGCCGGATCGTCCGGCGCCAGCCGCGACGCAAGATCCTCGATAATGGTCAGCTCGTTGGAGTAAATCAGTTCCGAAAGTATCCCGCTCGTATAAATCGGCAAACGATGTTTCTCCAGCCAGGGATTGATCGCCTCTTTCCAGGTGCTGCTGCGGGTAATTCGATAGGCCGGATACTTCAAATCCCGGCGGCTGACCGCCAGAAACCCGTCCGTCCGCACCAATCCCCATTCGCGAAGTCGCCGCCCGTACAATTCCGCCGCGGTCTGCGGATCGGTCTGCGTGCTCAGTTCGCGCATGAAATCGACGACGAAATCGAGCTCTTCCTGCCAATCTTGTGGGGTGCTCACGCAGACTTCCCTTCGTTGTTCCCTACCACATCATAGCCCGACCCATCCCTCCATTGAATCGAAACGTGAATCTCATTGAGAAAAAGTCACAGTGGCGGAGCCAGCATCCATAGCGGTATAATTCCGCCCTATGCTTCGCCGAATTCCTCTAGTCTTTGCTCCACAGCCCGAGGGCGGCTTTACGGTGACCTCTCCAATCATCCCGGAACTCCTGACGGAGGGTGATACGCTTGAGCAGGCGTACGCCAATGTCTCCGACGCATTGGCCGCGGTCTTCGAGCTATATGCTGAACAAGGCCGGCCGCTTCCCAACAGTATTGAATTGCCGGAATCGGGTCAGGTCGTCTGGTCGGAGGCGCTGGTGGAGGTCGCGTGAAATATCGCGATGTTTGCCGAAAACTAATCGCACTGGGTTGTAACGAGATTCCGCGGACCGGCGGTGGCTCGCATCGCAAGTGGATGAATCCAGCCACCGGGCGATCCACGGTCGTCCCCGATTGGGGTGGCAGGGATTTGAAGTTAGGTACCGTCCGCGCCGCGGTTCGGCAACTCGGATTGGTTTGGACCGCCTTCGATGCCGCTTGAGTTCTCATTCGCCGCTTAATGCTTCAAACTGCCGCTTCGGCTTCCTCCGCGCACGGGAACATGCCCCATTTGCGTAACCGCCGCCCATATAGAGTCGCCGCGGTCTGCGGATCAGTCTGCGTGCTCAGTTCGCACATGAAATCGCCGTGGGTCTTCGCCAATTGATTCATCGCTCAGAGCCCAGTTAACTCCTCCGCCGTCCCAACCCGTTTATTATCGCCTCACACACCTGACGATACCCGTACAAAAGCCCCTTCAAACTCGGCAATTCCCCGAACCGCAAGCCCATAACTGACGTATGGATACCGTTGGCGTGCCGCATTTACGCCAGGTTAATTTTTTTGAAGCGACACCCCTTGACGCGACGAAATAGAGGCTTATACTTCCCCACCCTTGGTTAAGGGCAGTGGCGGCAGCGAATACGAGGCATTTTTGAGGAAAGTAGGTTTGACACTTCCCCAGCACGACTTTTCCAGCCGACTTCCGCGGTGATCCCTCCCAAAATTGAGATCGCCGCCCGGCGGCGATTGGAAATTAAAAGTTCAACCCGGTGGGTGCCGGGTTTATGTACGTTTGCCGAGTTTGGATCAGTCCGCCCCGTGGGGCAGACTCATCCCGACTTGTCGGGATCTTTCCGAGTAATCGGAATGTGCTCTTTGAAAAGTGAATACGAGGTTCAAGGTTTTTTAAGAAAAGAATCCGCGACTTCTGCCTTTATTGTTTCTGGTCTTTCCGTTTCGGCGCCGGACGTCAAAAATCCGGCTCCGCAGGCAGAAGTCGTCGAGCACCTTTTTGGCGAAAGTAGGTTGCATCTATTGCCCATTCGCAAAGTTCGCACGCAAGTGCGAATCAGCGGTGATCGATAAATGTGATCAAGCTATTAAGGGTGTATGGTGGATGCCTTGGCATCGAGAGGCGACGAAAGACGTGGTAGCCTGCGATAAGCTCCGGGGAGCTGGCAAACGAGCGACAATCCGGAGATCTCTGAATGCGGAAACGCGGCCCCGAGTAATCGGGATCATCCGGCGCTGAATTCATAGGCGCTTGGAAGCAAACCCAGGGAATTGAAACATCTTAGTACCTGGAGGAAAAGAAAGAGACATCTATTCCGTAAGTAGCGGCGAGCGAAAGCGGAACAGCCCAAATCCCGATTTATCGGGAGGTTGCGGAAGCACTGAGGGGTTACAAAACCGTCGATAGCGGAACGGCCTGGAAAGGCCGACTAAAAAGGGTGATAGTCCCGTACGCGACATCGATTGGTCCCCGTTAACATGTGCTCTCCAGAGTAACATCGGACTCGTGGAATCCGGTGTGAATCCGCCCGGCCCACCGGGCAAGGCTAAATACTCCTCGATGACCGATAGTGAACAAGTAGGGCGATTGAACGGTGAAAAGTACAGCTATTAGCTGAGTCAAAAGTACCTGAAACCATACACTTACAAGCGGTCGGAGCACTATGGTCCCGAGCAATCGGGACAACGTGTGACGGCGTACCTTTTGCATAATGGACCGGCGAGTGCATGTTTGCGGCAAGGCTAAGGCGCGTTAGCGCCGGAGCCGTAGCGAAAGCGAGTCTTAAAGTGGCGTCCCAGTCGTAGGCATGCGGCCCGAAACCTAGTGATCTACCCGTGGTCAGTGTGAATGCCCCGTAAAAGGGGCAGGAGGCACGAAGCCGTGAACGTTGAAAAGTTCTGGCATGAACTGCGGGGAGGAGTGAAAGTCT
>JBEKPV010000106.1:0-17431 GCA_049520395.1 Tepidisphaeraceae bacterium
TGTTCCGCCACTGGGGGACGAGTTTTTGCAACCGCGCCGTGACCGCGTCGCTCTGCAGCGAATCGGCGTAGGCGAAGACTTCCACCTGATTCGGATCGTGATTGGCCAGGAGGGTTTCCATGAAGAAGCAGACCGAATGCTGGCGGAAGTCGGGAGAGACGTACCCGATGCGCAGGCGGCGGTCGGGATCGCGATCGTTTTCGTGGGGACGGATTTCGTAACCGAGCGGCTGCGCGTGCTTCTGGTTCCAATCGACGTGCTCATGGTAGATCGCGGCGGGATCGGCGTCGGGGAGAAATTGAAGGGCGTAGAGAAGGTTGCTGGCCGCGCCGGGTAGTTGGCTGGATTTTCTGAACGCGTCGATGGCCTCGGCGATTCGGCCCATGCCGAGCAGGGCGTTGCCCAGATTCGATCGTGCTTCGGCCAAGTCGGGGCGAAGAGCGAGGGCGGCGCGGCAGGCTTCGGCGGACTCGCCCATGCGGCCGGCAAGGCAAAGAGCGTTGCCCAGATTCGAAAAGGCTTCCGCGAAATCGGGCTTCAGCGCGATGGCTTTGCGGCAGGCTTCGATGGCTTCTTTCGCTTTTCCTTCGCGTTGCAGGCCGTTGGCTAGATTGTTCAGGGCTTCGGGGAACGGTTGAATCGAGGCGGCGCGCGAGAAGCATTTGATAGCCGCGGGCCAATCACCTTTGGCGCACAGAGCGTCGCCGAGATTGTAGTGGGCCTGCGCGTAATCGGGTTTGAGGCGGAGGGCGTTGCGATAAGCCGAGATGGCGCGGTCCCAATCGTGACGCGCACCGGCGGCGCAGCCAAGATTGTAACAGGCTTCGGGCCAATCGGGGCGCAGTTCCAATGCGCGGGAGAAGACCTTCTGGGCTTCCTCGAATTGGCCAAGCGATAGAAGGGCGACGCCCCAATGCATTTGATGCTCGGGGCGGTCGGGCTCGATGGCAATGGTTTGCTGAATGACGGGGAGGGCCTCGGTGAAACGGCCGGTTTGCATGAGGAGGGCGCCGAGACGATGCAGAACTTCCGCATTCCTGGGAGCGGCGGCAAGGATGGTTCGATAGAGATTCTCGGCTTGAACCAGGCGTCCGGCCTGGTGATGGGATGCGGCGAGAGTGAGTTGCTGCTGAGTCATCCGGGGGATTGGAGCCAATGTTGCCAGATTTTACGATATGCGGTTTCGACCCCGCGCGCAAAGCGCGGTCCGTCCATCAGAGGGGACTCAGTCATACGGGGGCGGAGAGTTTCACGCAGTTGCGCCAATGCGGGGATGTCGCCAGCTAATTTGGCGGCGATTACGGGGAAATCCTCCGGGCGATGGGCGGCCAGATGCTGCAAATTGAGGTTGGATAATTGGCTGAACGTCGCGCGGCCCATGACGGTCGGACTGACGAGCGTAACGATGGGCACGCCCATCCAGAGGGCGTCGCAACTAGTGGAATGGCCGCTGCAGGGATAGGTGTCGAGGCAAATGTCGATGCGGTGATAGGTGCGGAGATAGAGGGGTCGGGGAAGGCGATCGACGAATTCGACGCGGCTCTGGTCGATGCCGGCGGCGCGGAATTTGTCAGTCACGCGGCGGCGCGCCGAGACCGCCGGTGCCAACATTAACAATCGCGAATTGGGAACCGCGGATAAAGTAGCGAGCCATAAATCGAGGGTTGTGTTGTTAACTTTTATGAGCGCGTTTAGAGAACCGAAGGTAATGAAATTCGCGGTTTTGGCGGGGAGGGGATTGACGTGCGGCTCGGGGACGATGGGATCGTAGCACCAGAAACAATCCGGCAAATAAGCCGGTCGCTCGGCGCTGGCGGCGGCAACGGTGGGCGCGCCGTCTTGCGGCTCCAGGAATCGGTCAGTCAGCCGCCAGTCGATGGTGTCAAGGCCTGAGGTGCC
Organism: Tepidisphaeraceae bacterium; assembly: GCA_049520395.1. Classification (GTDB taxonomy): domain Bacteria; phylum Planctomycetota; class Phycisphaerae; order Tepidisphaerales; family Tepidisphaeraceae; genus UBA1161. The sequence continues at coordinate 1,900 of JBEKPV010000106.1, forward strand.
GGGGTAGCCAAGCCAACTCACCTGGACGGGGGCGGGTTTTCGCGCCATCGCCAGGAGACGATTACCGACGGTGTGAAGTTTTAGATCGACCAGAATGTCGATCTTGTCCTGGCGAATTTGATCGGCCAGCGCCGGGTCATCCAAGTTGCCCGTGATACGCCATTGATCGGCGTATTTTTGGAATCGTTGCGTGGAATCGTCCGGCTGGGAAACCTGGGCGTAGACGAAAATCTCGAAACGCTCGTGGTCGTGATTTTTCAGAAGCGGGTCGAGGAAATATTCGCTGACGTGGACGCCGAAATCGGACGAAACGTACCCAATGCGCAGGCGACGGTCGGGATCGCGATCATTGTCGTGGGTTGGGATCAGAGATTTCAGGGGAGCGGAATGTATCTGGTTCCAGAGCCGCATCTCCTCGGCCAGCGCGGGTAGATCGACCGCCTCGTAATTGGTGCAGGCGATCAAGGCGTCGCGGAGTCTGACGTCGCCGGGGCGCAGTTCGACGGCCTTGCGGAAGCTAACGAGCGCTTGTTGCACCAGACCCAGATCTTTCTGCGCCAGTCCGAGATGGTTATATCCGTCGGCGTAATTTGGATTGAGAAAAATGGCGCGTTGACAGGCGGCAAGGGCTTCGTCGAATTTGCCAACGGACCAGAGGGAATGTCCCAGATTGCTGTAGGCGACGGCGTCGGTTGGCCGCATGGCGATGGCCTGCCGAAAGGCGGCGGTGGCCTCGTCGTAACGCTCGGCGGAGGCCAGCGCGCTGCCGAGATTATTCAGCGCATCGCCGAAATCGGCTCGAATCGTCAGGGCGCGGCGAAAAATCGCGATCGCCTCGTCGAAACGGTTCAGGGAAGCCAGCGCGATGCCGAGATCGTTGCACGCCTCGGCGTGATCGGGCTTGAGCTGAAGAGCGCGGATAAAGACGGGCACAGCCTCCTGCGCACGCCCGCTGTTTCGCAAAATGATGCCCAGGGCGTAATGAGAATCGACGCGTTGCTCGTCGTGGGAGATGGCGCGGCGAAGGCGCTCGACGGCCGCGTCAGGGCTGCCGAGGCGGTATTCCAAAATCGCCGACCAGTGGAGCGCGTCGACCCAGTCGGGTCTTTGGATGAGAACCTGATCGTAAAGAGGGCGCGCCTGCTCTAATTCGCCGGCCTGATGATGCCGAACGGCTTGTCGAAAGATTTCCTCGGGAGAAGTCTCCGCCATCGGCAATAACTCCTACACGACCAACGCTTTGGGGGCAACTGGCAGGGCCCTCGACGGCCGGGGGAGACGCTTGCGCTAATTCAAGCAAATCATCTAGTAATTCGCCTCGGGCGCGGTAGACTTATTTTGTAGCGGATTGTGCCGACAGCGGTGGTAGCGAGGAGGGAGCATGAGCATTGTAAAAGGGGAGAATCCAGGTCGTATTTCACGCCTTGAAAAACTGGCCGGAACGGCACTCATCGCTGCGGCGGCATCCGTCGCTACGCCGAAGATTGCCCACGCTGACACCATCGCAAACGAGTCCGTCGGCGGCACCAGCACCAACCCCAACAGCGCTAATGCCGTTAGCTGGTTCAATGTCACCAACTGGGGCGACATCACCCTCGACGGCGGTAGCGCTCCCAACACCGGTCCAACGGGTACGCTCCCCGAGAATTCACCTGCCACCTCCCTTGGCGGCACGCTCATCGCTCAGAGCAATCCGGGAACGGTCGGAACCCTCGTGGGCATGCCCTCCGTCGGCGTCGTGTTCGATCCCGCCGACGACAGCCTCACCCCCGGCGGCCCGAACGCGAACTATGTCGCGAACCTTAACAACACCACCTTCTCGCTGTTCGTCGGTGCCCTCGGCGGCCAAATCCTCAATGGCACGCGGGTGGGCGGCTCCGGCACCATCACCGCAAATCCCAGCAAACTGACCGTTGAGAGCGGCACGCTCATCGCCGGCGGCAGCTCCAGCGCCATCGGCATCGGCCGCGATGAACCCGGTATCCTCGTCCAGAACGGCGGCACCATCATCTGCCAAGCCGGTGGAAAACTCGAGATCTCGCTGGTCAACAAGTCGACCAATGTGGCGCAAGGCACTTATGAATACCACGGCGGTACGCTCGAGGCGAACACCATTCAAATGTCCGCCAGCGAGGGAACCAGCGGCGCCTCGGAAACGTCCGCATCGGTCTCGACGTTTATCGTCTACAACGACGGCCCCGCGGGGGCGATCCTCTCCTCCAACGGCTTCAAGATGGCGAACAACACCAGCGGTGTGGGGGCCATCAGCACGGTCGAGTTCCACTACGACCTGAACGCCGGAGGCGTCGGAGGAATTCGACCCATTCAGGGTAACTGGAATAATGGCAATAATTCCGGATACACCCAAAGCCTGGTACTCAATAACGGCACAAGGGCTGCCGCCGCCGGCACGGCGAGCCTGGCATACACATATCTCTCCAGCCGTTTGAACATTGTGCTCGATGCCATGCCCAGCGCCTATCCCGAGGGGACGTTTCAGAACCTGGGCCTATTCAGCGAAACGGTGATCACCGGCAACGGCACCTTCCCCAAGGCGTTTTACTCGGCCGATGGGAGCAGGGTCTTCACCCAAGGCGCCACGATCACCGCCACTTATACCCAAAACGGCTATCCCATTAGTTACAGTTGGACGATTAGCTATAGCGGTCAGATCAATTTCACCAACACCGCGACTTCAGGCTACAATTTCTATGATATCCAAGCCACCGGCGGCAACGACGTGGTGTTGATCGCCCTGGTTCCCGAACCCGGCGCCGCCGCCCTCCTGGGCACCGTCGGAAGCTTGATTTTGGCGCGGCGGCGGAAGAAGAAGTCGATAGCGGAAAAAACTTGAGCCATCTTATCGTTTGCTTTGTCCGCACCAGGTGGTCCACATTTGCCGGTAGATCGCCTCGACCTTGCGCGCAAAGCCGGGAGAGACGCTTGCGCTAATACAAGCAAATTATTTGGTAATTCGCTTCGGGCGCGGTAGAGTCATTTTGTAGCGGATTGTGCCGGTAGTGGTGGTAGCGAGGAGAGGTCATGAGCATTGTAAGAGGGGAGATTCCGCGCGCTAATTGTATTTCACGCCTTGAAAAATTGGCCGGAACGGCACTCATCGCGGCCGCGGCATTCGTCGCTACGCCGAAGATTGCCCACGCTGACACCATTGAAAACGAGTCCGTCGGCGGGACCAGCACCAACCCCAACAGCGCTAACGCCGTTAGCTGGTTCAATGTCACCAACTGGGGCGACATCAATTTAGGGGGTAACGTTCCCAACACCGGCCCGACGGGTACGCTCCCCGAGAACTCACCTGAAAGCACTGGCGGCACGTTCATCGGCCAAAGCAATGCGGGTATGGTCGGAACCCTCGTGGGCATGCCCTCCGTCGGCGTGGTGTTCGATCCCGCCGACGACAGCCTCACCCCCGGTGGCCCGAACGCGAACTATGTGGCGAACCTTTACAACACCACCGCGTCCCTTTTCGTCGGTTCGCTGGGCGGGCAAATCCTCAACGGCACGCTGGTTGGCGGCTCCGGCACGATCACAGCGAATCCCAGCAAACTGACCGTCCTCAGCGGCACGATTATCGTCGGCGGCAGCTCCAGCGCCATCGGCATCGGCCGCGATGAACCCGGTATCCTCGTCCAGAACGGCGGCACCCTCATCTGCCAAGCCGGTGGAAAACTCGAGATCTCGCTGGTCAACAAGTCGACCAATGCCGCGCAAGGCACTTTTGAATACCATGGCGGTACGCTCAAGGCGAACACCATTCAAATGTCCGCCGCTGCGGGAACCAGCGGTGCGTCCGAAACCTCCGCATCGGTCTCGACGTTTATCGTCTACAACGACGGCCCGGCGGGGGCGATTCTCTCCTCCAATGGCTTCCAGATGGCGAACAACACCAAGGGTGTGGGCGCCATCAGCACGGTCGAGTTCCACTACGACCTGAACACCGGCGGCGTCGGCGGCGTCCGACCAGTCCAGGGCAACTGGAACAACGGATTCAATTCCGCGTACACGCAAAGTCTGATACTCAATAACGGCACAAAGATTGCCGCAACCGGCACGGCAAGCCTGGCCTTCACCTATTTATCCAGCCGCTTGAACCTGGTGCTCGATGCGGCGCCCAGCATTATCAACGGCAGGATACAGAACCTGGGCCTTTTCGACGAAACGATCATCACCGGTAACGCATCGTTTCCCAAGGCGTTTTCCTCGGCCGATGGGAGTACCGTCTTCACCCAAGGCGCGACCATCAGCGCGGTGGTGTCTGGCAGCACCTATAGCTGGACCATCAGCTACAGCGGCCAGATCAACTTCACCAGCACTGCGGTGTCGGGTTACAACACGAAGATCGGTCTGGCCGTGCCTGAACCCAGCACCCTGACCCTCCTCGGTGGCGCGGGCAGCCTCATCCTGGCTCGCCGGCGCGGGAGGAAACCACCGGCGGGAAGAGTTTGAGCGTTAACTCAGCGGCTTTGCCCGCACCAATCAATCCACATTTGCCGGTAGATCGCCTCGACCTTGCGGGCAAAACCGGCGGCATCCATCAGGGGGGAATTTTGCATGCGCTGGCGGAGATCGCGTCGTAGCTCGGCGAGCCGCGGCAAGTCCGCGGCCCAGCGCGAGGCAATCGTCGGCAATGCCTGTGCGCCGGCGGCGGCGAACTCTGTGAGATTCAGGTTGGCCGCATGAGTGAGGCCGACGCGGCCGGGAGGGGTTTGTCCGACGAGCGTGAGGACGGGGACGCCCATCCAGAGCGCATCGAGGCTGGTGGTGTGGCCGTTATACGGATGCGTGTCCAGGCACAGATCGATCCGATGGTAATATTCGAGATATTCCCGGCGCGGCCGGCGGTCCAGGAATTCCACGCGGGCGGGCTCTACGCCGTGGGCTTGCAAGATTCGCACGAGCCAATCGCGCGCCGAGCCCTTGGGCGCGAGCACCAGGAGTTTTGAGTTGGTTACGGCGCGCATCACGGCCGCCCAATTGGCCAATGTCGGTTCGTTTACTTTGCAAAAGTTGTTGAGGGAAGCGAAGGTGATGTGGCCGGTGGTGAGCGCGGGCAACTCGTTGACCGGCGGCCCGTCGGTGAGGGGATCGTAGCACCAGAAACAATCGGGGACGAAGGCGGGTTTCTCCGGAGGTGGATACGATCCGCCGTCGTTTTCCAGTTGGTGGTCGGTGAGGCGATAGTCGATTGTCTCCAGGCCGCTGGAGCCCGGGTATCCCAGCCAACTGACCTGAATGGGCGCGGGTTTGTGGGCGAACACGGTGAGCCGATTTTCGGCTGAGTGCAGTTTGGCGTCCACCAGGATATCGATCCCGTCGCGGCGAATTTGCGCGGCCAATTCCTCGTCGGAGAGACCAAGAGTATCGCGCCAATGATCGGCCCACGCTCGAAATCGGTCGGTCATGCCGTCGGGCTTGTGAATCTCGGCATAGAAGACGATCTCAAAATGCTCGTGGTCGTGTTGGCTCAACAGCGGAACCAAAAAAAATGCGCAGGCGTGATCGCGAAAATCGGCCGAGACGTAGCCGATGCGCAACTTTCGGTCGGGGGATCGATCGTTATCGTGCGGCAATCTGAACCGTCGGCGGGGAACTCCGTGCAACTGATTCCATCGCGCCAGCGCGGAAATCAGGGCGGGCAAATCGTGGTCGGGAGAATAATGCATCGCAAAAAGCTGATTGCTGTCGAACTCAGCCGAATCGGTGCGATACTGCGCGGCCTTGGCATAGCTGGACATGGCGGAGGCGATCTGTCCCATGTCTTTCAGCGCGTTGGCGAGGTTGTTATGTGCGTCGGCCATCGTGGGCCGCAGGGAAATTGCGGTCATGCAGCACGATACGGATTTTTCAAGTTCCTCGTTCAGGTAGTAGGCGCGGCCGAGATTGCCGTGCGCCGGCGCATAATCGGGGCGCAGGGCAACGGCGCGCTGGCACGCGGCGATGGCGTCCTTCACTTGGCCGATGTCCGCCAGGGCGTTGCCGAGATTACTGAGGGCTTCGGCGTAATTCGGGCGCAATTCGAGGGCCCGCCGGAAAGCGGCGATCGCCTTTTGCACCTGTCCCATCTGGGCCCAGGCGGTTCCCAGATTGACGTGCGCCTCGGGCAAATCGGGCCGGGCGGCGGTGGCCCTCTCGAACTGCGCAACCGCATCGGCCATTTGGCCCTGCCCGGCCAGAAGAATGCCCAATTCAACGTGCGCTTCGGGATAAACGGAGCGCAGCGTAATGGCCTGCTCGAAAGCGGCGATCGCTTCCCGCGGTCGGTTTAGAGCACTCAGAGAGACGCCCAGGCCGTAATGGTAATCGGCCTTGCGAAAATTGGCGGCGATAGCGCTGCGAAAATATTGCTCGGCCTCGGCGAAGCGCCCGGCCCGGAACGCCAGGATTCCCAGTTGGTGCAGCACATCGTCGCGATTCGGTTGGCGTTGCAGAATTTGTTTGTAAAGGGATTCGGCTTCGGACAGCCGCCCGGATTGTTGATGCTTTTGCGCCAGCTCAAGGGTCTGCTGAATGTTCATTACGATCCCGGCCACTCGCCGCTGAAGACCTCTGTGGCCGGGCCGGTCATGAAGACGTTGTTATCGTCCTGGCGCCAATCGAGTTTCAGATCGCCGCCGGGCAAATGCGCCAGGATTTTGCGATCGGTTTTGCCCGCCAAAATGCCGGCCACGCAGACGGCGCAAGCGCCGGTCCCGCAGGCGAGGGTAATGCCGCTGCCGCGTTCCCACGTGCGCATGATGACTTCGCTGCGAGAAATTGGTTGCACCCAATGGACGTTCATGCGCCGGGGGAAGGCGGAAAAATGTTCGAGTTTTGGGCCGAGGTCGGGGACATCGACGCCGGCGACATCGTCCGTGAAAATGACCGCGTGCGGATTTCCCATGGAAACGAATATGGCTGGAAAATTTTGCCCGCCGACCGCCAATTCGTATTGGACGTCGGAAATTTTGCGCACTTTTTCCGGGTCGACCGGAATTTTCGGCAGCGCCAAAATGGGCGCGCCCATGTTGACGGTGACTTCGGTGACGCGATCGGCGCGTAATTGGAGTTGCAGCGAGAGGACGCGGCCGCCGGTCTCGACGCTGATGGGATTATTGGGGCTCAGATGGTGTTCGTAGGCGTACTTGGCGACGCAGCGGATGCCGTTGCCGCACATTTCGGCTTCGCTGCCGTCGGCGTTGAACATGCGCATTTTCACGTCGGCGCGATCGGAGGGGAGGATCAGGATCAGCCCGTCGGCGCCGATGCCGAAATGCCGGTCGGAGACGGCTTTGGCCAATTGCGCGGGATCGGCGATCGTCTCGGTGAAACCGTTGACGTAAACATAGTCATTGCCGATGCCGTGCATCTTGGTGAACTTCATCGAGGAAAGTTTAGTCTCTATTGCCGGGCAGAGCCAAAAGCTCAATCGAGACCGGGGGAATGTCCGATAAACCAGGTGTGAAACCAGGAATATTGAGCATAAAGCAGGTTTTTAGCGGGCAGCCGATCAAAATCGAGTTGCCGCCCGTCGCCTCGGCGGACGTGGCGACGGCGGAGCGACTGGAGAGGAATCTGTCCATCCTGGAAACTCTGCAACCCAAGATAGCACAATTGGTTAGATCGGTTCCGACCCCGTTTCAATGGGTATTTGCACGAGATGGATATCTGACGGCGAGGGATGGATCGGCGTGGTGGCGCGGGTGTTCCGTACCGCTGCTTGCGGGGCGGGAAATGCTCAAAAAATTGGAGCTGGGGGGGGCGGTTGGGTGTTTTGTTTGCCCGTCCCACGCGGGAGAGATTCGGGCCTGTTTTGAGCGGCTGGGCGCCAATCAGGCGATTATCGCGGTCGTGCCTGATCCCCTCACCCTGGCGGTTATTTTCCATTGCGACGATTTTTCCGCTGAGATTCGCGCGGGCCGGCTGATCTTGGCCGGCGGATGGGATTGGCAGGATCAACTCACGGCGATCTTCGAGACAAATCCGGGTCTGCCGACGCCCCAGAATTTTATTCGCACGATTCTCATCGATGATGAGGAACTGAATCGATTCGCGGCTGAGGCGCAAACCTTGATTTCCGATCAAGCGGCACTGCGAACGCGGCGGATCGCCCTGATGCGCGATTCGGCGGAGCGAAATATTCCGTCCACCGGACGCGTCCTGGTCGTCGCATCGGGATTGTTGCGCGTTTCAGATTTATCCGGAATCGCGCTGGCGGCGACATTATGCGAATCGGAATCCGAAGGCGGTCCGTTCCCGCGGCTCGATCCGGATCGACCCATGTCGGCTTCGCCGGTCGCGGTGGCGCAAGCGGCGACGGAATGCGACGCGATCGTGACCGCCAATACATTCCGCGCGAATTTTCCCGGAATAGTCGCGGCCAATCGGCCGTGGATCACCTGGGTGACGCTGGGGCCGGGGTGCATTGTCCCGCCGGACCCGCTTGGTGAATTGGATTGCGTGCTGCTGGCCGATCCGGATTGGCGGCAGGCGGCGCGGAATCGCGGCTGGAGCGATGAACGGATCGAAATCGCGGGGTGGCCGGATCGGCTTGGGCTTTTCACTCATGCCGAGCCGGTGCGGGGGAAATATTTGGGGCTGATGGCCGATGTGGGAAGCGTGGAAGTTCCCGCGGAGTTGAGGGAGGTTTCCAGTCACCGATTGCTTTGGGAATTGATCGGCCAGGAATTGGCCGCCTCGCCCCTGGCGCTGGGAAATGACGCGGGGCGATATCTGGAAACGCGAATGGCAAAAATGGGAGTCTCGGCGGAGAAATTCAATTTTACGCTTTTTTTCGAGCGATTGATTCTGCCGGCTTATTGGGCGGGTTTGGCTAAAGCCGCGGCCAATGAGGGCCTGCCCCTGGCTCTGATCGGACGCGGGTGGGACAAGTGGCCGGAGCTGGCGGACTATGCGCGCGGCGCGACCGATTCGCCGGCGACTCTGACGGAACAAATTTTGGAATGCGCGGCGATGATTCATCCGATTCCAGGCGCGCAGGCGCATTCGATCGATGTGCTGGGACGCCCGGTGGTGCAACCCGGCGGCCTCGACATGCGGCAATTTCTGGACCTGGCGCGGACGGCGCTGGCGGGGAAAACGGCGACGGATCGCCCTACCATCTCGCCGCTATCGTTCGGCAGGGTGCTGGGCCGGATACCGAGCATGCGCTGGCCGCGATGCCCCTCTGACCCGGACCGAAGTTGCGATTGATGTCCGCGAACTGGAAACGCTTATGGCTTCGCTGACGGAACTGGTCGATCGCGTGAATAAGTCGGCGCCTGTGGAGCCGCTGCAACTTGAGATTTATCAGAAATCGACGAACGACGCCGAGCGGTTTTTATCGCATCGGGCTGCAGCCACTTTGAAACTGCGGGAGGGTCGCCGACATTTGCGGCAGTGCCTGGAGGCGATCGATTTCGCGGATCAGCGGATGGTTGAAGAGTATCTGCAGATTTGCGAGGTTTTGGGAGATCTGGACGAGCGAACGGAGCCGCTGGCGCGATTTGGGGCCGCCGCCATCGCGCGCGGGGAGTTTTCACTCGGGATTGAAGCGATTCAGACGGCCGTGAGCATGGAATTGCAGCGCGGCGCGGGGAGTTTCCTGTCCAAAAAAGAGAATTGCCTCTGGCTCGCGTCGCAATATGAGCGGGCGGCGCAGGAAATCGGCTGGTGGACGCCCGAGGGAATGGATTGGGGTCACGACGTTTTGCGACTGGGGTGGATTATTACCGAAATCGCCGATGAATCGGCCGCGGCGCGAATGCTGGCGGGATTGGCGGATGTTCTGAATCCCAAGCGGTGCGAGCTTTTTGTGTACAGCACGAACGCGGCGGCTCAGGGAGGCGCGATCACGCTCCGAACCCTTCAGGAGAGCGGCGCCAAGGTGTGGTTGGGGCCGCGGAATGGGAACGCTCTTTCCACCGCAGGCGCTTTGGCGGAAAGCATGGTCCTGGATGAGATCGACGCGGCGATTTTCGATGTGACGCAGGCGGATGCGGCGGCCGCTCTGGTGGCTTCCTGGCCGGTCGCGCGGGCGAAAATCAATTGGAGCCTCACTTCGCCGCTTTATTCGGCGGAGATGAACGCGGTAATTTATTCCGACGCCAAGCGTCACGATGCGGAAAAGGATTTCTGGGCCGAGCGCCGGATCGAAAGCCGGTTTATTTTTGAGGGAACGGTGCCCGAGAAAATTCGCGAGGGGGTTGCGGCTCGTCGCGCCTGGGGCATTCCCGAATCGGCGGTGGTCCTGGCGACGGCGGGGACAAATCTCGAGCAAACTCTCGGCGACGAATTCGTCGAGACCGTCATCGAAGCGCTGAAGACAAATCGGCAGGCGATCTGCCTGATCATCGGTCCCGGGAATTTTTCGGCGCAAAAAAAGCGGTTTGCCGGCGCGGGGGTTTCCGGGCGGGTTGGATATGTCGCGGGCACGGCGGAAGTGCTGGCGATTTGCGACATTTATTTGGCGGATTCTCCGGACGCGCAGACGGAGGGCATGCTGCAGGCGATGGAACTCGGAAAGCCGATCCTCGTCGGCAAACTCGGGGCTCAATATTCCGCGCGGTTGGCGAAATTGATGCGCGAGCCCGAGCAACGCCGAATTCTGGGCAAGACCATGCGGCGGCAAATTTCAGAGCAATTTTCCATTCGCCGAACGGCGGAGCTGATTATCGAACTGTGCAACAGCCTGCTCGGAGGCGATCAAAAGGCGCCGGCGCCGCCGGTAAGCGAAACCGCCCCGGCGCTGGCAAAAGTGGCCTGAATTGGGGCCGGAAAGTACCATATTTGCGATGGACAACCGCCTGATCGAGATCGTTCGGAATCTGCCGCGTAGTTCGGTGCTGGTGCTGGGGGACATGATGCTGGACAAGTACCTCTACGGCAACGCCGAGCGCGTTTCGCCGGAAGCGCCGGTGCTGGTGCTGCACTATCAATCGGAGGAATTGCGTTTGGGAGGGGCGGCGAACGTGGCGGCGATGCTGGCGACGCTGAACGCCGACGCGCGGGCCGTGGGAGTGGTGGGGACCGACGGGGCCGCGGAGGACTTGCGCAAATTGATGCGAAAAATCGGGATCGATCCAGCGGCGCTGATCGCTTGCGACGACCGCCCCACCACCTGTAAATTGCGGCTTGTCGGCGCCGCGCAGCACCGGCACGCCCAGCAATTGATGCGATTGGATTACGAAAATGCCCGTTCGATCTCGGACGGAATTGTCGGGCAAATCGTTTCCGCCGTGGAAGCGCGGCTGGACGGGTGCTCGTCGGTTTGCATTGAAGATTACAACAAAGGGGCGGTGTGCGAGCCGGTATGCAAGCAAGTGATCGCGGCGGCGAAGCGGCGCAAAATTTCAGTCCTGGTCGATCCGGCGGCGCTGAGCAATTATGAAAAATATCGAGGAGCTACGGCGCTGAAGCTGAATCGCACCGAGGCTGGACGAGCCACGGGATTTAATCTCGATGGCTCCGACCAATATCAGGCGGCGGCGGAAACGCTGCTGAAAATGCTCGATCTGGAAGCCGCCATTATCACGCTGGATCGCAACGGAGCCTATCTGGCGACGCGCGATGGGGAGCGGCACTGGCTGAAGCATGCGCGGCCGCGGCAGGTGTTCGACGCCACCGGGGCGGGGGATATGGTTCTGGCGATGCTGGCGGCGGCCCGGGCGGCGGGGGCGAGTTGGAAAGAGGCCGTGATGCTGGGCAACGTGGCGGCGGGGCTGGAAGTCGAACGATTCGGTACCGTCCCGATTCGCCCCGATGAAATCGCCCAGGAATTGCAGGACGAAGCGCACGAGCGTTTATCCAAAGAGCGGACGCGCGAGCAGCTTCTGGCGGAATTGGCGCGGCATCGGGCCACCGGAAAACGAATCGTCTTCACCAACGGATGTTTCGATCTGATCCATCTGGGCCACGTCAAATATTTCCAGTTCGCGCGGCGGCAGGGAGACGTTCTGGTGGTGGGCGTCAACACCGACGCCAGCGTGCGGCGCTTAAAGGGAGACAAGCGGCCGATCATCTCCGAAGCGGATCGATTGGGGGTGCTGGAGGAATTGGAAAGCATTGATTACCTGATGCGGTTCGACGACGACACGCCGATGGGACTGATCGAGCAAATTCGGCCGGATGTGCTGGTAAAGGGAGCGGATTATCCAAAGGAACAAGTGGTCGGTTGGGAATTCGTGGAGTCCTATGGAGGCCGGGTGGCGCTGGCGCCGCTGGTGGACGGGAAAAGCACATCCGCAGTCATCCAGAGGATTCTGGAGACGCACGGTTCAACTCACTGATTGCAAATCGCAGGCGGCGGCTGCGCGTTATTCGTTGGGATCGGGCGCTACCGGGACAGCCGGCCCAGTCACTCCGGGCGGCAGCTTGATATTGGTCACGATGTCTCTGCCCTGCGTTGATTTCTGCGGAACCCAATTAGCATCCCCAGGTCGTTTGACCAGCGATCCGGACGGGATGTCGGCGTCGGCAGTTGGGTCGTTGATTTCCGCAATCAACTCGGGCGTATACTTTTTGAGATATCCGATAAATTTTTGCCCACCCGCTTCGTAAACGCAGGCCATGACGGCGTCTTTGCCATCGTGCTGATAGGGAGGCAAGTTGGACATTGCGTCGGCGTAAAAGGTTTGTCCGTCGTCGTCGGAGAAGTAAAGCTGATCGCCGGGCTTTGGCCCGCGCGAGGGGCTGAGTTCCCAAACGATGACTGCCAGGGCTAAGACAATGATCGCGATAACCGCACCGGAACTGAGGGCGGGGTTTTTGTTGATCGTTTCACGGATTCCCACGGTTGCAACCTCCGTTAAATGTCCATCTTACCACTTACCATCCAGCCCGCGAACGCCACAATCGCGCCGGTCTGGCCCCCCTTCAAGTCTGGTTAATGAATGCTAAATGATCTTTGTGCCGGTAGCAAGAAAAGGCGCTGGTTTGGACATCTCCGGAAGGCATCTCCCGGCAGGGTCGGCAATTGCACGCGGGGCGGCGGGATTGAAACCGGGTGGAAGTTGGCAGCGATTCAACACCCGGCGGGTGCCGGCGGAGTCGGGTCTTGGGTTCCGGTCGGTTTACCCCTAACGCCTATAAAACTTACCCGAATTGCCATGAGAAAGCGGTCCGGGGCTGGCGCAAGGTCATTTTTTAGTTGGAGGAAGCGGGGATCGGGGATAGGTTGGACGCAGTTACCGAACCCCGCTTCAGTCGGCCTGTTTTTGGTGAGCCAGAACCCCGAGCTAAAATGACCCGGCTAGCCCGAAATCTAGTTCTGATGGTTTGCCTGATTTTTGCGTCAGGCACGCCGATCCCGGCTTCCGTGCCGCAAACTCCGCAGAAAATTGCCGAACTACCTTTGGTGGTGCATCTGCGGCGGATCCATCTGGTCCGCCCTGATTTGATCCCCTATCCGATCGCTTATGCGATCGTCTGCTGAACGGCCGTTTTTTCCTGACGAAACGATTCGGCAATATCCGCCAGTGCGTCGGCGGCGTATTGCACGTCCTGCGCGCTGAGGAATGGCCCGAAACTGAGGCGCGTCGTTCCGCCGGCTGCGGCGGTGCCGATGGCCTGATGCGCCAGGGGGGCGCAATGAATTCCGGAACGGGTGAGTATTCCGTAATGCGTCTCCAGCACGGCGGATAATTCGTGCGGGGCAAGTCCGTCGATAGCGACGGAGAAGACGCCGACGCGATGGGCGACGCCGCGCGGGCCGAAATAATGCAGGCCGGGGACGTCGGAAATACCGTCGAGAAACGTGGCGATTAATTCGCGCTGGTGCTGGGCGATTTTTTCGATTCCCTGGGAGGCGATCCATTGGACGCCGTGCGACAGGCCGATCACGCCGATGGCGTTATGACTGCCGGCCTCATATTTGTCAGGGAGGAAATCGGGCTGGCGGTCCTGCTCGCTGACGGAGCCGGTGCCGCCCTCGCGGATTGGACGCAAGGATTTTTCCAGGCCTGGGCGAATGTATAGAAAGCCGGTCCCGAGGGGGCCGAGTAAACCCTTGTGACCGGGAGCGGCCAGGAGATCGATTTCGTCGGCTTGCACGTCGATGGGAAGATGTCCGGCGGATTGGGCGGCGTCGACGATGAAGGGGACGCCGCGCTGACGGGCGATTTGGCCGATTTGACGAATCGGCTGAACGGTGCCGGTGACGTTGCTGGCGTGCGTGATGGCGATCAATCGCGTATCGGGGCGGATGGATCGGGCGATCTCTTGCGGATCGGCGAGGCCGGTTTGCGGATCGATGGGCACGCGCGTCTGCTCGACGCAGCCGGCATCGGCCAAGGCGTTCAGCGGGCGTAAGATCGAATTGTGATCGATTTGGGTGCAGATGACGTGGCCTTTTTGGCGCGGATCGATCAAACCTTTGATGGCAAGATTCAGCGCATCGGAGCAATTGAGGGTGAAGATGAAATGTTCGGGCGCTTCGCCGTGGAAAAGTCGCTGGAGGCGGCGGCGGCATTCGGTCAGAAGCCGGCCGGTTTCCATGGCTTCGCGATACGCGCCGCGGCCGGCGCTGGCGCCGAGTTCGGTGGCGTAATGAGCCATCGCCTCCAGCACGGCCGGCGGCTTGGGGAAGCTGGTCGCGGCGTTGTCCAGATACAACCGACGCGGCTCAATGGATGGGGTCACTCCTGGCATCGCAGCGAACCATGATAGGAGACCCCCGCCCCACTGTCATCACCAGAACCACCAATCGTGGGTATAGAGAACATAAATCCCCAGCAGAAGATTCGTAACTCCATGCGCCACAATGCACGCCCCCAGACTGCGTGTCCGGACCAGAAGATAACCGATCATGACGGCCCAGACGATGGCGGTGATCCATTGCACGTGCTCGGAGGCGAAGAGGATCGCGACGGCCCAAAACACCTTGGCGTCCCATTCGCCGACGCCGGCTAGTTTGAAGTCGTTGGGCGCCAGGAGCATACGCCAGAGGAAATCGCGCCAGAATAATTCTTCCATGAACGGCACGACCAAGGCCGGGCCGGCAAGCCGGAAGATCAGGAAGACGATGAGCCATGAATGGGATGCGATTTTCTCGAAAGGGTTGAAGCTCTCATGGCTCAGGGCGGGGTAATTCGGCCAAAAGTGCAGGAGGGCTTTTTCCATGCCGATCCACTGCGCGGTGCCGATGATGCCGACCAAAATTCCGAGTTGCCAATAGTCCCAGGTGATTTTGGTGAAATGTGGGCGCATGGCGATCAGCAGGACCGCGGCGAGGACGGTTTTCAGGACATATCCGGCCGGTAAAAAACTTGGCCATTGCTGGGCGATGGCGGTGACGGCGAGAAACGCTGCCATCGGAAGGATGTACGCCACGTCGTCGCGGACCAAGCGATCGAGGGCGAAATGTTGCGCGCGAGGAGATTCGTCCATGGGCGCGTCGATTGTGTCCGGATCAGAACCGCGACGCAAATGCGGTAGTGGTGGGGGGAGGGATTTTTGGGGAATCTGCGCGGACATGGAGGGGCGGACGAGGCGGAAACTCGAAATTCGAATGACGAATGACGAATGATGAATGATGAAT
>JBEKPV010000107.1:0-11170 GCA_049520395.1 Tepidisphaeraceae bacterium
ATGCGCTTCGACAAGCGAAAAAATTGGGGGCGAAAAATCTTCTGGTGCGCGGGGATAGCGAACTGATCATCAAACAAATGCGCGGGGAATATCGAGTTAAGAACGAGGCGCTGAAAGACCTGTACGGAGAGGCGTCGAAATTGGCGGAGGAGTTTGAATCGGTGCGGTATGAGCATAATTTGCGGGAACGAAATTCGCTGGCGGATCGATTGGCGAATCTGGCGATGGACCGGAGGACGGATGTGACGGATGCGGATGAACTGTCGCCGCGGGAGGCGAAGGAGCCGGCGGCGGGGAATGTGGTTTGCCCGAATTGCGGGTGCGAGTTTCACCCGGAAGGAAATGAGTAATGGCTGATAGCGCGCGAATCGAACAGTTTCGGAAAATGGCCGAGGCGGATCCGGAAAATGAATTGGGGCATTTCTCGCTGGGGAAAGCTTATCTGGACGCGGGGAATTCTGCCGGGGCGATCGTCTCGCTGCGGCGGGTGATCGAACTGAATCCGAATCTGGGGAAGGCGTACCAATTTTTGGCGACGGCTTTGCTGAAAGAGGGGAAATCGGCGGAGGCGATTGAATTGCTGACGCGCGGGGCGGAAATCGCGGCGGCGCGCGGGGATTTTGCGCCGAAGAACGAAATGGTGCGGATGCTGAAGGAACTGGGGGCGCCGGTGCCGGCTTCGGTGGCGGCGGCGGGGGCGCCTCAGCAGGCGGTCGGGGAGGGGCAGGTGGTTTGCAACCGGTGCGGAAAAACGGCGGCGAAGATGGCTTCGGCTCCGTTCAGCAGCGCGCTGGGGAAAGAAATTCATGAGAAAATCTGCGCGGCTTGCTGGCGGGAATGGATCGGGATGGGGACGAAAGTGATTAATGAATTGCGGTTGCCGTTATCCGATCCGCAGGCGCAGAAGATTTTTGATCAGCATATGAAGGAGTTCTTGAATCTTTAGAGATCAGGGCCCGCTAAAGGTATCGTGCGATTCTTTGTGGTCGATGGAGGGGATCATGCGAGGCTCGGTGCCGGGCCGAATGCGCGAAGGGGCGGAGTGGACCTGGTCGAGGAGAAGGGACAGCAATTGTTTCTGGACGGCCAGGGCTTGCGGATCGGGCCGGACGTATAGGGAGTGCTTGACGATCGCGGGGATGACATAATTTTTGATGATCTGAGCGAAGACGCTGTTTTCGCTGTTGTCCTCGAAGATCGAGGTCATGGTGACGACGGTTTTCCATTTTGGAAATACGGCGATGTATTGGCCCTTCCAGCCGATGGCGACGTTGCCGGTCCAGCCGCCGGGGGCATAGTAGATTTTCCACCAGTAGGAGCCGTAGTCGGGGTATTTGGCGTATTGCGGCTCGCTGGCGATCCAGGCGTGGAATGATTCGTGCACCCAGTCGCTGCTGAGGAGTTGCTGGCCATTCCAGTTTCCTTGGTTGAGAAAGAGGACGCCGAATTTTTGCATGTCGATGGGGCGCAGGCGCAGGCCGTAGGCGCCGTTGTCAATAGCGGCGTAGTCCTGGTGCATCCATTCCTGATTCTTAAAGTCCATCGGACCGAAGAGGGCGGTGTTGGCGAAATCGAAGAGGGATTGGTGGGTGGCGCATTGGACGGCCCCGGCGGCCAAGGCGCAGGTTACGTCGGTGTAGAGAAAATCCTTGCCGGGATTTGGGAAGACTTTCTGCGTCAGGGCGAAGATGGTGCGATTGGGGGCGTTGAAATAATCCTGGTCGCGCTTGATCGCATCGGGGGTCATCTGGTGGGGCGCGACCGGGGCGTCCAATGCGGACATGGCCAGGACGTCTCTGAGCGTGACGGCGCCGAAGGCCTTGAAAGCGGCGTCGCTGGGAAACCAGTCGTGCGGGAGGATCTGGTTCATCGGAGTGCTGGTGGGCGGGAGGAGGTTGCGGTCGATGGCCGCGCCGGTCAGGGCGGATGTGAAGCTTTTGGTGACGGACATCAGGTAATGAGCGGCCTGGGGATCGATGGAAGACGTGTAGAGCTGATAGACGACTTTGCCGTTTCGGGAAATTAGGATGGAGAGGATGGGATCGTTGTTGGATTTGACCCAGTGGGTGAGGTCGATCAGTTTTTGGATGTCGACGGACTGATTTTCGGGGGAATCGAGGCCGAAGATGTAGGACTTGGGGGAGGGGGCGGTCTGAGGTTGAGTGGCGGGTTCGTCAGCGCGGACCACTTGGCCAACTAGGAGAATCAAAGTGGCGATCGCGGCGATTTTGGCTGGCACGGGAATCTCCTGAAGATCTAATTTAGTCCCGTGTCGTCGGATTTGTCGAGGGGAGGGCAGCAAGGAATCCGTGGTATTTCATCCAATTGATGGCGAGTGTGGTCCAGTAGGCGTGGGGGTCGGGGCTGGGGCGGAGGGCGAAGCCGTGTACGCCGTCGCTGAAGATGTGGAGTTCAGCGCTGACGCCGGCTTTGTTCAGGGCTAGATAATAATAGAGGGCGTGCTCGGTGCCATTTTTTTCGTCGCGGGTGATGTCGTTTTGGGACATGGCGATGAAAGTTGGAGGGGTTTGCTTGGTTGGGCGCAATTGGGGATCGATGCGGTCGGTGTCGTCGCTGGGGGTGAGGTCGCCGGGGTAGAGGGCGAGGGCGAGGGCGGGGCGAGTGCTTTGGGCGTCCATTTCATCGACGGGGGAATAGCTGAGTTTATCGAAATTGGTGGAGACGTCGGCGACGAGTCTGCCGCCGGCGGAGAAGCCGATGACGCCGATGCGGTTGGGGTCGATGTTCCATTGGGCGGCGTGCGCGCGGACGACGCATAGGGCGCGCTGGGCATCTTGAATCGCCATGGAGTCCTTTGGCTTTCCGGGGGGGAAGGGGACTCGGTATTTGACGACGATGGCGGTGATGCCGGTGCTGTTCAGCCAGCGGGCGATGTCTTCGCCTTCTTTTTTGACGACGACTTTTTTGAAACCGCCGCCGGGGAAGATGATCAGGGCGGGGGCGGGGGATTCGTGGGCGCGCCAGAGGGTGAGGGTGGGAGTGGAGACGTTGGCGATGTCGTTTCCGTCGAGCGTTTCGGGGCCGCGGTCGGCGGTTTCGCCGGGGGGGAGAGAGGGCCAGAGGTTGATTTGGAAATCGGCTTCGTGCGCGGTCGAACAAGCGGTGAGGAACAGGAGGAGGATTGCTGAATGCTGAATGATGAATGATGAATTAAATGCCATGCTGGTTGTGGCCTTTTGTTTTTTATTCAGCATTCATCATTCCGCATTCATCATTTTTCCTCAACGGTCCAGGTTTCGTGGCCGGTGACTAGTTGTTGCAGGTCGCCGGAGCCGTGGGCTTTTGTGGCTTCGGCGATTTGGTCGCGGACCATGTCGCCGTAGCAGGGGTGCTGGACGGCGCGGAAGACGCCCAGGGGCTCGGGGAAATCGGGCTGACGCATGCGGCTCAGGAGGAAAGCCAGGGTGGGGTCTGGTGTCTTTTCGTCGTGGATCAGGAGATCATCGCGGCTTACGCTTTTCAGGTCGACAATTTCGGGGGTGACGCCGTTTAGACGGATGCCTTTGTCCTGGTTTTTGCCGAAGATCAGGGGTTTGCCGTGTTCGAGGTGGAGGGTGGTGTCGCTTTTGATTGTCTTGTCGGTTGCGTAGTCGTAGGCGCCGTCGTTGAAGATGTTGCAGTTTTGGTAGATTTCCACGAAGGCGGTGCCGACGTGGGAGGCGGCGCGTTCCAGGACGTATTCCAGATTTTTCAGATCGACGTCGATGGCACGGGCGGCGAAAGTGGCCTCGGCGCCGATGGCGATGCTGATGGGGCGGATGGGATATTCGGGGGAGCCCATGGGGCTGCTTTTGGTTTTTTTGCCCTTTTCGCTGGTGGGGGAATATTGGCCTTTGGTGAGGCCGTAGATGCGGTTGTTGAAGAGGAGGACTTTGAGGTTGACGTTTCGGCGCATGAGGTGGAGGAAGTGATTGCCGCCGATGCTGAGGGCGTCGCCGTCGCCGGTGATCATCCAGACGGTGAGGTCCGGGCGGGCGAGTGTGAGTCCGGTGGCGAGCGTGGGCGCTCGGCCGTGGACGGTGTGGAATCCGAAAGTGTTCATGTAGTAGGGGAAACGGCTGGAGCAGCCGATGCCGGAGATGAAGACGGTTTTGCTGCGGTCGGCGCCGATTTTGGCGAGGACTTTTTTCATCTGGGCGAGGATGGAATAGTCGCCGCAGCCGGGGCACCAGCGGACGTCCTGATCGCTGGCGAAATCGGCGGGCTTGAGGACATTGAGGCTTGATGGATTGGGGGCCAGGCTCATGGAGTGTTCATCCGCCTTCCGCGTCGGGGGCAATTAGATCGTTGTCGTGAATTACTCGGAGATCGCCGTCGGGATCGCGGCCGGCGAGGAGGGACTTGGCGGCTCGGACGAGTTCGGAGATGGTGAACGGCTGGCCGCGCATTTTGCCGAGGCCCTTGGCGTCGATCAGGAATCTTCCGCGGAGGAGGAGGCGGAGTTGGCCTAGATTTAATTCAGGGACGAGTACCTGGCGGAAGGAGCGCATGAGGTCGCCTAGCCGGTCGGCGATGGGGTTTAGATATCGGAGATGGACGGCGGAGACGTTAAGGCCGGCTTCGCGGAGTTGTAGCGTGGCGGCTTTGATGGCGCCGCAGGTGCCGCCCCAGCCTACGAGGAGGAGGTCGCCGGTGTCGGGGCCGGTTTGGAGGAGGTCGTGGCCCGCGGGGCGAATGCCGGCGACTTTGGCGGCGCGGAGGCGGACCATGCGATCGTGATTAGCGGAGTCGTAGCTGACGGTTCCGGTGATGTCTTGTTTTTCCAGGCCGCCGATGCGGTGTTCGAGTCCGGGGGTGCCGGGGAGAGCCCAGGGGCGGACGAGGTCGGAATTGCGTTTGTAGGGTTGAAAGGTTTGGCCGGTTTCGGGGGAGGCGGGGTGATTGACGGAGATTTTTGGGAGTTTGGAGACGTCGGGGATGAGCCAGGGTTCGGCGCCGTTGGCGATGTAGCCGTCGGAGAGGAGAACGACGGGTGTCATGTATTGGGTGGCGATGGTGAAGGCTTCGATGGCGGCCTGGAAGCAATCGGAGGGGGAAGAAGCGGCGATGACGGGGACTGGGCATTCGCCGTTGCGGCCATACATGACCTGGAGGAGGTCGGCTTGTTCGGTTTTGGTGGGGAGGCCGGTGCTGGGGCCGCCGCGCTGGACGTCGATGACGACCACGGGCAGTTCGGTCATGACGGCCAGGCCCATGGCTTCGGATTTGAGGGCGATACCGGGGCCGCTGGTGCCGGTGGCGCCCAGAGCGCCGCCGAAGCTGGCGCCGATGGCGGCGCCGATGGCGGAGATTTCGTCCTCGGCCTGGAATGTGGTGACACCGAAATGCTTTTGAGCTGCGAGATTGTGCAGGATGTCGCTGGCCGGAGTGATGGGATAGCTGCAATAGACGAGTTGTTTTCCGGAGAGGCGCGAGGCGGCGATCATGCCCATGGCGAGGGCTTCATTGCCAGTGATTTTTCGGTATTGGCCGGGGGGGAGTTTGGCCTTGGGGACTTGGTACTGTTCGTGAAAGAGTTCGGTGGTTTCGCCGTAATTGAAGCCGGCTTTTAGTGCCAGGGAGTTGGCGAGGGCTACGGCGGGCTTTTTAGTGAATTTGGCGGCGATGTGATCCAGGGTCATGTCCAGGGGGCGGCCGTAGAGCCAGTAGACCAGGCCCAGGGCGAACATATTTTTGCAGCGGTTGGAATCTTTGGCGCCGAGGCCGGATTCCTTGGTGGCGGCGGTATTGAGTTTGTCGATGGGGACGCGAATGAGGCGATAGCGGCGGAGGGAGCCGTCTTCCAGTGGATTGACGGTGTAGCCGGCTTTGCGGAGATCGTTGGGGGCGAAGGAATCGTCGTCGACGATGATGATGCCGCCTTCGCGGACGCTGGAGAGATTGGTTCGGAGGGCGGCGGGGTTCATGGCGACCAGGGCGTCGACTTCGTCGCCGGGGGTGAAGATTTCGGTGCTGGCGAAGTGGATCTGGTAGCCGCTGACACCGGCGAGGGTGCCGGCGGGGGCGCGGATTTCGGCGGGAAAATCGGGGAGGGTGCAGATATCGTTGCCGAGGGCGGCGGAGGTGTCGGTGAACTGGGTGCCGGCGAGCTGCATTCCGTCGCCGGAGTCGCCGGCAAAACGTACGGTGACACTATTTAGAGTGGTGCTGGGCTTGTGCGGGGTATTGGATGCGGCAGTGTCCCCTGCGGATTCGGTCGACATAGTCATGTTTCTTAATGATCCCTAAAACCCGCCCTGAGATCAGGGTCGGCAACCACTTCAAATCGAACCAAAGCTCCGCGGGAGGACAGATTTTATATCGTGCCGTCCATCGCCCAGTAATTCAACCGGAGCGGGGGGAAAAGGTAGCGACTTTGGCAGGGGCTGGCAACGGGTGGGCGGAAGGGTGGGTACAAACTGCCTATTTTCGCTTATCGGACGTGAATTTGGGCGATTTAACTTGATTTACAGGGGTGCCGGCGGTTTTATGGACGGGATGAGACAGTTTTTTCATACCATCATCAGACCGGAAGCTAACGGACATTTCGTGGGGTGGGTGGAGGAGATTCCCGGGGCGATTACGCATGGGCATACGCTGGATGAATGCCGGAAGAACCTCCGGGCGGCGCTTTTGCTGATGGTGGAGACGCATCGGGATGAAGCGCGGGTGGGGCTTAGTTCGGATTGTATTCAGGAATCGATTGAAATTGATAGCGAGGAACTGAGCGGGACGTTTGAGTTGCCGGCTTGAGGGGAGGAGATTTTACGGTTGCGTGGCGGGGAGGGTGGCGGGTGAATCGAATTGGCGCAGGGGGGCGGCTTCTATGCCGATGATGCGCTGCTGGCCGGTGAATTGTTGATTCGGGGATTGCTGCTGGGCTTGCTGGATTTTGTTCATCTGCGCGGTGACGGCATCTTGCTGATTTTGGAGTACCAATTTGCTGGCCTTCAAGGCGCGGTTGTCGTCGGATACCTGGTCGTAGGATAAGGGGAGTTGCATCTGATAGACGATGCCGTTTTCGCCGGCGATGTAACTGCTGGCTTCCATGCGGTGAAGGACGCGGTTGTTCTGGTCGATTTCGGAATCGATTTGGCCGATGCGTTGTTGGATGGCGTCGATCTGGCTTTGAAGATCGTCGAGTTGGCGATTGAATTTGTCGGCCTCGGATTGAAGCTGACTTAACTGCGGGGCGGAAACCCAGCCGGAGCCCCAGCGGTATAAACCCTCCTTGGCGCGGCGGGCTTGGAGAATGGCGTCCTGCTGACGGAAATCGGCGGCGGCTTGCTGGGCGAGAGGGGAGGCGCTCTCTTGAGGCGTCAATGCGGCAAGGGCCTCGGCGACGTTATCGAGGATCGGGCGAGCTACGGGGGAGGCGAGCATGGCTTGATCGTAAAAACCCATCGCGGCGGAACGCGAAGCGAATCGCCAGGCGATGACGGCCAAGTTGTTCAGAGTCGGGGCGTAATTGGGGGCGATGGAATTGGCGGAGTTGAAGGCGTCGCGGGCGTCGGCTAAATGGCCGCCGTTATAGAATTGGACGCCTTGAATATAGATGGCGGTGGCGCAGGCGGGGTCGTCGGAGAGGGCTTGAGTCAATAACTGCTGGGCTTCTTCGGTGCGATTTTGCAGCAGCAGATCGCGCGCGGAAAGGGCTTCGGATTGGCTTTGGCGACGGAGCTGATCACGCTGATCGGGGGTGACCCAGTGGGCGCCGATTTTTACGAGGCCGGCTTGCTGGCGCTGTTGCCATGTTTGGAGGTCCGCGGTGGCTTCGGCGAGGGCGTGGGGATCGGTGTTGGTGGAGATGAAACGCTGGTAGCGCTCGATGATCTGGGTGAGGTCGTCCATGTTTTGGACGACGTTGCGAATGGAAGTGAGGCCGTCCATGGCGGCTTGGGGGGGAGCGGAGCGGGTGAATTCGATGGCGACGATGTTGTCGGGGCCGACGGTGATGGTTTTGCCGTCATCGCGGGTGATGAGAAAGCCGGTGGGGGTTCGGAGGGCGCGGCCATGGAGGACGGAGCCGTCGTCGAGGGTGATGATGTCGGCCTGGGCTGGAGCCGCTGATGCGAGAATAGCGGTTAGCAGCAAGCGGAGTTTCATGGGCGCCTCGATTGCACGGCTATTTTAGACGCGTCGGGCGGGCTGGGAAACCGCGGGGAAGGACAGCCATGGACCGAAATCAGGTGAGCAGGGGTGAAATGCAGCTGATTTCCATCTGTGGCCGAACGGGATTTGCGTTACTATGCTTCGCCGATGTCTGGTTCGGAAGCTCCCTGGACAATTCGGCGGCTGTTGGAATGGACGGGAGGTTTTTTTGCGCGGAAGGAAGTGGATTCGCCGCGGTTGTCGGCGGAACTTTTGCTGGCGCATGTGCTGGGGCTGGCGCGGATCAAGCTGTATACGAATTATGAGCGGGTGGTGGGTCCGGCGGAATTGGGGGCTTATCGGGAACTGGTGCGGCGGGCGGGAGAGCAGGAGCCGATCGCTTATCTGACGGGGAAGGCGCATTTTTTTAATTTGGAATTTGAAGTCACGCCTGAAGTGCTGATTCCTCGGCCGGATACGGAGACGTTGGTGGAGAATGTGGTTCAGTTGATTCGGCATCAGAGCGGGCTGGAGTCGCCGCGGGTGCTGGATCTTTGTACGGGGAGCGGATGCATCGCGGCGGCGGTGGCGCATCATGTGAAAAAGGCGGTGGTGGTGGCGACGGAAATTAGTCCCGCGGGAGCGGCGCTGGCGCGGCGGAATGTTGAGCGGCTTGGGCTCGTGGGGCGAGTGACGGTGGAGGAGGGGGATTTGTTTGAGCCTTTGGAGAGACTTGTGGATCGGCAGCCGTTTGATTTGATCCTGGCGAATCCGCCTTATGTGCCGACGGGGCAGATTGCGACATTGGATCGGAACGTGCGCGATTTTGAGCCGATGGCGGCGCTGGATGGGGGGCTGGATGGGCTGGCGATTCATCGGCGGATTTTGCAGCAGTCGCCGCAGCGGCTGAAGGCGGGAGGGCATATTTTTCTGGAGATCGCGTTTGATCAGGGGGAATTGGCTGTCCAATTGGTGCGGGAACATCCGCAATTTGTGGATGCGAAAGTGCTGAAAGATCATGCGGGGAATGATCGGGTGCTGACGGCGCGGATGGCCTGAGCCAATAGAGCGATTATCGCTTGGAGAACTGGAAACGTCGGCGGGCGCCGCGTTGGCCGTATTTTTTGCGTTCTTTCATGCGGCTGTCGCGGGTGAGGAAGCCTGCGTTTCGGAGGGAGACTTCGAGGGTGGAGTCGTATTTGGCGAGTGCTCGGCCGAGCCCCATGACGATGGCGCCGGATTGGCCGGTGGCGCCGCCGCCGTTGCAGCGGGCCCAGATATCCATTTTGCCGCCGGTGTTGGTGACTTCGAGGGGACCGAAGATGGATTTTCGATCGCCTTCGGAGGTGAAGAATTCGTTGAGGGTTCGGCCGTTGATTTCGATTTTTCCGCTGCCGGGAGCGACGCGGACGCGAGCGACTGCGGACTTGCGGCGGCCGACGCCCCAGGTGTAGGAGCGCGGCCCTTTGGGGGCTTCGGCTGCGGGGGCGTTTGATTCAGTGGTGGAGGCGTCTTGCGACATGGGTGTTGGCTTTCGTTTCTTTTTGCTACGCCGATTTTAGTTCCTTGGGCTGTTGGGCGGAGTGGGGGTGTTTGTCGCCTTTATAGATTTTGACTTTGGCGAGAATGTTGCGGCCCATTTTGCTCTTGGGGAGCATGCGGCGAACGGCGAGTTCGAGCAATTTTTCGGGGTGCAACTGCTTCATGGTTTTATAGGCGTAGAGGTGACGGCCGCCGGGGTATCGAGAGTAGGTTTCGTACTGGAGGACGTCAGCCTTTTTGCCGGTGACGCGGAGTTTTTCGGCGTTGAGGACGATGACGAAGTCGCCGGTGTCCACGTGGGGGGTGTAGGTGGGCTTGTTCTTGCCCTGGACGATCATGGCGATTTTGGCAGCGAGCCGGCCGAGGACCTGGTCTGTGGCGTCGATTACAAACCACTGTGCGACGACTTCGCCGGGTTTGGCCATGTATGTGCTCATGATCGGTATCCGCTCAAGAATCAGACAAAAAACCTTCCGGTCCAGTCGGCCAGGCGACCCGGAACAGAAGGAGGAGAGATGGTACCGGGGGATGAGAGCGTGTCAATACCCCTGTGGATGTAGGGGTGGAGGGTGGTTGCAGAATGCAGGGCGAAAAAATTTTAAAAAATCAAGGTTTCAGGCGTAGCGGAAGATAGATCAATCGTTATAGTCCGCCACCACTGGAGAGGCGGGCCGATTTGGCGTTTAGCGTGCGAGAGGTTCAGCCGACTCCAAACCCGAACGCGAAGAAGTTTGTGCTGGACCGGTCGATTAGTGAGAAGCCGGCCAGTTTTTTTGATTCGGGAGCGGCGCAAGGGCATCCGGTAGCGTCCCATCTGTTCGCGGTGCCGGGCGTTAGTAGCGTGCTTCTGCTGGGCGATTTTGTAACGATCAATAAGACGTCCAACGCCAGGTGGAGCGAGATTACCGCACAAGTCAAACGGGTACTGTCGTCGATATGAAAATGGCCCGAAAAACGATTCGGGAGTGAGGTTTTGGGGGAAACTTAGTTATCGGACTAACGTAGTAATTGTTGTAACACGGTGTTTCTTCCCTCCTTACCCCGTAGGTCTCACCCACGCCTACGGGGTTTTTTGTTTTTATGTGTGACGCGTCGGGGGCGGCGGGGGGACGGCGTGCTCGGTTCGACGGGGCTCACCGCAGGTCGCACGCCCGCTAAATGTTGGGGGGAGGGTATTTTTAGCGCGGGTCTATTCGTT
The DNA here is from genome assembly GCA_049520395.1 of Tepidisphaeraceae bacterium. Classification (GTDB taxonomy): domain Bacteria; phylum Planctomycetota; class Phycisphaerae; order Tepidisphaerales; family Tepidisphaeraceae; genus UBA1161. The sequence goes on from JBEKPV010000107.1 coordinate 10,832, forward strand.
TCAGGTCTTTAGGGAGGATTTCGTCGGCGAATTGGGGGTCGACTCTGCCTGTGGGGAAGATGATGGCTAGCTGGTTGTTGCTGTAGGCGACGTCGATTCGGCCGGCGGGGTCTTGCCAGACTCGGGTGATGGATCTGAGGAATCCTAGGCCGTGGTCGAAGATGGCTTCTACGGCGAAGGCGCGGTCGCCGTCGGGTTTTAGGCGGACGATTCGGCCATCGGCGTTGAGGAGGAGGAGACGGTCTTGGCCGAAGGTGACGAGCCAGGGCCGGAAGTCTGGGGATCCGGCGGCTTGGTCGGGGAGGGGCCACACGTCCTGGCGGCCGCCTGGGTGGAGGA
>JBEKPV010000108.1:0-11093 GCA_049520395.1 Tepidisphaeraceae bacterium
GAAAGGCAAGTTGCCTGCCCTGAGCAAAGTCGAAGGGCTAGTTGCGAGTTGCAACTGGCAACCAGCAACTAGCAACCAGCAACCAGCAACTAGCAACTAGCAACTAACAACTAGCAACCAGCAACTACTATCGAGTATTCGACCCCATCGGCACCAGCACATTCTTAGTCCCCCGCTTGATGCTGATCGGCACAGTCCCCTCCGGAATGCATCGGGCCGCGAACTCTTCGTAATACTTATTGATAAAAGTCCGAGTCGCCCAGGCCGTTCCATCCGCCAGCCCGCAGATGGTCGTTCCCGGCATAATCCCCTGCGTCTTCTCCAACTCCATCAGCATTTCCAAATCCTGCACCCGCCCCTGCCCCTCGAGAATTCTATTCAGGATTTGATGCATCCAGGCGCTCCCCTCCCGGCAAGGCGTGCACTGCCCGCACGACTCATGTGCATAAAACCGCACGCAATTCCGCAGCGCCAGCACCATATCCGTATGCTCGTTCATGACGATCATCCCGGCCGTTCCCAGCCCCAGGCACCCGCCTCGGAAGCGGACATCGTCAAAATCGAGCTTGATATCCAATTGATTGGGGCCCAGAACCCCCATCGAGATTCCGCCGCAGATGCTTCCTTTGTGCTTCCCGCCCTTCATTCCGCCGGCCAATTTCTCGATCGCGTATTCCAGCGTGATCCCCAGTTCATCTTCATAGCACCCGGGCTTATTCACATGCCCCGACATGCCATAAAGCTTCGGCCCCGGCGAGCTGGGCGTCCCCATCGTCTTGAACCAGGCCGGTCCCTTCTCAATGATCGGCGGGACGCAGCAAAGCGTCTCCACGTTATTGATCACCGTCGGCCGGGCAAACGCCCCCGCGATGGCCGGAAACGGCGGTTTATTGCGCGGCCAGCCACGCTTCCCTTCCAGCGCCTCCAGCAAGCCCGTTTCTTCGCCGCAGATATAGGCCCCCGCCCCGCGGTGAACGAAGCATTCCAGTTTATTTGAACTGCCGAAGATTCCCCTTTGGCCGAAGATGCCGTGATCGTAGGCCTCCTGGACCGCGCGCTCCAGAATCTCCGCCTGCCGGTGGTATTCGCCGCGGATGAAGATGTAGGCGATATCCACGCGCGTCGCCAAACAGCAAATCGCGATCCCCTCCAGCATGCTATGCGGATCGAATTCGAGCAGATACCGATCCTTGAAAGTCCCCGGCTCCGATTCATCCGCGTTCACGGCCAGATAATGCGGCCCCTTTTTCTCCTTGGGAATAAAGGCCCACTTCTGCCCCGCCGAGAATCCCGCCCCGCCGCGCCCGCGCAACCCGGATTCCGTCACCGTTTTAATGATGTCATCCGGCTTCATCTCCAGCGCTTTTTTCAGAGAGGCATATCCCCCGGTGGCGACGTAATCGTCATACCAACAGATTTTTCGCTTGGCCGGATCGGCATCGATGCGCTTCAGAAGTACCGGTTCGTTGTAAGCCATGGTGAACCACTCTCCAGGGGCCGGCGAAGTATACGTGATCCCGCGCGAATTGTGCAGGGGTCAGTCTTTTGCCGGCTTTTGGGGCTCTTTTTGCGGATCGACGATTACTTCGTCGATCACGGTTCTGCGGAGTTTCACCTTGGGATCGCTGGGCAGCGGCTGCTCTTCGACATGTTTATCGCGGTAAATCGTCCGTGGCTGCTTCCCCTCGACATCGGCCTGAATCGCCTTTTTAACGTGCCCCACCTGCCGGCCCAGCCAGCCGAAGAGGCCGGTACCGGGAGTTTTTGGCGATTTTGGATTCTCGGCGGGCATTTTATTCGGGGGTGGGAAACTCGGCTCCAAACTCTTTTTTTGCTTGCGCGATGGCGTCTTCCAGGGTTCCGTGCCAGGTATCGCCGACGAAGCCGCCGGAATCGTCGAGGCGATAGAGGACCCAATTGTTCATTTGCGGCTCGATGATCAATTTCTTAACCGCCCCGCCGGGGGGCCGCATGCTGCCGCCGCGCGGGGAGCCAAGATTCATCGCCGCGTGCGGCAGGCAATCGTGACTCGCCGGCATCGCTCTGGGCAATATGCAAACCAGCTTTTTGGACATAGGTGACTCATTCAACGGAACGCGGCAATTCCTGGGTCATTGATTGCGTTTGGGGATCGTAATTTTCGATGAAGCGTTCGATGTCCCCCACGGTGCGCTGGCTGTGGCCGAAGGTGAGCATGGCGGCGAGAGTTTGATCGCGGGTTAAATTCAGCACCGAAAGCTGATAGGCGGCGACCATCATCCCGGTGCGGCGCACGCCCTGAGCGCAGTGGACCAGAACCGGCCGGCGGCTCGGGTCGGCGACGATCGAGAGAAATTTGCGCACCTGATCCCCCGCCGGCCAACCGCCGAGATCGATGGGGACGCGAATTACGTCGATGCCATGTTCTTTGCAATACGCCAATTCATCGGTGAAGGGCGGGGTTTGGATTTCCTGATCGTCGACAAGCGAGACGATGGTTTTCACATGCGTACGTTCGGCGGCGAGTTGGAATTGGTGGAGCGAGCGAACGCCGTCGCGGTAGAGGATGCCGGGCTGGACGGTGGCGAGGTGATAGGTATCGAAATAAGCCCAGAAGACCCACCACCCGGCCGCCGCGAGGACGGCGGAGATTAGAATGATTTTTTCCAATCCTCGAAGAGCGGGCGGCATCGAAATCAATGCCCCCCATCTCCATCCCAGGTGATGGCCGGATCGTGATACTCGGCCGGATCGCGCGGGAGCGCGGCGATCAGTTTGTCCACGGACTGCGGAGTCAGGTTTTCATGCAGCACTTCGTTGATGAGCATCACCGGCGCCGCCTCGCAAGCGCCCAGGCATTCCAGTTCCACCACGGTGAATCGGCCGTCCTGGGTCGTTTCGCCGCGCTCCACGCCCAATTTTTGGCAGAGATGATCGGTCACTTTTTTCGAATCGCAAATTTCGCACGCCAGCGACCGGCAGACTTGGAGCAGATATTGTCCCTTGGGCTTGAGCCAGTATTCCTCGTAAAACGTGGCGGTGTCCATGACTTCCGCGGGAGCCATTTCGAGGAAAGCCGCGATTTCTTCAAGTGCTTGCGCGGGAATCCAGTTGTAGGCGTGCTGAATTTCGTGCAGCGCTGGCAGCAGAACCGCACGCTTGTTCGGATAGCGCGGGAAATATTTTTTCGCCAAGGCGTCTTTGATCTCGGCCGTGAGGTACGGCTCGGCTCGGCGCTCGATCGTTGCAGTTCGACGATTTTCCGTAATCCAAGCCATGGGAATTAATGCTGAATGATGAATGCTGAATGATGAATTGGATGCAATTCAGATCGGCGTTCGATCAGCGTTTTCCTTTCTTGGTGGTTTTGCTGGAGGCCACGAAAATGGCGGTTAATTCGTTGGCTTCGCGGAGCAGGGCGTCGAGTCGACCTTGTTTCACCAGACCACCTTCGATCAAAAGTTCCAGCCAATAAATGGTCTCATCCAATTCCTGCGAGGCGGATTCCATTTTACTGACAAACTCAGCGGCCGACCTGGCCCGGCAAGCCTCGCGGTATTGTGCGCCGACCGAGGTTCCAGAGCGAAGCATCTGCCGCCCGATCACCTGGCTCGCGCCCGCTCTAGCCAGGACGGAATATAACCGAATAATCCGCAGCGCAAACTGTTTAGTCCGGCTTCGCAGGTCCTGGGCCTTTAATTGATCATTCATCATTCAGCATTCAGCAATTCCTTCTACCTATCGAGTTCCGCCGCGATGATGTTGATGCTGCCGAGGACGGCGACGATGTCGGAAATCATGTGGCCTTCGATTAGTTTTGGGAAGACCTGATAGTTGATGTAGCACGGCGGACGGGTGCGGGTGCGCCAGGGGGTGGATTCGCCGGCGGAGACGATGTAGTAGCCTAGTTCGCCGTTGCCGCTTTCGATGCAGTTGTAGACTTCGCCGCGCGGGGCTTCGAAGCCGCGGTTGGTCATGATCAGCTCGAAGTGCTGAATGAGGCCTTCGATGCTGCTGTAGACCTGATTTTTTGGGGGTAAAACTTCCTTGCCTTCGGGGCTGACGTTGACCGGGCCGGGGGGAATCTGGTCGATGAGTTGGCGGATGATGGCCAGGCTTTGCTTCATTTCTTCGAGTCGGACTAAATATCTGGCGTAGACGTCGCCGGTGGTCATGACGGGGACTTTGAAATCGACGGCGGGCGCGCCCTGGCCGTCCCAATTGTCGGCGAAGCAAAGATAGGGTTCATCCTTGCGAATATCGCGGCGCACGCCGCTGGAGCGCGCCATGGGGCCGGAGAGGCTCCAGGCGATCGCTTCTTCGCGGCTGATGACGCCAATGCCTTTGGTGCGATCGACGAAAATTCGATTCTTGTTGAGCAGCGCTTCGACATCGGCCATGGCCGGGGGCATGTCTTCGTTGACGAATTTTTTCACCATTCGTTTGAAGACCGCCTCGTCGGGGAGGTCCATATTGAGCCCCCCTACTCGGGTCCAACTGGTGTGGAAGCGCTGGCCGGACATGTACTCGACGATGTCGTAGATGGTTTCGCGCTGGTTGAAGCCGTAGAGGAAAGCGGTGAAGGCGCCCAGGTCGAGACCGGCGGCGCCGACGCAGAGTAGATGGGATTGAATGCGGCCGAGTTCGCCGGCGATGGTGCGGAGGACTTTGCAGCGTGGGGTGAGTTCGATGCCCATCAATTTTTCGGCCGCGCCGTGCCAGGCTAGTTCGTTGTAGATGGGGGCGGAGTAATCCATGCGGTCGACGATGGTGACGTACTGGTTGTAGTTGAGATGTTCGCCGAGCTTTTCGAAGCCGCTGTGGAGGTAACCGATGTGGGGGATGGCGCGGAGGATTCGTTCGCCGTCGAGTTCCAGGACCAGGCGGAGGGTGGTGTGGGTCGCCGGGTGCTGGGGCCCGAAATTGAGGGTCCAGCGGTTTTCCTCTCCCTGGGCGCCGTCAATTTCGGGGGCGTTGAGGTCGCTGGAGGTCGGGATGAGGGTGTACGGCATAGGAGGCGGATTATAGCTTGGGCGTAAAATCATTCCATACGAGGGAATATGAAGGGGCGGGGGCGAAATTCAATTGTTATAAAACAGACCAAAATTCGAAATTCGAATTTCGAAATTCGAATTTCGGATTTTGGGGGAATGGGTTCTATTTGGCGGGGCGGTTGCAAATGGGGGTGGGGATTGATAGTTTTTGTGGGTTCGTTGAGTGATGTTCCACGTGGAACACCTCCCCTACCTTTGGCAAGGAAAGGAGTCCTTGAGATGTCTCAAGCTCAGAAATCGAAACCCAGACTCGGCCGTGGGCTGAGTAGTTTGATATCCGTTTCTGACCTTCCGGTGGAGGCGGAGATTGGGGTGGTGGTGGCATCGGATCGGGCTGCGGCTCTGAATCGGGATGGGGAGTCGGGGGTTGTGGCGGCGGGTGGGGATGGGCAGCCGTTGCAGGTTCCGATTGATCAGATTCATCCGAATCCGCATCAGCCGAGGAAGAGCATGACGGATTCCGCGGTGGCGGAGTTGGCGGCGAGCTTGAAATCTTCGGGGATTATTCAGCCGCTGATCGTGCGGAGGCAGGGGGAGAAATATGAGCTGATCGCGGGTGAACGCCGATGGCGGGCGGCTAAATTGGCTGGGCTGGCGACGGTGCCGGTTGTGGTTCGGAATGTGGATGGGGCTACGCAGGCGCAGCTGGCGCTGATCGAAAATATCCAGCGCGAGGATCTCAATCCGATCGATCGGGCGGAAGGATATCGATCGCTGATGAATCAACTCGGCTTGACCCAGGCGGAGCTGGGGGGGCGATTGGGTGAGGAGCGGAGCAGCATTGCGAATTACCTGCGGCTGCTGGAGCTGGCGGAGCCGGTCCGGAATATGGTTCGGGATGGGCGGGTTACGCTGGGGCATGCCAAGCTGCTGGCGGGAATCGGGGATATCCTTCAGCAGCAGAAATTGGCGGATACGGTTATTTCGCAAAGTCTGTCGGTGCGGAATTTGGAGAGATTGCTTCAGGAGGAAGGGGAGCCGCAGCGCCCCCGCCGGGCGCCTGGATCGGCGGCGCATCTGGCGGATTTGGAGAAATCCATTTCGCGGCAACTGGGGATGCGCGTGCAGGTTCGATCGGGGTCCAAAGGGCGGGGACGGCTGGTGGTGCATTACGCATCTTTGGACCAGTTTGATGAACTGCTGGCGCGGCTTGGGGTTAAGGCTGAATAGAGGACTCCACAGAGGACACAGAGAAAATGCGGAGGTCACGGAGAGGGAATTATTGTATGGGGGTTGAGATTGCTTCTGTAACTATCTGCGCAGGCTGCATTTCTCCCCTTCTCATTTACGATCATTTTTTGTTTTATATTTATAAAACACGACTAGGCTGGGGATTGTTGGAGCTTGCGCGGCAAGCCCTACAATGGGTCTTGTATGAGCGAAGAAGGCAAGGCGAGTCCGGGGGTCGTGGATGTGGCGATCATCGGTGGGGGGCCGACGGGGTTGTTCGCGGCCTTCTATGCGGGCTTGCGCGGAATGTCGGTGGAGATCATCGACTCGCTGGAATTGCTCGGGGGGCAGCTGGTTACTCTCTATCCGGAAAAATATATCTACGACGTGGGGGGGTTCCCGAAGGTTCTGGCGAAGGATTTGGCGCAAAGCCTGATCGACCAGGCGATGCAGTATCACCCGACGATCAGCCTTGGGCAGCGCGTCGAAAAATTGGAAGAGGATTCGGGGCAGAAAGTTTTTCGTCTACATACGCAGACCGGGATTCACCAGGCAAGGACGATTGTGATCGCGGCGGGGGTGGGGGCCTTTGAGCCTAAGACGCTGCCGCTGCCGGAGGCGGCGGGGTATGTGGGGAAGGGGATCCATTATTTCGTGCGCGAATTGAAATCGATGCAGGGGAAGCGGGTTTTGATCGTCGGCGGGGGGGATAGCGCGGTGGATTGGGCGAACACGCTTTTGCCGGTGGCGGCGCATATGACGCTGATTCATCGGCGGGATCAGTTTCGCGCGCATGAGAAAGCGGTGGAACAGATGCGGCGGGGGACGTGCAACATTCTTACGTTTCATGAACTGAAGCGCATCGAGGGGGACTTTGCGGTGGAAAGAGCCGTTGTGTTTGACAATCGTACAAATGTGGAGCAGACGCTTTCGGTGGATGCGATTCTGGTGAATGTGGGGTTTCATAATTCGCTGGGGCCGATCAAGGATTGGGGTCTGGAGATCGAAGGGGGGGCGATCAAAGTGGATTATATGATGCAGACGAATCGGCCGGGGATTTTCGCGGCGGGGGATATTGCGTCGTTTCCGGGGAAATTAAAGTTGATCGCGACGGGGTTTGGGGAGGCGAGCATCGCGGTGAATTACGCCAAGCATTATCTGGATCCGAAGGCGCACGTTTTTCCGGGGCATAGTTCCAATATGAAGAGGTAGGGGGGCGGGAGTTTCAGGGGGCGACCCAGATCAGGCCGGGGATGTTGGCGTCGAGTTCCTGGCGGAACTGGGAGATTTCCTGGCTGAGGTTGGTTTGGACATCTCCCTCGGCGTCGCGTTGCATTCGGGTGTTGATGCCGACGACGACGCCGGATTCGTTGATGAGAGGTCCGCCGGAGTTTCCGTGGCGGATGACGGCTTCGTGTTGGATCCAGCGTTCGCCGTCGCCGTCGGAGATGGTGCGACCGATGGCGCCTTTGGTGAGAGTGTATTCAAAATCGCGTTGCTTGAATTGTGATTTGAGATCCTGATCGAGGCTGAGAGCGTCGTCGGCCTGGAGATTTTTGGCGAGTTCCTGACGGGTGATGGCTTCGGAGCCGAGACCTGGGAAGCCGGCGGCGAAGACATCGGCGCCGCGCGGATCGTCGGGGCGGTCGGCGAGGCGGAAGAAGATTTGTCCGTGACGAAAGATTCGCAGGACGGCCAGATCGAATTTCGGGCTGACATAATCGACGCGCGCGTCGTATTGTTCCTTTCCAAAAAACACCCATATTTCGCGCTCGAAATCGACATTCCAGCGGTTGCGAAAATCATCGTGCAAGGTGGGATCGTCGAGATTGGCTAGTTCGGCGACGACGTGCCGATTGGTGAGCAAGTATCCGTCGGAGGTGACGGCGAAGCATGAGCCGCTGACCATGGGGCGCTGGAAGATTTTTCCATCGGGGAGCAGGGCCTGGAACCCGACGACGACAAATCCGACGGAGGCGGTGAGGGCGGCTTCGTTGTGGGGGTCGGAGACGATGCTGGGGAGGGACGGCTGGAGTTGCTCGGTGCTGGAGGCGAGCATGGCGACCTGGGCCGGGGGAGGGGCGGGAGTTGGGACGAAGGCGAGATCGTCGCAGACGAGGCGGACGGTGGTTTGGATGCTTGGGGCGATGGGGCCGGAACCCAAATCGTCGGGGGCGGTGGGCATGCGCGTTTGGCCCTGGTCGCCGACGTCGCTGGAATAATCCCAGCCGGCGCCGTCGGGGTTGCGCGTAACGGTGGCGGCGACCTGAGAGACGCGGACTGGAACGGAGACGATGGTTCCGGGGGGGTCTTTGAGAAAGGAGGAGTCGGCGGTGGCGATGGTGATCGGGCCCCAGATTTGCATTCGCTGGCGGTCCTGGGAGAGGAGCTGTGTTTCCTTGTCGCCGAGTTTTTCCTTGGCGCTGCTTAGATCGGATTCGGCGGAGGTGATTTGTCCCTGGACATTTTGGATGTCGAAATTGAGTTGTGTGACGTTGTCTTGGAATTGGAAGACGGGGCCGGAGTTGGAATTGTGCATCTGCTCCATGTTTAGTTCGTTGTTCAGGCGGGTGAGTTGCTGGTGGAGCGATTCGAGCCGATCGGCGGCGGTATCGAATTGATCTTGCTCGGGTTTGAGCTGGATGTGATCGGCGGTGCTGAGGGTCAATCGCTGATCGATGGGGAAGAGATGGCCTTGAACGCAGATGCCGGCTGGTCCCGGGAGGGAGCTGTCGAGAATGATTTTGGCGGTGGCTTCGGAGCCGACTAGTTTTGAAGCGGCGGCGGCGGCGCTGGCGGCCTTGTTGTCGAGCCACTGCTGCGTGTCGGCGGGGGCCCACATGGCGCCGATGGGGCCGGAGAAATCTTCGCTGATCTCGGATTCCAAGGCTTCGACGCGCAGGGAGAGATCGGGTCGATCGTTGCCGGGCGCGGCGGCTGCAACGGAGGGCTGGGTGGACGCGGGTTGTGTGGCGGCCTGGGCGGCGCGCTCGGCCTGGCGCTGGTGGAGCAAGTCCATCGCCTCGTCAACGCTCATCTGCGCGCGAAGCGTCAGGCTGAGGCAGAGCAGGGGAATTGTGAAACTAATCCAACGGACCACGGCGACCTCACGATATAAGTGCAAGGAGGCGGTAATTTAACGGGAGGGTGGGGGGGGATAAAAAAAAATTGGCGGGAATCCACAGCCGTGCGCGCTAACCTATTCTTGATGGAAGGGGGAGGGGCGCGCTATAACCCGTGGTCTGGGCGTGGCACAATGACTACGAATCGTCAGGATGTGGATTGTCGTCGGTGGCCGGTTTGGAAACGGGGGCTGTTTTATGCGCTCTACGCGCTGGCGGCGGCGGGGGCGATTGAACTCGTTGATGCGAAGGTGCATTCGGCTGGGCGGGCGGGCGTGGCGGAGGCGGCGGCGCCGAAATGATGCTTTACGTGGACAGGACGTCTAAAAGCTGTTTTAGGTCAGTTTTTTGGGGGTCGTCGGGGTTTTTGCGTAGATAGGCGTCTAGCCAAAGGCTGGCGGGGCGGGAGAGGCCTATGCGGGCCAGGACCAGGGCCAAGTCGCGTTGTAGGTGATCCTGATTGGGCCAGAGGAGCATTTCCATTTCCAGAACGGCGGCGACGTCGGCGTAACGATTGTTGGTGCCGAAGATGTGCAGGAGATTTTGCAGGATGCGAGTCAGCCAATGGCGGTTGCTGGCGGGCTGGAGCATCTCGTCGGACCATTCCATCTCGGGGCCGAAGAGTTCCTGGATGCGCTGGTGGGCTTCGCCCTGAGTCAGGATTCTACCCTTGGCGAAAGCATCCACGAGCAGGATTTTTCCGGGTCGTTCCTCGACGGCGACCAGGAAATGTCCCGGTAAACCAACACCCCAGGCCCGGAGGCCCAGCCGTTCGGCCACGATCTTGTAAATCAAGCTCAGCGTGATCGGGAGACCCCGCTTATTGGCCAGAACGGCGGGCAGATAACTATTGGAGGTGTTGTAGTAATCCTCGGTGTTTCCGATGAAACCTTGTTCGTCGTAAAGAACGTCGTGAAGATGGGCGAGAATCGCCTGCGGCTGGTTGCCGCGGACGCGCTGGCGGACGGTTTCGACATAGGTTTGCAACTGGGCGTCCTGGGCGGCGACGTCGATGCGTTCCATTTGGTGCATGGCGATAGCGACGGCGCCGCCGACGAGGGCGTCGGGGGAATCGAGTGTCCTGGCCTGCCGGGCTAAGAGCGTAAAAGCATCCGGGGAGCAGCATTGCGGCAGGTCGGAGGGCTGGGGCATGGGAAATCCTCGGGTCGGTTGGTCCAGAGCTACTATCGTCCAAGTCGGCAGCGCCGCTTGCGGATTCCGGGGGCGTTTGTGGGTGGCGAACGTGCGGGGGCATTGGCATGGACGGTAATTGCAGTTGCCCGAGACAGTTAGGGAATGGTGGAGAAGGGCTGCTTCGGCTATGGATGTGGCTGACGCAATTGCTTGACTGGTGGCGCTTTGCCGATAGAACTGCAGACTTTCGTCTCCGGGCTATTGGGATATTTTTCGGCAGTAGCTCAATGGTAGAGTCCCGGCAGGCCGGGATTAACCGACTGGTTGCAGGTTCGACGATTTTCGGCAGTAGCTCAATGGTAGAGTCCCGGCGGGCCGGGATTAACCGACTGGTTGTAGGTCGACATTTTTCGGCAGTAGCTCAATGGTAGAGTCCCGGCAGGCCGGGATTAACCGACTGGTTGCAGGATCGATATTTTTCGGCAGTAGCTCAATGGTAGAGCAGTCGGCTGTTAACCGACTGGTTGTAGGTTCGAGTCCTACCTGCCGAGTTTTGGCGGTTTGAGTTGGGAGACCGGTTCAATGGTAGAGTCCCGGCGTGCCGGGATTAACCGACTGGTTGTAGGTTCGAGTC
>JBEKPV010000109.1:0-11079 GCA_049520395.1 Tepidisphaeraceae bacterium
TGTAGCACGATTCGTCCAGGCCGGGGGGATCGAGGTAGGGATCGGAGAGGCGATAGTCGATGCTGGTCATTCCGGTGCTGCCGGCGTAACCGAGGTAGCTCACTTGCACGGGGGCGGGCTTGTGCGCGAAGACCAGCAGGCGGCTGAACGCCGTGTGCACGGCCAGATCGACGAGAATGTCGATTCGATCCTGGCGAATTTGATCGGCGACCTGCCGGTCGGAGAGGCCGACGATATCGCGCCAGGCGCCGGCGATGGGCTGCAGTTGGCGGGTCAGGGCGTCGGGACGCAGGACGTGGGCGTAGCAAGTGATGTCGAACTGGTTGCGGTCGTGGAGGTGGAACCAGGGGAGCAGATTGCGGCCGACGGGATGGTTGCGGAAATCGGGGGAGACGTAGCCGATGCGCAAGGGGCGGTCCGGGCTGCGGTCGTTCGTGTGGGGCTGGATGAACTTTCGCAGTGGCTGGGCATGCTGGCGGTTCCAGCGATCCAGTTCCTGGGCGATCGCTTGGGCGTCGTATTCGGGATGATAGTGGAGGGTGAAGATGAGATTGCTGTGGGCTTCGACGAAGTCGGGCAGGAGCGCGATGGCCTGACGACAGGCGGCGACGGATTCGTCCAGTTGTCCTCGATCTTTCATGGCGTTGCTGAGATTCGTGAAGGCCTCGGCAAAATCGGGCCGGAGCGCGATCGCCTGGCGAAACGCGGCGATGCCTTCATCGAGTTGGCCTTTCTCCTGCAGGGCATTTCCGAGGTTGTTATAGGCTTCGGCGTAGTTGGGTTTGAGGGCGATGGCCTGGCGATAGGAGGCGATGGCCTGGTCGAGTTGACCTTGGTCCTGCAGGGTGTTGCCGAGATTGTTATGGGGTTCGGCGTAATTGGGTTTGAGGGCGATGGCCTTGGAATAGGCGGCGATGGATTCGTCGAATCGGCCCAGGCGTTTGAGGGCGATGCCGAGATTGTTGTGGGCCTCGGCGTAATTGGGGCGCAGGGAGATGGCCTGATGATAGGAGGCGATCGCCTCGGTTAATTGCCCGCCTTCGCGGAGGGCATTGCCGAGATTGTTGTGCGGTTCGGCGAGCGCGGGATTGAGGGCGATCGCCTGGTTGTAGGCGGCGATGGCGTCGGCGAGTTGGCGGTTGTATTTCAGGGCGTTGCCGAGATTGTTGATGGCGCCGGCGAAATCCGGCTTGAGGGAAATGGCCTGGCGATATTCGGCGATGGCTTCATCGAGCCGCCCCTGGCAGTTGAAGGCGATGCCGAGATTGCAATGGGCGTCGGCGTAATCGGGACGCACAGCCAGGGCGCGGCGGAGGAAATCGACGGCGAGGTCGAACCGGCCGACATGAGTGGCGATGGCGCCGAGTTGATTGAGCGCGCCGGCGTGCTGGGGCTGAAGGGCCAGAACCTGGCGATAAAGATGCTCGGCCTGCTGCAATCGTCCGGCGCGGTGGTGCTCGATCGCCTGTTCGAAAGCCTGTTGGATGGTGAGTTGCGCCATGCGGCACGTGGGGCGATGGATTCCCCCGGAAACGAAGAAAGCTTCCGCCGTGGCCGGGAAGCTTTCATTCGAATCCGCGCCTTATTTTGGAGCCAAGGTCGCGGGAAAAAATCTTCGACTCCTGTCGCGTGCGGCGGAGAAAACGATCAGCCACGCACCCGCGCGCGTCGGAGAATTGGACTACTTCTTCTTCTTGACTTTCTTCTTGGCGGCTTTCTTCTTCTTTGCCATGGCGCAATCACCTCCTTTCTCGTGCACCAAATGTAAGTCGTGGAAATCTGCAGTCAATGCTTTTTTTAAAATTCGCGTGCCCATTTTTTCGCGCGGCTCCAGCGCGTAAGATTCTTTCGCCCGATAATTTTTGGAATGAGGTGCGCATGTCCAGCGAAAAAAAACGTCCGTGTGTGATCATCGTGCGCGACGGTTGGGGGAAGAATCCGTTTCCGGAATGGAACCGCGCCAACGCGGTTTATCTGGCGAAACATCCGGTTGCCGACGGATTGATGGAGCGATATCCGGTGACGCTGATTCACACCAGCGGGTTTGACGTTGGACTTCCCGAGGGGACGATGGGAAACAGCGAAGTGGGGCACCAGAACATCGGGGCGGGGCGAATCGTCGATCAGGAATCGGTCGCGATCACCAAGCAGATTCGCAACGGGCAATTTTTTTCCAATAGCGAGCTGAACCAGGCGGTGGATTCGGCCCAGTTGCTGGGGGGAGCGGTGCATCTGTTCGGGATCGTCAGCGACGCGGGGGTGCATGGGCTGCTGGAGCACTTGTACGCCTGCCTGGAGCTTTGCAAGGGGAAGGGGCTGACAAAGGTTTTTCTGCATGCGTTTACGGACGGGCGGGATACGCCGCCCAATAGCGGGATTAATTATGTTCGGAAGATCGAGGAAAAAATGCGCGAGATCGGCGTGGGGTCGATCGCGACGGTCAGCGGGAGATATTGGGCGATGGACCGCGATAACCGGTGGAACCGCGTTGAGAAAGCCTATCGCGCGATCACGGCGGGGGAGGGGGCGAAATTCAATTCGGCGACGGCGGCGATTCAGAATTATTACGATCATCCGACGGAGCCGAATATGTCGGGGGACGAATTCGTGACGCCCTCGGTTATCTGCGACGACGGGAAGACTCCGCGCGCGGTGGTGAAGGACGGGGATTCGATCATTTTCTACAACTACCGCGGCGACCGGCCGCGGGAAATTACCAAGGCGTTCGTGCAGCAGGATTTTCAAGGTTTTCCGCGCGGGAAGAAATTGGATGTGTTTTACCTGACCATGACGGCGTACGAGCAGGGTTTGCCGGTGCATGTGGCGTATCCCAAGCCGCCGAAGATGAGCCAGATTCTGGGGCAATACGTGAGCGAACTGGGGCTGAAGCAATTCCGCTGCGCGGAGACGGAGAAATTTCCGCATGTGACGTTTTTTTTCAACGATTACCGCGAGGAGCCGTTCGCGGGGGAGGATCGGCAGATCGTGCAGTCGCCCAAAGACGTGACGACGTATGACCAGAAGCCGGAGATGAGCGCGCATGCCGTCTGCGATGAAGTGGTCAAGCGGATTGAATCGGGAGCTTACGATTTGATCGTGGTCAATTTCGCTAATGGCGACATGGTCGGGCACACGGGCGTGCTGGCGGCGGCGATCAAGGCGGTGGAGGTGGTGGATGAGTGTGTCGGGAGGATCATGACGGCGCTGAATAAACAGGGGGGCGTGGCGATCGTGCTGGCGGACCACGGCAACTGCGAACAGATGATCGACCCGGGGACCGGCGCGCCGCATACCGCCCATACGACGTATGATGTGGAACTGATTGTCGTGGATGACCGTTATGCCGGCAAAAAGCTGCGTGAGGGGGGGCGGCTGGCGGACGTGGCGCCTACGGCTTTGATGATGATGGGGTTGCCGCAACCGAGGGAAATGACCGGGAGATCGCTGATTCCGAGCTAGCAGGACGCTGCAAAAGTCGCGCGGCCGCTGCTTGGGTCTTTGGGCCGGGCTCTTCGTTGGCCAGACTTGCTCGTATTTCGATCAATACTGCTGCGTCTGGCCGCCTCGATCCCGGCCCAAATCCCCGGCGCATCGGCTCGCGGGACTTTTGCAGCGTCCTGCTAGGGCGTCTGGTGTTTGCTCCGAAGGCGTTTGTCTCTATAATCCCGCCGCAATAAGGAGTAGTTCATGGCTCATATCATTGCCGAGCCCTGCATCGGCACCAAAGACACCGCCTGCGTGGCGGTCTGCCCGGTGGATTGCATTCACCCCACCAAGGACGAACCGAATTTCGCCACCGCCGATCAGCTTTTTATCGACCCCGACACGTGCATCGACTGCGGCCTATGCGTCGATGAATGCCCCGTGACCGCGATTTTTCCGCAGGAAGACCTCCCCACCGAATGGGCTTCGTTCATCGAAAAAAACACCGCCTATTACAAAAAATAGGGCGGGTGTAACCTCGCACGGACTGTCTCCCACAATCGAGGTGAAAGGAGACAGTTTTATGAGAAAGACGATTTTAATTTGGGTTCTTGGCGCCGTGAGTTTATGCGGCGTGGGGAGTTTCGCGTTTTCCGACGCGGTGAACTCGCCGCCGGCGACGCAGCCGGCGTTTGCCTGGCACGAAGGGCCGCTGATGCGGCTGATTCACGGGCAGATCGGGCGGTGGATGGCGCTGCGATCGGATTTGGATTTGACCGACAGTCAAAGGCAGCAAATCGGCGCGATTCTGCAATCGGAAAAGCCCCAGATCGTGGCGGTCATGCAGCCGGTGGTGCAGGATCGGCGGGCGCTGCGGGAAGCGGTTTTGAATCCGAATACGGATGAGAAGACGATTCGCGCGGATGCCGACCAGCTGGGTCATGACATCGGCGATGCCGCGGTGCTGGCGGCGAAGATTCGGGGCGAAGTCGCGCCGATTCTGACTCCGGAGCAGCAACAGGATTTGACCGATTTCCGCGCCCAGTCGGATCGGGCGGTGGATCAATTCTTCCAACATTTGTCCGCTGACGGGCAATGAGCGCGATCCCCTGGCAGATTCTGATTTTTCCGGCGTCGGTGGCACAATCGCCCCCGACGCTGGATCATTGGGGCATGGACGACGCGGCCGACCGGGCGGACATCTCGGCGACTCTCTCTGGAAACGGGGAGGCTTACCGGCGCATCGTTCAGCGGCATCAGCAGAATCTCGCAAGACAACTGCGGCATTTCGCGCGCGGGGCGGATTTGGAGGAACTGGTTCAGGAGGTTTTTGTGCAGGCTTATTTGAGCTTGCGCGGATTTTCGGGGAAGGCGCCGTTTTCGCATTGGCTGAGCCGGATCGCGACGCGGACGGGTTATGCGTGGCTAAAGAAGCGGAAGCGGAATGCGTTTGCTCAACTGGATGAGAAATCGCTGACCGCGCCGCCGGCGGCCGAGGGAGGGGAGAATCGGGAGCTTCTGGAACATTTGCTTTCGCAGCTTTCGGCGCGGGATCGGGTGGTGCTGACGCTGCTTCATTTGGAGGAGCGTTCGATAGCCGAGACGGCGGATTTGACGGGGTGGAGCCAGACGATGGTGAAAGTGCAGGCGTTTCGGGCTCGGGGGAAACTTCGAAAACTGCTGGAGAAATATCATGAATGAAATCGAGCGAATTCAGAAGCTGGCGGGCAATCCGCCGGGCGAGGCGATCAACGTCACGGATCGGGTGATGCGGGAGATTGGCGAATTGGGGCGGCAGGAGTCGGAGCCGCCGACGATGTGGCTGGCGGCGCTCTTGAGTTCCGGGGCGGCGGTGGCGGCGGTGCTGCTGTGCTTGCAGTCGATCTGGGCGTTTCAGGATCCGTTCGGGGATTTTCTGACTTCGATTTGGACGGTGCTGCGATGAGCCAACCCCCCTATTTACCGCCGCCGTTGCCGCCGGGATACGTTTTAAGATTGCGTCGGCCGCGCCGGTGGGTGCGGGTGATTCTGGCGCTGGTGATTTTTTTCGGCGGGATGGCGGTGGGGAGCGCGGCGACGGTGGCGATCGCGGTGCATCGGATTCGGTACGGTTTGCGCCATCCCGAGGAGGCGCCGGCACGGATCGCGGCGGTGCTGACGCGGCGGCTGGATCTTTCAGAGGATCAGCGAGAGAAAGTGACGGAGTTGATCGCCGAGCGGCAGAAACATCTGCAGGCGATTCGCCGGCGGGATCAGCCGGAGGTGGAGGCGGAATTGCAGGGGCTTCGGCAGGATATTGACGGGGTGCTGACTCCGGATCAGCAGGCGAAATGGCACGATATGTTTGACGACGCGATCGCGTTCTGGCTCCCGCCGCCCCCCCCGCCGCCGGCTTCGGGGCCTTGAGGCGTGCATACGTTCGGCGACGGCCTGACCTATAATCGGGCCATGAGCGCGGTCGTCGAGGCCAATCTGAATGTGTCGGGAATGAATTGCGCCAGTTGCGTGGCGCGGGTGCAGAATTCGGCGCGGGGCGTTGCCGGGGTTGAAGAATGCCGGGTGAATTTCGCCACGGGGCGGGCGGTGGTGAAATTCGATCCGGGGGTGACTGATCCGGGGAAAATCGCCGAGGCGATCAGCGCCATCGGTTACGAAACCGAGCCGGAATCGGGAACCGATCATTCCCATGCCGATCACGATCACTCGGAATCATGGCGAAATCGGGCGATTGTGGGAGTCATTTTGTGGTTTCCGCTGGAAGTGACGCATTGGGGGATGCGTTTAGTCGCCGGGCACGAACATTCCGCGGGGGATATTCACGATTGGATGACCTGGGCGTCCTTGATCACTTCCACGCTGGCGATTGGGTATGTCGGGCGGGCATTTTATGCCAGCGCATTTCGGGCGCTGCGGCATTTGACGACTAACATGGACACGCTGATCGCGATGGGGGCGAGCGTGGCGTTTGGGTATAGCCTGATCGCGCTACTGGGGACGTGGATGGGGATTTGGCCGGCGCCGCCGGCGTTTTATTTCATGGAATCGACGGGGTTGCTGGCCTTGATCAGTCTGGGTCATTGGCTCGAGGCTCGGGCCCGGCACTCGGCGGGGGACGCGATCCGCGGGCTCATGACGCTGGCGCCGGCCACGGCGCTGCGATTGGATGAGCAGAATGTAGCGCGGGAAATTCCCCTGGCGGAGGTGCGGGTATCGGATCGGATTTTGATCCGGCCGGGGGATCGAGTACCGGTGGATGGCGAGATCGTGGCGGGGCAATCGGCGATCGACGAATCGATGCTGACCGGCGAGCCGCTGCCGGCGTTGCGGAAAATCGGGGATGAAGTGGTCGGGGGGACGCTGAATACCGACGGGCGGCTGACGGTGCGGGCGACGCGCGTCGGGCGGGAGACGGCGCTGGCGCAGATCGTGCGATTGGTTGAATCCGCGCAATCGGCCAAGCCGCCGATTCAGCAATTGGCGGATCGGATATCGGCGGTCTTTGTGCCGGTGGTGCTTTGCATCGCCCTGGCGACGGCGGCGGCCTGGTATGCGTGGGGCGTTTCGCATGGCTGGAGCACGGGGCGGACTTTGGCGATTGTGGCGAACGCTTCGTGCAGCGTTTTGATCATCGCTTGCCCGTGCGCGCTGGGGCTCGCGCTGCCGGCGGCGCTGATGGTGGGGACGGGGATGGGGGCGCGGCGGGGAATTCTTATCCGGGATTTGGATGCGCTTCAGCACGCCGAGCGGATCGAAACGGTGGTTCTGGATAAGACGGGAACCATTACGCTGGGGAAACCGACGGTCGATGCGGTGCATCCTCGGGAGGGAATCTCGGCGGGGGAATTGCTGGAACTGGCGGCGTCGGCGGAGCAGTTTAGTTCTCATCCTTTGGCCAAAGCCGTGGTGGAGGCGGCGCGTAGGGATGGGCACGTATTGCCGGAACCCGAATCGTTTGTGAATGAGCCGGGATTGGGGGTGGTGGCGGAATTCGATCAAAGGACGCTTCTGGTCGGAAGCGAAGCGCTGCTGGCTAAATTTGGTTCGGGGGATGGGGAACCGAGCCCGGCGGGTGGGACGGTGGTGCACGTCGCCGAGAAGACGCCGGACGGACGAATTCGGCGGATGGGGTCGATTAGCCTGAGCGATCCGGTGAAAGGGGATTCGGCGGCGGCGGTGGCGCGATTGCATGAGCTGAAGCTGCGGACGGTGCTGCTGAGCGGGGACTCCGCCGCCGCCGCCGAGACGGCGGCCCGGGTGGTGGGAATTTCCGAGGTTCGATCCGGAGTGAAACCGGCGGAGAAGGCGGATTTTGTGCGGAAATTGCAGGAGACGTGCGCGGTCGCCATGGTGGGGGACGGGATCAACGACGCCCCGGCGCTGGCGGCGGCGGATTTGGGGATCGCCATCGGGTCGGGAGCGGACGTCGCCAAGGAGATCGGGGGGATCGTGCTGGTCGGGGGTAGCCTGGTGGGCGTGGCGACCGCCATCGCGCTATCCCGCGCCACGATGCGCGTCATCCGACAAAATTTATTCCTGGCCTTTTTCTACAATTGTCTGGCGATTCCGCTGGCGGCGATGGGGCTCCTGAATCCGCTTTGGGCCGCGGCGGCCATGGCGCTGAGCGATGTGACCGTGATCGGGAACGCCCTGCGCTTGCGGCGAAAAAAACTCGATTGATCGATTGGGTATTTTGGCCCTTGACGCGGTGTGGTCGGCTCGCTTCAATACCGACCGCATTGAGTAAATTTGACCATTTTGAGACGTTCCAACCAAGTCCCCGGAGGCCGCTGTGCGCCGGGATATTTATCCGTGAAATCTTTTTCGGTGCTAATTATGAATCCGCCATCCGATGAACGTGGAATGACGACTGTGGACGGCGCCCGATTGGGCGTGCTTGAGCTGGTGGAGATGCCGCTGGGGGGCGATCTGGATTGCACCTTGGCCGATCCGGGATGCCGGCCGCACCCTCAGAGCGCCAAGAAGAAGCCGCGCGAGGA
Organism: Tepidisphaeraceae bacterium; assembly: GCA_049520395.1. Classification (GTDB taxonomy): domain Bacteria; phylum Planctomycetota; class Phycisphaerae; order Tepidisphaerales; family Tepidisphaeraceae; genus UBA1161. The sequence goes on from JBEKPV010000109.1 coordinate 8,421, forward strand.
ACCCGAGGAAGACGAGAAGGAAAAGGAAAAGGAAGAGGAGGAAGACGAAGACCTGGCGTTTGACGATGACGAGGAAGAGGAGGAAGAAGAGGAAGAGGAAGTTGCCGGGGCGCCGGAGGAGGTCGAGGAGCCGGCCGAGGAGGAAGAGGAATTCGAGGAAGAGGAAGACGACGAGGACGATGACGACGAAGATGAAGAGGACGACGACTTCGATAATCCGGACGAGGATGACGACGACTACGACGACGACGATGACGACGATGATTTTGACGACGAGGAATAAGCGGGATGGGTGGGACGCGGCGGGATCAGATGGACTCGCCGCGGCGGGCTTTTAATTCCGAATGCTTGCGTTTGGATTCGAGGCGGCGGCGGCGCGAGCCGGCGGTGGGGCGCGTTGGGCGGCGGCGTTTGGGCTGAACCTGGGCGGCGACGATCAATTCTCTTAAACGCTCAAAAATCAATTTCCGATTGGCGTGCTGGGTTCGTGCGGCGTCGCTGCTGAGATGGATTTCATCGAGGTCGGTGAGGCGCTGGCCGGCTGATTTGCGCAGTCGCCGGAGGGCGGCGGGGGTCATGCCGTGGATTTGATTGAGTTCGATCCAGAGTTCGGCTTTGGTGTTGAGCTTGTTGACGTTTTGCCCGCCGGGTCCGCCGCCGCGGGCGAATTGGACTCGGATCGATTTGGGGGCGGCGTGGACGCCGGGGGCCAGTTCGATTCCGCCGAGATGGGGTGCGGGGTCGGGATTCATTGCGGGGCCGATTCCGGGGCGGGCTGGGGATTGGGGGGTCGCTGCAATTCGCTGATGCGCGCTTGCCGCGCGGTGGAGCCGAGGAACATGACCAGGAGGAGGAGCATGAGGTTAAGGCGCATCCAGCGGATGGGTCGCGCCGGGGGGACGGGGCCGGTGGTGAGGCTCAGGGCGATGAGGACGGCGATGGTTCCGGTGCTGATGTGGGCGACCCACCACCAGCCGGGACGGCTTCCGGGTGGGATTTCGCGGGGCATGGTGGTCGTCATTCCGGGGGGGAGTTCGGGGCGATTGTATTGGTCGCTGGCGTACTGTTTCCAATGCTCGGTGGTGTAGACGATGCCGCTGAGGATGATCATCACCGCCGCGGCCCAGACGATCCATTTGAAGACCCAGCGGGCGCGGGCGAAGACGATGAGTTGCTGCTCGGGCCGCAGTTCGTCGATGGCGACGGGGACGACCATTTCATAAAAGAGCGTCCCGCCGACCAGGGCGGTGGCGCAGACGATGTGAAGATATCGGGCCAGGAAATGCAGGGTGAATAGGAAGGTGACCATGGGGTTGGATCTCCGGGAGTTGGCCGAATCTAGGGGGTTGCGCCGGGCGGATTAGACGAGGCGGTGTCGCGCGCCCATTTCAAGGTTGACGCCGCGGCGACCGCCGCCAGCAGCACGATCAGGTTCAGGGTCAGCCATTTTCGATTCGAGGGACGGGGCGTTTTTCCGGCGAGCAAATAGAGGGCGATCGCAATCGCGATCAATGCGAGCAAGAGGTGCGTGCCCCACAGGGGATGCATGAGCATGGGATTCAATTGGTATTTGTTCCAGGCGATGTAGCTGTTGAACGAGCCGCTGAGGAGGAGGAGCAGGATGGTGGAATGGATGACCATTTTGAAGGTTCGGCGGATTCGGAGTTGGACGATGTCGCGGACGTCGGGGGCAAGGAGCCTGGCGCCGCCGCGGAGGACGATTCGGACGAAGAAGACGCCGCCGAGGGCCACGCAGGCCGAGACCACGTGCACCCACCGCGACAGAATGATCAGCCAGGCCATGATTTGTGAATCCGATCCGGGATAGGTTTACCCTGCGGAGGTGGGAACTCCAAGGGGCCCCTTTGCCGGGGCGCGGGGGGCGGTTAAATTGAGCCGGCGCGTCGGCCGGAACGGGATTGGCGTGGAATTGGGTGAGCTATGGTCCGTGCGGTTTTATTCGATCTGGGGGATACCCTCCTGGATTTCAAGGATTTGAACAACGGGCTGCTCGCCAAACAGGGGGCGGAGGCTGGGTGGGAACATTTGCGGGCGTCGGGGTGCCCGGTGCCGTCGCTGAAGAAGTATCGCAGCGCGAATTTTGCCTCGCTTCGCTGGGCGCTGATTCGGTCGAGATTCCATTACCGTGAAGTGGACGCGCTGGGGATCATGCGCCGGCATGCGGTGCGGTGGGGCGCGCCGGATAACGACGCGTTTATTTACGATTTGGCGTGGCACTGGTATTTGCCGGTGATTCCGCACGGCAGCATCGAACCGGATCTGATCGCGACTCTGCAGAGGATCAAGAGCGAGGGGATCAAAATCGGGGTGGTTTCCAATACGTTTATTCCGGGGCGATTGCTGGATCGGCATCTGGAGATGATGGGGCTGCTGGAGCATTTGCCGGTACGGATTTATTCGAGCGATATTGGGTACCGCAAGCCGCATCCGGTGATTTTTTACCGGGCGCTGGCGGCGATTCTGACGAAGCCGCGGGAGACGCTTTTTGTGGGGGATGTGGTGAAGAACGATATTTTGGGAGCGGGGCGATTGGGGATGAAGACGGCGCTGAAGCTGCGCAACGGGAACGGGCAGGTGGATTCGCCGGCGGATCATACGATTCGGCGGATTTCGGATTTGCTGCCGATCTTATTTCCTA
>JBEKPV010000110.1:0-10941 GCA_049520395.1 Tepidisphaeraceae bacterium
GCCGACCCCGCCGCCGCGATCGTCCCCACCGAGAGCCACCATTTCCCAACTCCCAGCGCCCGCGTCAGCAATTCCCGATGCGGCCGCGCCCGATCCGTGCACAACGCCAAAACATCCGTCGATCCGCTCACATTCAGCAGCCGCCCCGCCTTGATTCCCCCAAGCACCATCGCCCCCGTCGTATCCACCCACCCCGCCATCACCGGCGTCCCCGCCAATATCCCAAATTTCCGCGCCGCGTCGGAAGTCACATTTCCCCCAACCTGATCCGACTCCAAAATCTCCGGCAACTTCCCTTCCCCAATCCCCGCCGCCTCGCAGAGCATTTCATTCCACCCGCCCAGTTTCGTCGTCTCATACAACCCCGTAAATGACGCATTCGACCGATCGATCACCCGCTCCCCGGTCATTTGCCGATGCAAAAAAGTATTCAGATGTCCGATCAAATCCGCCCGTCGAATCACCCCCGGCTCATGCTCCGCAAACCAGGCTGCCGTGCTACAACTAATCCCTCCCGGAAACGGGCGATTCCCCGCGATTTGCAAAAACCGTCTCTCCCCCACCCGCCGTTCCAATTCCACCGCGACGGCGGCGCTCCGCCGATCCTGATGCGTAATCACCCGCGTAATCGCCTTCCCCTTCCGATCCATCGCCACCCATGCCGGCGCCATCACCGAAAGCCCCACCGCCTCCGCGCGCTTCGCCCCCTTCCCCAATTCCGCGATCGCCGACGAAACAGCCCGGAGAATCGCGGTCGGATCGACTTCCGCGCGCACTCCATCAAAATGGGTTGCAAACGAAGCCCGCGCCAGCCTCCCCACGACTTTCCCCTTGCGCAGCAACGCCGCTTTGACGGAGGAGGACCCGACATCCAGGCCAAGAATGAGCACTATTTGCCAGCCGACCACTCGGTATGAATCATCACCGACGGATTATCCAGCCGCGCGTACGTATGCGCCCCGAAGAAATCGCGCTGAGCCTGAATCAAATTCCCCGGCAGCCGATCCCGTCGATACGAGTCGTAATACGCCAATGACGCGCTAAACGCCGGCGTCGAAATCCCCGTCTGCGCCCCGATCTGCACGATCCGCCGCCAAGCATCCTGCCGCGGCAAAATCGCGTCGCGGAACCGCCCGGCAATCAGCAGATTCGGCAAACTCGGCTCCTCCATAAACGCCTTCCGAATCTCCTTCAGGAATATCGCTCGAATAATGCACCCCGCCTCCCATATCCGCGCCATCTCATCCAGCCGAATCCCATAGTTGAACGCCTTGTTCGCCGCCGACAAAAGCGCCATCCCCTGCGCGTACGAGCAAATCTTGCTGCAATACAGCGCATCGCGCACATCGTTGATAAACGCCTTGATATCCCCGCTATATTTCGCCGGCTTCGGCCCGGTCAGAATTTTGCTCGCCGCCACGCGCTGATCCTTCAACATGGATATCTCGCGCGAATCCACCGCCGCCGCCATCGTCGGCACCGGCACCTGCAAATCCAGCGCCGATTTAATCGTCCACGTACCCGTCCCCTTCATTCCCACGATATCCAGAATCTGCTCCACCAGCGGCCGGCTCGGATTCTCCGGATCGGGAAAATTGATCACCTTCTGCGAAATCTCGATCAAAAAGCTTTTCAGCACCCCCTGATTCCAATCCCCAAAAACATCCTCAAGCTGCTTGTTATTCAGTCCCCCCACATTCTTCAGCAGATCGTAAGCCTCCGCGATCAGCTCCATGTCCCCGTATTCAATCCCGTTGTGCACCATCTTCACAAAATGCCCCGCCCCGCGCTGCCCGCAATACGCGACGCACGCCCCGTCATCGCTCTTGGCCGAAATTTTCGTCAGGATCGGTTCCAGATGCTTGTAAGCATCCTCATCCCCCCCCGGCATAATGCTCGGACCCCAAAGCGCCCCCTCCTCGCCGCCGCTGACTCCCATCCCAAAAAATTTGAACCCCGCGTCCTTCAGCGCCGCCTCGCGCCTTTCCGTATCCGTAAAAAGCGAATTCCCCCCGTCGATCAAAATATCCCCCTGCTCAAGCAGCGGCTTCAAACTATCGATCACCATATCCACCGGCTTCCCCGCCTTCACCATAATCAATATCCGCCGCGGCTTACTCAGCAGCGCCACAAACTCCTGATAAGTCGCCCCCATCTTCGCCTTCTTCCCCTTGGCGACACCCTCCATGAACTCCACGGTCTTTTCCGTCGTCCGGTTGAACACCGCGATCGGAAACCCATTCCGCTCCACGTTGAGCGCCAGATTCCGACCCATCACTTCCAATCCAATCACGCCAAATGCCTGACTCATGGGAAACTCCCTCGTATTCTTTTTAATTCCAATCGGCGCACGGGAAAATCCCGTCCGCCTAACCCGTCATTTTGGGAATGCTTCACAGCTTTGCAATGGGATAAATAACCCTCACGTCGGCCGCCCGCTAATCAGCGGCGACCCCGACGGAACCGGCGCAATCTTCGGCCGGGAATTCGCACGTGGCCCAATCCCCAGCACTTCCTCCGCATAACACCTCAAAATCTCCCCCACCGACAGCGCCGAAGCAATCGCCCCCCCCGCCCGTTGCGGCAAATCCCCATCAACCAGCTCCACAATCTGCCCGATCCCATCCCCCTGCAGGTATTCCAGACAAGGCTCCAGCCATTTCCGAATCCGCGCGATCGTCGCCGCGTCCCGCCCATGTACTTTCGCCTCCGCCGTCGCCAGCGCCCCCAGCAGCCAAGGATAAGCCGTACCCTGGTGCTGCGCCCGATCGCGGTTCACCACGCTCCCCGTATACCTCCCTTGGTAAGCCGAATTACTCCGGCTCAGCGTCCTAACCCCCATCGGCGTCAGCAGCTCATCGATCACCGTCTTCAAAACCGCCTCGTGCCGCGATGTTTCCAGGACCGGATACGCCAAACTAATCGCAAAAATCTGATTCGGCCGAACCGACGCATCATTCCCCCCCTCATCCACCACATCAAAGCAGCAATTCGCCTTCTCATTCCAAAATTTCCGGTTGAACGAATATTTCGTTCGCTCCGCCAATTGATTCAATTCCCCCACCGTCAATTTTTTCTCCAGCCGCTCCGCCAGCGACGCCGCGATTTTCAGCGCGTTATACCAGAGCGCACTCAATTCCACCGGCCGCCCCTCCCGCGCCGTAACCACCCACTCCCCCACCTGCGCATCCATCCACGAAGCCGGCGTCCCCGGCGACCGCGTCACCACCAGCCCATCCTCATCCACTCGAATCCCCAGCTTCGTCCCCTGCCGATACGCCTGAATGATCGACTCCACCGTCGGCCAAAGCGCCCCAACCGTCGCCAGATCATCGCTATACCGCAAATATTCCCCCAGCGCCGCAATAAACCAAAGCGACACATCCGCCCCGCGATATCGCGGCGACGCCCCATCCTCCGGAAATTCCGACGGAATCAGCCCATCCCGCAACTGCGTAGCCAGCGAATGCAGCAATCGCCTCCCCTCCCCCATTCGCCCCGGCACCAGCAGCAACCCCGTAAATCCAATCAGCGCCGCCCTCACCGACGGCGGCGACCACGGATACTGCCCAATCACATACACCGGCAAAGCCGCATCCGGCGGCAACGTCACCACATACGCCGACGCCGCCCGAACCAGCGATTCCATATACTCATCCCGCGGCTCACTCTCCACAATCGGCCCCGCCGCCGCCCCCCGATCAATCTCCTCCGCCGCCCGATTCAACTCCCCCACCACTCGATCCACCGTCACCGGATCCGACGAGCAAATCAAATGCACGCTCTGCCCCGGCGACAAATTCCACCGGAACACCCCCGGATTCCACAAATCCTCCAGCCCCGCATACCCACGCGCCTCCTCCCCCCGATAAATCGCATTCAAATACCAATACGGCTCCCCGCGAAATTCCCCATCATGCGCAAAAAATACTTCCGGCGTCCGCGTCGTCGCCGCGATCCGCACTCCCCCCTCGCGCCGGCTCTCCGCCAGCAGCCTCCCGTTCCACTGATACATCAATTCATGAATCCCCCGCAACGCCAGCAGCGGCCGAGCCTCCAGCGCCACCGCCTTATCCCCACCCAGCAGCGTGTACGTCAGACAAACCGTATTCTCCCCGCGCAAAAGCGATACCGATTTCTCCAGCGTAAACCCCGACCCCTGATAAGCCCACCGTGGATACGGCTCCGCGCTAAACGCCCGCAGCATCCGATACCCCTGCGGATACACCGTCCCCGGATATTCATTACAAGCCAGCGGCGCCGGACCCCCCTCCGTGATCACCGTTTCATCCACATGCGAAAGCAGCACCATCCGCCTCACCGGCGGCGTCATAGCCGCCACCAGCAGCCCGTGGTACTTCCGAGTATTCATCCCGCAAAGTGTGGAAGAGGCGTACCCCCCCAGCCCATTGACCGACAACCATTCCCGGCCAATTAGCCCCTCAAAATCCAGCGAAGATATGTCAGGGGGTCGCACTCAGAGTCCTCCGTGATCTCCCCGCATCCATCATACCCATCTCCCCCCGGATTGTGAACTGCCACCGCTCGAAATAGGATACGCAATCGTTGCGGCAAGGCACGAAGGCACCAAGGCACAGAGGCACAAAGGGTAGGATGGCTTGCCACATTCCCCTTCGTGCCCACGTGCCTCCGTGCCTACGTGCCTCTCCCCCAGCACCCGTAGCTCAACCGGATAGAGCAGCGGATTTCTAATCCGCCGGTTGCAGGTTCGATTCCTGCCGGGTGCGTGATTTCGCAAACCCGCGCCCCCCCATAAAGCCAACCCATAGCCTGCCCTGAGTTTCGTCGAAGGGCCATGGGTTGGGTCCCCCCGTCCCCTTCCCCAACCGCGCCCCATCCGCTAAAATACGTAATTAGCACCCACGGGGACGTTACCGGCGGAGCTAGCACACGATTCGCGAGGAAGAGCCATGGCTGAAACCGAACCCGCCGTACAGGAACCGCAGGAGATTCCCTACAACATCACCGTCGAGGACGCCGGACCGGCTACCAAGAAGGTCACCATCGAAATCCCCGAAGAACTGATCGCCTCCAAACTAGCCGAGCAGTTCCAGGACCTCCGCCGCGAGGCCGCCGTCCCTGGCTTCCGCCCCGGCCACGCCCCCGCAAAACTCATCGAACGCCGTTTCCAGGGCGACGTCAAACAGCAAGTTTGCCGAACCCTCATCAGCCAGGCCTACGAGCAAGCCGTCCAAAAAAATTCCCTGCAAGTCATCGGCGAACCCGAATTCGACAAGCCCGAAGAACTCAAACTCCCCGAATCCGGAAAGCTCACCTACTCCTTCCAGGTCGAGGTTCAACCCGAAATCACCCTGCCGCCCCTCCAGGCCCTGAAGATCAAAAGAGTGAAGGTCGAAGTCCTCGAAAAGCATATTGATAAAGCCATATTAAACTTGCGCGAACAACAAGGCGCGCTGATCCCCATCGAAGACCGCGGCGTGGAAGCCGGCGACCACCTCTTCGGCGACATCCATCTCAAACTCGACGGCAAAGTCATCTGGCATCGCCACGACCTCGAAATCGTCGCCCAGCCCGGCGCTATCTTCGGCATCCAGATCGACAACTCCGACGAAAAACTCAAAGGCCTCCGACCCGGCGAAAAACGCGAATTCACCGTCCAGGCCCCGGCCGACCATTTCGACGAAAACGTCCGCGGAAAAGAAGTCGTCGTCGAAGTCGCCCTGAAAGAGCTCAAACGCCTCGAACTCGCCGAAGTCAACCACGAATTCCTCGAAAACCTAGGCTTCCAAGCCGAAAAAGAACTGCGCGACGCCCTCAAGGAACAAATGATCGAACGCGTCCGCTACGACATCCAGGAATCCATGCGGCAACAGGTTCACAACTATCTCCTCTCCAACGTCTGGCTGAACCTCCCCACCAAGCTCTCCCAGCGCCAGGCCGACCGCGTCGTCCAGCGCCGCACCGTCGAACTCCTCATGCGCGGCGTCCCCGAATCCAAAATCCCCGATCAACTCGAAGCTCTAAAAAGCGGCGCCCAGGACGAAGCCGCCAAAGAATTAAAACTCTTCTTCATCCTCCAAAAAATCGCCGCCGAACAGGGCGTCGACGTCAGCGAAGCCGAGCTCAACGGCCGAATCGCCGTCATCGCCGCCCAAACCGGCCGCCGCCCCGAAAAAGTCCGCCAGGAAATGTCCGGCGACGGATCGCTCATGAACTTATACGTCCAGATGCGCGAGCAAAAAGCCATCGACAAAATCCTGGAAACCGCCCAAGTCGAAGAAATCGATCCGCCGCCGGAAGCGTAAGGGGAAGAATCACGAGACGAGGAGACGGAGAGACAAAGAGACGAAGTGAAAGCCGCGCGCATTTTTTTCCCACTTCGTCTCTCCGTCTCTTCGTCTCTCGGTGTCTCCATCTCTTTGCCCCATCCCTCACTGCCCCCAAATCCCCCCACCCAGTATAATCCTTCCATGATCAACGCCCCCCGCGGCACCGCCGACATTCTCCCCGCCGAGAGTTGGAAATGGCAAGCCGTCGAAGCCATCGCCCGCGAAGTCGCCCATCTCTACCACTATTCCGAAATCCGCACCCCGATCTTTGAATCCACCGAACTCTTCCACCGCGGCGTCGGCGAAACCACCGACGTCGTCGCCAAGGAAACCTTCACCTTCACCGACCGCGGCGGCGATTCCATCACCCTCCGCCCCGAAGGCACCGCCGGCGTCGTCCGCGCCATGATCGAAAGCAATCTCCTCGCCCAGGAGGGTTCCCGTCAAAAGGTCTTCTACCTAGGCCCCAATTTCCGCTACGAACGCCCCCAAAAAGGCCGCCTGCGCGAGCACCACCAATTCGGCGCCGAAGCCTTCGGCATCGCCGAACCCGACCAGGACGTCGAGTGCATCCTGCTGCAACTGGATTTCCTCCGCCGCTGCGGCCTAAAAGACCCATCCCTCCAAATCAACAGCCTCGGCGACGCCCAAAGCAAACAGCAATACCGCGACGCACTCGTCAAATTTCTAGCGCCGAAGACCGCTCAACTCAGCGAAGATTCCCAGCGCCGCCTCCAGACCAATCCCCTGCGCATTCTAGACAGCAAGGACCCGCGCGATCAAGCCGCCAGCAAGGGCGCCCCTCCCGCCGTCGATTTCCTCTCGGACAAAAGCCGCGCCCACTTCCAGCGCGTCCGCGATCTTCTAGAGCCCGCGACCGCGTTCGAGGTCAACCCCAATCTAGTCCGCGGCTTCGACTATTACACCGAAACCCTCTGGGAAATCACCGCCGGCGGCCTAGGCTCCCAAAACGCCGTCGGCGGCGGCGGCCGCTACGACAACCTCGTCGAAAATCTAGGCGGCAAGCCCACCCCGGGCGTAGGATTCGGCAGCGGAATCGAACGATTGCTCTTGGCCTTGGACGCCCAAAAAATCGCCCTCCCCGATCCGCGTCGTTCCCTGGTCTGGATCGTCACGCACGGACCGGAAGCCAGGGAATCCGCGTTAAGCCTAATGGCCATACTCCGCGCCGCCGGCATCACCGCCGACATGGACTTATCGAATCGATCCGTAAAAGCCCAATTCAAAATGGCCGACCGCGAATCCGCGAAGATTTGCCTCATCCTCGGTGAAGACGAACTAAAATCGAACCAGGTAACAATCAAAAATCTAACAACCGGCGAGCAATCCCCCATTGCCCGCGCCGACATAATCGCAACCATATCCCAAATCCTATCCCCTCTCCCCGGTACCCCGGGGAGAGGGTAAGGGTGAGGGGCCCCCCGCGACGAGCCCCTCGAACCGAACGCAAGCAGGCGCATCATGGAAGAGCGCATCCTCGACTACGGCATCCCCCCAATAACCCAGCGCAATCTCTACCGCCGATTGATCCAGTCCATCCTTCTGGTCGGCGCCATCATCGGGGTATACTTCCTCGGCCCCCAAACCTGGCACTGGATCAGATATTTATATTGGCAACAGCGCTGCCTCAACTACACCGCTCCCCCCACCCAACTCGTCTACGACTCGACCTGCGGACACGAAACCTTCACCCCCTGCCCCCCCGAAGACGAATTCTGGCGCACCACCGGCGAAGTCCGCCCCGCCCACTGCGGAATCTTCATCCACGCCATGCGCCGCCCCGATGGAACTAAATGCCTCGTCGAACTAGACCTGCAACTAACCTCCCAAACGACCGGCAACGTCCAAACCTATTCCATCGATTACACCGTCTGGACAGTCACCCCCGTCGCCGGCTTCGCCCAATCCGGCGACACCGACTTCCCCCTCATCACCCGCGCCGCCGATTGGAAAATCCACGCCGCCCAACCCGACCCCGCCAACCCCTCCCACTTCACCTTCGACTACCAGCTCGACGGCCACCCCCACACCTGTGACGCCTGGCTCAACAACTCCAACCAATTAGTCCTCTCCACCCGCCCCTGAAAAAATCTTAAAATTTTTCCACATTAATTTTTCAACCTCGCACCCACACAGAACTTGCAATCCGAGCCGCGCGACTTACATCAATTTCGCGCGCAAAAACCTTCAGGCGCCAGACCCTATATAGAGGGACATGCTTTTTTTAAGCGCAATTTTCACTCTCAATACGATGAACGAATCCTTCGCGTCCTTCGCTTCTTCGCGGTAAAAATATTTGATTTACCGCGAAGGCGCGAAGGGCGCGAAGAAATTCTCATGGTTTTTCGCAATTGGACGCAGAGCCCCGGAGCATGGCCGGTGAAACGTTGCGCCGGCTAGCGACCCGAGATCTGTCCCCCGCCAAAGTTCGCGCCCCTCGTACCGGCGGAACCCAAAGCGGCAGGCGCACACAAGCGTGTGAGCGCAGTTTCCTCGTACAGACCCGCGCCCACCCTTGTGTGCGCCGTCCAAAATATTAGGAAATGCTGAACGATGAATGGTGAATGCCAAATGGAAGACGGGGGAAAATAAATTCCTCCCGCCCATAATTCCTCATTCATCATTCAGCATTCATCATTCAGCATTTTCCAAGCTTTTTCCCGAGGCCCCGCCTCGCTCCTCTGTCATGCGCATTATTCAAATCAGCCGATAAACCCATATGCCCGTCGCCACCATCCAAAACGCCATCCGCCTCCACGAATCCGGCGATCTCGCCGCCGCCGAATCCGCCTACCGATTGCTCCTCAAATCCCAGCCCGACCACCCGATGGCCCAGCACTATCTCGGCATGATCCTCCACCAGCGCGGCCGCTCCGAGGAGGCTCTAAAACTCGTCCGCAAATCGCTCGCCGGCGCCAGTGACGTCCCCGATTTTCATTGCAACCTCGCGATCATTTTGCGCGACACGGGCCGCCTCGAAGACGCCGTCGCCGCACTCTGCCGCGCCATTCGCATGAAGCCGCGTTATCCCCAGGCACTGAACAATCTGGGCGACGCTCTCCGCATGCTCGGCAAAACCGCCGAAGCCCGATCCGTCCTTGAGCAATCCATCGAAATCACCCCCGCTCCCGAAGCGATCAACAATCTCGCCCTGGTCTGCGTCGACGAAAAAAACTTTGCCGAAGCCGCCGAGCTTTCGCGGCAGGTCCTGCGGCAACATCCCGCCAATTCCACCGCTCAAAAAACTCTGGCCCGCGCCCTGCGCGGCGGCGGCGATCTCCCCGGCTCCATCGCCGCCTGGCAATCCGCCGTCAAACAAAATCCCAAAGACCCCGAAGCCCACGTCGGCCTCGCCGACGCCCAGCGCGCCGCCGGCGATTTACAAAACGCGATAAAAGCCTACGAGCAAGCCAGCGCACTCAAACCCAATTGGCCCGAATGCCTCACCAATTATTCCGCCGCGCTTTTCGACACCGCGCAGGTCGACCGCGCCATCGAAGTGGGCCGCAAGGCCGTTCGCCTCGCACCCAAAAATCACGAGGCGCGCTTCAACCTCTCCCTCGCCCTTCTCTGCGCCGGCGAATTTCGCGAAGGCTGGGAATTCTACGAATCCCGCTGGCACTGCGAAGGTTTTGAGGGCACGCTCGCCCCCCTCCCACAGCCCGCCTGGGACGGCTCCGATCTGAACGGCAAAACCATTCTGCTCCGCTCCGAGCAAGGCTGCGGTGACGCCATCCAATTCGCCCGCTACATCCCCCTCCTCGCCCAGCGCGGCGCCACCGTCGTCCTCCAATGCCAAACGGAACTAACCGACCTGCTCGCCGGCGTCCCCGGGCTCTCGCGCATCGTCAGCCGCGAAGAAGACCCCGGCCCATTCGACGTCCATCTCCCCCTGCTCTCGACCGCGCGCCGATTCCACACCACGCCGCAAACCATCCCCCAGCAAATCCCCTACCTGCAACCCGACCCCGCGCGCGTCGACCTCTGGACCGACAGAATCTCCGGCCTGCACGGCCTGAAATGCGGCCTGGTCTGGGCCGGAAACCCCCTGCATCACCACGACAAAAATCGCTCCCTCCCCCCCCAAATTCTCGCCCCCCTCGCCGCCGCCCCCGGCGTCTCCTTCGTCTCCCTGCAAAAAAATTCCACCACCCTCCCCCCACTCCCCGGCATCCTCAACATCGCCCCCGACCTGCACAATTTCGCCGACACCGCCGCCGCCCTCTCGCAACTCGACTTGCTGATTACAGCCGACACCTCGATCGCCCACTTAGCCGGCGCCATGGCCCTCCCGGTCTGGACCCTAATCCCCCACGCCCCCGATTGGCGCTGGATGCTCGCCCAGGACCGAACCGCCTGGTACCCGACGATGCGCCTATTCCGCCAATCCACCCCCGGCGACTGGCCCACCGTCCTCCAGCGCGTCGTCTCCGAACTAAAATCCACAGGTTCGAGAGTCGCCGCGTAAAACAAATGAATTGATTCTCTCTGTGCCCTCTGTGTTCTCCGTCCCCTCCGTGCCAATGCTGTTATCCGCGCAGCGCGTCCAAAAAAGCCTGCCCATAGTTTTTAATTTTATAAGGTCCCATCCCCTTAATGCGTGACAAAG
>JBEKPV010000111.1:0-20220 GCA_049520395.1 Tepidisphaeraceae bacterium
AGGATGTCGCCCATCGCGTCATCTACGTCGAGGCATCGCGCGGCTGTCCCTTCTCCTGCGAATTCTGTCTCTCCTCCCTGGACATCCCGGTTCGCAACGTGCCGCTCGACGTTTTCCTGGCCGCCATGGCCCGTTTGCTCGACCGAGGTGTGCGCCTCTTTAAATTCGTCGATCGCACCTTCAATTTGAATCTGAATTTCAGCCGCGCAATTCTCGAATTCTTCCTCGCCCGCTGGCGACCCGGCCTCTTCTTGCATTTCGAAATGATCCCCGACCGGCTCCCCGAAGGATTGCGCAGCGCCATCAAGCAGTTCCCGCCCGGCGCGCTCCAGTTTGAAGTGGGGATACAGACCTTCAACCCTCAGGTCGCCGCCCGGATCAGCCGCAAGCAGGACAATCAGCGCCTGGCCGATAATTTGCGCTTTTTGCGCCAGGAAACCGGCGTGCACGTCCATGCCGATCTAATCGCCGGCCTGCCCGGCGAGGATTTGCAAAGTTTCGCCGCCGGGTTCGACCGCCTGTTGGCTCTGGGTCCCCAGGAGATTCAAGTCGGATTATTGAAGCGCCTGCGCGGCACGTCCATCGTCCGGCACGACGCCCAGTGGGGGATGGTCTACAGTCCCAATCCCCCTTACGAGATATTACAGACCCGCGCCATCGACTTTGCCACCATGCAGCAGCTTCGCCGATTCGCCCGCCATTGGGATCTCGTCTTTAACAGCGGCAATTTTCTCTCCTCCGCCCCGCGATTGTGGGCAGAGGGGTCGCCGTTTGAGGGTTTCCTGCGTTTCTCGCAGTGGCTGCACGCCCGGCAGGGCGCCAGCCATGGCATTTCGCTGCATCGGCTCGCCGAACGACTGTTCGAATATCTCATCGGCCCCCTCCGCCAATCCGCGGCCGATGCCGCCCATGCCGTTTGGGAGGACTATCAAAGAGGCGGTCGCAGCGATCGTCCGACATTTTTACTGAAACATTTGCCCGCCCAAGCCATGAAGATTGAGCGGCGTCCCATATCCACGCCCATACCCAAGCGGCAGCAGCGCCACTTGGGGGGTGGGCGGGAAGCTGGGTAAGACGGTGAAGGGTTTTGTGGTGGATGCCGATATCTGGCCACAGAGAAGAGATTTGCCAGGAAGTATGGCGTCCTGCATTTGCAAAAGCCCCTATCTTTTGCAAAATGGCCCCGCCGTCAGAAATTTATTAACCCACGGGCGGGCCATGTCTTGGCCAAATTGTCCCGCTTGGCGGCTGACTAAAAGCGATCAGGTCCGGTCGGCCGCTATCAGGTGAAAGGAGCGCATCTTGCACTGGGGAATCAGCTTACCAGCACGGGCTTCCAAAACGCTGCGCCCGCTTGCTTGCGTCGCTCTGTTCTTCCTTCTCACCGGATGCGAGATCAACGACTTCATCAATCCCGGCGAACCGCAAATCCGCCCCAAAGATTCAAAAAACCTGGTTGTCCCCATTCTCAGCACTCTGGATCGCAGTGTTGAAGAGCCGGATAGCGCCTACGCCCAGGCCGAAGATGTCACCCCCGCCGATTTGGTTCCTCTGATTTCCGACTATCGCATTGGCAAGAACGATGTGGTGAGCGTCTCCATCTTCGATCTGATGGGAGAAGGCACCGGTGAAGTTCCCAAAGTGGTTCGAGTAAGCGAAACCGGCCAGATCAGCCTGCCGTTCATTGGACCGGTCAAGGCCGAGGGCCTGACCGAGCACGAATTGGAAGACGCGGTCGCCAAAGCCTATGAAGACGCCAATTTGATTAAGAAAGCCCGCGTCACCGCCACGGTCGCCGAGGCTCGGGCGCGCACGTTCAGCATGATGGGCAACGTCGGGTCCGAGGGCGAATTTGAATTGCCTCGCCCGGACTATCGGATGCTCGATGCGATGGTGGTGGGCCACGCCCCCAATGCGTCGCAAGGCGTCGATTATGCCTACGTGATCCGCAAGATCAGCTCCGAGACTCCGCCGGAACCGGAAGAGCAAACGCCCAGCAACGAGCCGGCGTCGCAGCCGGTGACGCCGCCGGGGGATTTGTTGACGCCGCCGTCCCCGCAGTCGCAGGTCGATACTCCCGTCCCGCAGCGGGCGATCCTGATGGATCAGTCCACCGGTTCATCGAACAAAGATTTGCTGGCGCCCGGTTCGGATGAAGGCGCCTCCGGCGTCATCGAAGGCAAGCCCGCGCCCTCGCCCGATAACGGTCAGGCCGCGCCGACAACGCCCGAGACGCCCCCCGCGCCCAGCACGCCGCCTCCGCCACCCGATCAAACGGCCCCGCCCGAGCAACCGCCCATGGAGCCGTCGGCGCCATTTGAATTTAACGCGCCCAAAGAGCCCTCCGACGTGCGGATCATCCGCGTGCCGATCAACAAGCTCATGAAATTCGGCGAGTTGAAATACAACATCGTCATCCGTCCCGGCGACATGATCGTCGTGCCCGATCCGGTCACCGGCGTCTATTACATGGGCGGCCACCTGTTGCGCTCAGGCGTCTACAGCCTCAACGGCATTCCCGTCACCATCAAGGAAGCCTGGATCGCCGCCGGCGGCGCCGATGACCTGGCGATCCCACGTCGTTCGGAAATCATCCGCCAGCTCGGTAACGACAAGGAAGTTTTCGTACGTGTCGACTTGACCAAGATTCTCGCCGGCGAACAGCCGGACTTATACATCAAGCCCAACGACATCATTTACGTCGGCACGAATATCGGCGCGTCGTTCATCGCCGCGCTGCGAAATTCGTTCCGAATCGACTATGGATTTGGATTCCTCTACGACCGCAATTTCGGTTCGACCAGCAACGATCTCGGCTTGTAAGGTTGCTCCGGGTCGATGGGTCGCGGATTGGAATTCAGGGATTGCATGGGAGGCTGATCGAAGAAGTCGCGCGGCCGCTGGAGGCGGGCCAAGCGCCTGATTCGATTTCGTTCGCCGGGTTTTCGATATGCAGCGGCGCGTGAAGCGCCTGCAATTTGGACCCCCGGCAGGTCACCGGCGGTTGCTCGAGTTCCGGAGGCTCGAACCAACGTCTAACCAATCGGCATTCCGATGAGCAGTCCGCAGTCCATTGATCCCGCCGGCCGCGATGACGCCGCCGTTTCCAACTCGCAAATCGCGGACGGTTCGCCTCAGGATTGGTTCGGGCTTCCCCAGGTCGCCTGGATCCGCATCGGCGTCGTAACCGCCCTATTCGCCGCCCTCTTCTGGCCTAATCTCCGCAGACTCTGGGACAAAACCAATCCCTTCTATGGCGAGGCCAACTGGGGTCACGCCATCGGCGTGCCGATCATCGGGCTTTACTACCTCTACGTAAACCGCGAACTCCTTCTTAACCCGCCGGCTTCCCCCACTCGCAGTCCACGCAACGCCGGCCTCCGCGTCTGGGGAATGCTCACTCTGGCGATGCTCCTCACGCTGGCGCTGTCCCACGAATTGGCACACGAACTCTTCCGCCGCGCCGCGATTCTCACTGCCATTGCCAGCGCCGCGCTCTTCGTCTGGCTCTGGTTCTATCCCACATCCAAGCCGGCGCGATCCCTTGCCGAGCGCTCCTCCAGTTGGTTTGGCGGCTTCATCGTCGTGTGGGGAATCGCCCTGTTCGGTTACGGCATCTACCCCGGCCAGAACGATTTCGTCAAAGATTTCGGAATGGTTGTCACTCTCTTCGGCGTCGTGCTGGCGCTGACCGGGTGGGGCGTCATGCGCACCGCCTGGTTCCCCGTCGTCTTCCTGATCTGCGCCATCCCCTGGCCCGGGCTCCTTTACAGTCAAATCGCCGGTCCCTTGCAGCAATTGGCCGCCTCCGTCGCAGTTAAGACCCTGGAACTCACCGGCGTCGAAGCCCACGCCGGCGGAACTAAAATCTTCATCGCCGGACACAACGGCGTCATGCGCACCCTCAACGTCGCCGAAGCCTGCGCGGGACTTCGTTCGCTGATGACCTTCATCGCCGTCGGCGGCGCCGTCGCCTTCCTCTCCGGACGCGCCCTCTGGCAGAAAATCCTTATCACGCTCTCGGCGATTCCCATCGCCATCTTCTGCAACGTCATGCGCGTCTCCGGCCAGGGGTTGCTCGACCACTACGTCTGCCAGCAACTCTCCGAAAATTTCGCCCGCCAATTCGGGGGCATGATCATGCTGGTGCCGGCGTTCCTTCTGATTTTGCTCGTGGGTTGGATTCTGGATCAGATTTTCGTGGAAGAGGCCGACCAGCGCCGCGGGGTCTCGCGCGTCGTTCGCCGCAGCGTCGCCTTGGTGGCGCCGCCTCCGGCGGCGGGGGGCTTCATTCGCCGCGCCTCCAGCCCCGTGATGGACCGAGTCCCGGTCGTCCCGCCGCGAACCGCGCCGCCAAAGGCGCCGGCGCCCAAGCCGATATTGGCCCGTCCCGCCACATCGCAAAGGCCCGCGGGCAAAACCGGATATCCCATGCCGCCGCCCACCACGCATTTGGCTCCGCGCTTGGCCCGGCCCGCCCCGATTCCGCCGGCGGCGCCCGCGAAGCCGGCAAAGCCCGTCAATCCCGCGGCCCCAAAACCAGCGGCGCCGCCGGCGGCCAGTAGAGTCTCCAAACCGATCCCACCGGATTCGAAACGGGAGGCCGTATGAGCGATACCACTGTTTCCCCCATTCGTCGCGCTTTGTCGCAGCCCAAGTTTATTGTCGTCTGCGCCATTTTGTTGCTGGCCGCGGTGACCCTCAATGCCGCCACCCAGGCCTTGAAACTTCACTTCAAAAAAGAACCGGTCCCGCAGCCGCGCGATTTCCATGAGATTCAGCCGCTGATGGGCGTCTGGCTTCAGGTCTCGCAAGACGAAAAGCTCGACAAGGAAATTCAGGACGTTCTAGGCACTGAAAAATATATCTACCGCGACTACATCAACGTCCCCATGCGCGGATCGGATTTCCTGGCCGATGCCTGGCGCGAGGATCATCTGGATGCGGCGGCCAAGGAGAACGCCACCGACGCGATCGGGAACACCGATAACGAAGACCCCGCCGTCGGTGTCTTGCGCTCCAAATTCCAATCCGCCGATTTCGCTCATCAGGTGCAGATGATTCAGCAGGCCCTGGTCGGAAGGACCGCCGGCGATTGCAAGAAAATCGTCTACGCCCTCCAGGTTCAACAGACCGCGGGCGTCGTGAACATGGGCCTGACTTATTACACCGGCCTCGTCGACACCGTCGCGCACATTCCCGATCGTTGCTATATCGCCGACGGGTACGAACCCTCCTCGTATGAAATTCCCACCTGGGATCTGACGCCTCCCGGTTCGACCACTCCACAGTCGGTCCAGGTTCGCTTTATCAGTTTTGAGGATCAGACTGGCCGCAACTTCCAGTCCAAATGCGTGGCGTATGTTTTCCACGTCAACGGCTTCTACGAAAGCGATCCGCTGGCCGTGCGCCAGCGACTGCAAAGCCTCACCCAGCGGTTTGGGTACTACGCCAAAGTGGAGTTGATGACGATTGGGGACGATACGCAAGCAGCGCAGGACACCATGCGCAGCTTCCTAACTGCCGCCAAGCCCCAAATTGAGGCTTGTTTACCGGACTGGCAGAAAGTGATTCAGTCGCACCCCTGAAGCGGGACCGCGATAAAAGCGATCTATATTCATGGATGGGCAGCAACTTTAGCCCTTCACGGGAGTGAAGGTGTATGGCAAGTCTCCCTGAGGGCGGGGGGGAGGTTTCCCTAACAGGAACTGAACAGGGTCGAGAGTTAAATGGCAAGGCGTCGAGTCAATACCCGATTTCTAACGATATTTGTCTCCATATTGGTGGGGCTCTGGGTAGCCGTCTACGCCGCGCAGAAATTATTCATTCACGAACATCCCCAGCCGTTCATTGACGCCGGCGATGAGGCGATGCGCCAGCAGCATTGGGCCGAAGCTGCCGGGCTTTACGCCCACGCCTCGCAGTTGGATCCAAAGAACCTCGACGTATGCATGAAGCTGGGTACTGCGTTGCAGAATATCGAGCAGACCAGCCCCGACCTGATGACTCAGGAGCGCAACGCCTACGAGCACGCCTTGGAAGTTAACCCGGCGTACATGCCGGCAATCCGGGCCCTGATTCGATGGTATCAAGTCAACGCCAATCCTCCCACCTCCTGGGTCTACAGCAAGTTGATCGATTATTCGCAGCGCGGGCACGAATTGGATCCCAGCGACATGAAGCTCGCCGCCGTCTCCCCGGAAATGGTGGTGCAAGAATGGATCGCGCAATTGATCACCGATCCCGAGGCCGTGCAGCAGGCGGTCTCCGATCTGCGCGGGTTCCTGCAGAAGAATCCGTCGGACCCGGATGTTCCCTATTACATCGCCAAGGCCAACATTAACCAGGCTCTGGAGCTGACGCGCCTGAGTCCTTCGAGAGTTCAGCCGCCCGAGGCCTCCGCGCTTTATGCCCAAAGCGTCGACGTTTTCGACAAGCTGATTAAAGGCGACGGCTTCCCATCGCAGGATTCCAACGCCTCCATGCATCACCGCTTCGGCATGATCCTGGAGGATTTGGGAGACGACGATCAGTCCGGACCCGATGTAACCGCCAAATACCGCGCCCGAGCGAAAGTTGAAATCGAACGCGCCCGCGCTCTGGTCCGACCCAAAGACCCGGAATATCTGGTCATCGTCAACAGCGCCATCGACGTTTGCGTCATGCAAGGCGATATCGACGGCGCCATTCGAATTTGCCGCACGCTTCCCCCGGTCCCAATGGTGCAGCTACGTTTGGCCCAGCTCATGGCGGCGTCGGATAAAACCAGGCCCGCCGCCGAGCGGCTCCTGGATGCCATGCTCGCCTCGCTGCACGACGATCCGACTCACCCCGCCGGCGTTCGCCTGCAAATCCTCATCGAACAGGCCAATTTTGAAATCTACGACTACGGCCAAATGCCCCCATCCGATCGCCGCACTCAACTCATGAATCGCATTCAGGACCAATTGAACATACTCCTGGGCGCGTTTCCCGCCGAAATCCAGGACGCCGACGGCAACTTCCGTAGCGGCGTCCCCATCGAAGTGCGGCGAATCCAGGTTCGCTCCATGCTGCTTCAGGGACAGTTCCAGTTGCTGGTGCAGACCTTCAACCCCCTGATTGCAAACGACCAGCAGCTCGCCGCCGATCCCACCATCCAGCGGTGCATGGCCGATTCCTACGCCAGTCTCAACCAGATCAGCCGCGCCATCGAAGTCCTTCAGGGCATCGTCGACCGCGATCCCCGCGATTATCAATCCCGCAAGGAGCTGGTCCGATTCCTTGTCCGCGACGCTCCCGACAAGGCCGGCGCGCTCCTCACCGATTTGATGCGCGTCAATCCGAACGATCCCGATCTGGTCCCCCTGCGAATTCAATATATGCTGGCGACCGATCCGGAACACAACCGAGCGGAAATCGCGCGGCTCTATCCGCAATTGAGCGAGGCCAACCCCGAATTGATCATCGACAAGGCGCGAGTCGCGGCGATGTTGAAAAACTACGACGAGGCGATTCGCCTCATGAATCTCAAGATTGCTGCCAATCCCAACGACCCCAGCGGCTACGCCAATCTCGGATTTGTCTATCTCTTCCTGGGCAAAAAAGATCAGGCCCTGGATGCCATCAACCGCGGTATCGCCGCGGTGCCGGACAATCCCGACCTCAAGCTTCTGATTCCCGCCATCAAGGGAGAAGACCCCAAAATCATCGAGCACCTCCGCGAGCAATTGGCGGCGGCGAATCCCGATCCGCTGCAGCGCGAATTGGAACTGGCCAGCGTCGCCAAGGAGCGCGGCGATGCCAAGGCGGAGGAGCAACATCTCAAGGCCGCCGAGGCGGCTTCGCCTCAATCGCCCCGCGTCTGGAACGAGCTGTTTGATTTTTATCTCGACGCCGGACGCCCCGACGACGCGGCGCCTTACGTCGATAAGCTCGCCAGCGTCGATTACGATCAGGCCGGCGGCGCCATGGATCGGTATCTGCTGGCGCGCCGTCGTAACGATCTCCAGCAGGCCCACGACATCGCCAGCCAGCTCACGCAGGACAAGCCCGAATATGCCATGAGCTGGATCGCCCTCGGACAGATCAACGAACTTCAGGGTTCCTACGACGAAGCGATGGTCGACATCAGCGCCGCCTTGGACCGCCAATCCGACAATCTGGATGCCTACCGCGGGCTGATCACCTGCGCCTACGCTCTGCATCGGATCGACGACGCCAAGCGCTACATCGACGACGGATTGAGGAGGCTCCCCGGCAATCAGGCTCTTCGCGGGATGCTGGTGGATTATGTGCTGGCCTACGGTAATCCGCCCGACGCCATCCAGGTGCTTCAAGACCAGATCAAGGAGACCCCCGGCAATCCGCAGTTATATGCCGCACTCGGTTCGGTCTACGTCCGCGTCGCCCGAATCGCGCAAATGCGCCAGCAAAACGATCAGGCCAACCAGATGCTTCAGACGGCGGTCGACATGCTCGAGCAAGCCGCCACCAACTGGCCCGACGAACCGGAAATTTACCTCGGACTCACCGACGCGGCGCTGGCCGCCAACCAGCCCGCCGATGCCGAAAGAATCCTGCTCATCTGGTCCAAGCGCGCCGCCTGGCGCCTCCGCCCCGAACCCCATGTCCGCCTCGCGGATTTGTACGAACGCACCAATCACCCCGACGCCGCCGAAAGTGAATTGCGCACGGCGCTGGTCCGTTCCGACTACAGCGTCGAACTGGAAATCCAAATGGCGGAACTGCTCACCACGCATCACAAATACGACGAAGCCCTCGAGTTGCTCCGCGGCGCCAATGTCGATCAGCCCGCCGTCCGCAAAAAAGTCATCGAAATCTTGATCGGCTCAGGCCGAACCGCCGACGCCGAAGCGCAAATCCAGCAGGACCTCCAGGGCAACCCTCCGGATCGCGCCAGCCTCTACGGCATGTGGGCGGAACTCGCCCTGCGCCAGAGGAATTGCCCCGCCGCCGTCGACCGCGCCACCCAGTCGCTGGCGCTGGATTCCAACGACATGAATGTCGTCTATACCCGCGCCCTGGCCCGGCTATATTCCTCGCCCCCGGACACCCACGGCGCCATCGACGATCTAAAGCGGCTCGAGGAGTCGCAACCCAACAACACGACGATCCGCCAGAGCCTGATCTCCGCCTACATGCAACTGAACATGGTTGACGACGCCGCCACCGAGCTCCAGGCGGAGTTGCGCACCGATCCGTTGAACAAGACCGCGCGTTTGGAGTTGGCCAAGATCTACTGTGATTCGCCCCATCCGCGGCTTAGCGAGGCGTTGAATCTTCTGGAAGCCATCGAGAGCACCCCGCCTTTTGACACCGATCCGGAAATTTATCAGGGCGAAGCGCTGATTCTGGAGCACCTGCACGATATCCCCACCGCCATGGAAAAAAGCGATAAGGCTCTGAGCCTGGCGCCGAACGATCCGGATGTCTGGAGAAGCCACCTGACGCTGATGTTGGACTCGCAGGACTATCAGGACACCATCGACGCCGTCAATCATTTGGATCCGAAGATGATTTCAACCTGGTGGGCGCTATTGGACCGTTCGCAGGCGGAGCAGCAGACCGGCGACGCCACCAGCGCCGCTGCCGACGCCCAATCCGCGCTGAGCATCGCCGACACCGCCGCCGACTGCGACGCCATCAACCAAATCGCCCAGACCCTCGTCGGGGAACTCGGCGTGACTCGCGCCATCGACACCGTCGGCCCCGTCGCCAGGAAACGCACCGCCACCGAATTACCCCTCGCCCTGATGTACCTCCGTAATCACGACTCGGCCAACGCCCAGGCGACGATCCAATCGGCCATGACCACATTCGCTCAGATGAACCGCAGCCAGCAGATCGCCGCCCTTGTCACCGCCGGCAAAATCTATCAAGCCGGCGCCACACCGGCACTGAACGACCGCGCTTACGATGCCTATCAGCAGTGCCTCAAATTGGACCCCACCAACCTCGACGCCCTGAATAACCTGGCGTGCCTGCTGGCGGATAACTACTCCCCGCCCCGCGTGGACGAAGGCATGACCTATGCCCAGAAGGCCGCCGATCTCGTCGAGGCGACCGGCCGGCCCAACGCCACCATTTTGGATACCCAGGGCTGGCTTCTGATCCTTTCCGGTTCCCCCGCCCAGGGTGTGGATTTAATTAATAAAGCGTTAGACCTCCAGACCTTCCCGGATGCCTATCTTCACTTAGGCGAAGGTTACCTAGCCCTCCAATATCCCGACGAAGCCGATAAACAAGCCCAATTGGGGCTGGCGATGGTAGAGAAGCAAGACCTTAAGGATCAAGACGTTAAGCTAAAAACTAACTTGCAGAACCTAATCGACCGATCTGAAGAGATGATGAAATCTAAACAACAAGCACAGGTCCCATAAACATTTGGGAATAAGCTGCCAGAATTAAAAATTGCTTGCTCGGTTAACCACATGAAGACAATAATACACTTGCTGAGAGCGATAGCCCTAAGCCGGCAAACAGCGATTGGATTCCCCATGAGTTTCCCGAATCACTCTTGGGTCCTAGGAGAGGTTGTTTCGGGAGGAGAGAAGCCATGACGACGTTGCCCCAGGCCGCGCCGCTGCGTTTACCGCGGCCGGTATCTTCATCACCCCTCGCCATTCCCACGGGGCCCGTCTCCCCGGTCGCGGGAATGGTCGCTCAAGTCCAGTCCGGGGCACAAATGAGCGGCGCCGACGTTTGGCGCGTTATCCGTTCCAATCTCTGGCTCATTATTATCATGGTCGTCGTCAGCGCCGGCATCGGGTATGCCGCCAATTCCTGGTTGCAAAAATATCATTCGCGTTACACTTCCGTCGGTACATTGCAGGTCGTTGCTCCCGAAGCCTCTGACCTGGGGCCCTCCAACTTTGACACCGGCAATCTCGCCCTCGACCTGAAAACCCACGCCACCATGCTCAAGGACCCGCAGTTCTCCCAGTCCACGATTCAGGATGCCAAGGAAGACCTGGCGGATAATTTGGAAGTCTCCATCGTCCCCGAATCCAGGCTGATCCGAGTCGGGATGACCTGCAACGACGCCAGTTCCGCCCGCGTCATCGTCAACACGGTGGCTGAGCAGTACATCAGGAATCAGAAGGAAATTAACGAGAACATAGAATACGAACGCCACAAAGACCTCGAAGACCGCCAGGTTCGCGAGGAGATGTATCTCAAGACCGTTAACGGCGAAATCGCCGATTACGAATCCCAGCTCAACGAAGGCGGCATCACCGGCACCCTGAACAAAGTCAGCACCAAGGACATGGAACTGTCCGAACTGCTCCAGAAATCATTGCAGTTGCAGTTGGATTTGGCCGCCGCCCAGGACAATTACACCAATCTTTACAACCAGATCAGCGCCGATCAGGATCCCCCCAAGGTCGCCGAGGCGATCGCCGGCGATCCCGAAGTTGCCGTCTATCGCGCCGATGTGAACAATCTGGAACTCAGCGTTGCCGAGACGCTTGAAAGCCTCGGGCCCGAGAACTCCACGGTGAAGGAGCTATTGGCCCGCCAGCAGTTGCTGGAAGGCAAGCTCAACGCCGCCACCGCCGAGGCGCGCATTCGCTATCGCACCCAGGCCATTGAGGACTCTCACGAAGCGGTGACTCAGTCCAAGCGCGCCCTGGATCAGATGAACACCCGTATCGAGAGCCTGCGTGGCGACATGGCGCATCTCACGGATGTGATGACCACCCTCCTTCAGAAGCAGAGCGAAAAAGAGGGTTACGAAGCCAAGCTTAAAGAGATCAACGACCGCCTCGATCAGATCGCCGACTATGCCGTCAAGCGCGACTTCAGCAGCATCCAATGGGACGCCAAGCCCGAGCTGCCCGAAGTCCCAAGCTTCCCCAAGCTCGGCGTGGTCATGACCCTCTCGATCTTCATCGGTTTGGCCCTCGCCCTGGGCATCGCCTTCCTGCGTGAACTGCTCGACACCACCATCCGTTCCCCGCGCGACATCACTCGCGTCGGCAACATGAACGTGCTGGGCATGGTTCCCCACGAGGACGACGATCCTCAATCCGCCGGCGCTCGTCTGCCGGTCGTCATCTTCGAAGCTCCGCATTCAATGATGGCCGAGCAGCTCCGCCAGGTCCGCACGCGCTTGCAACACAGCTCTTCGCTGGACACCACGCGCAGCATCCTGGTCACCAGTCCCTCGCCCGGCGACGGGAAGTCCACCATCGCCTGCAATCTCGCCAGCGGCCTGGCGCTCAACGGACGCCGAATTCTCCTGGTCGACGCCAACTTCCGTCGCCCCGAGTTGCACCGCGTCTTCAATCTCAACAACGAACAGGGTTTCTCCGACGTTCTGAACAGCCTGGAAATGTTCGAAAGCGCCATGCACGAAACCCAGGTCCCCAATCTGTTCGTGATCCCCAGCGGCCCCAAGCCCACCAACGCCACCGAGCTTTTGGAAAGCCAGTTGCTCATCGATTTCATCGAGCGAGCGCTGGAAGAATTCGACCACGTGATCTTCGACAGCGGCCCGTTGCTCTTCGTCTCCGAAACCGTCGCCCTGGCGCCGCGCGTCGACGGCGTGGTCACCGTCGTCCGTGCCCGCACCAACAGCCGCGGCGTCCTCAGCCGAATGCGGGAAAACCTCCGCCAGGTCAAAGCCGAGCACCTCGGCATCGTCCTCAACGCCGTCCGCACCCAAGGCGGCGGCTACTACGGACGAAACATCCGAACCTACTACGAATACCAAAACGGCGGC
Source organism: Tepidisphaeraceae bacterium (assembly GCA_049520395.1). Lineage (GTDB taxonomy): Bacteria > Planctomycetota > Phycisphaerae > Tepidisphaerales > Tepidisphaeraceae > UBA1161. The sequence continues at coordinate 12,728 of JBEKPV010000111.1, forward strand.
CCCACCACCGGCGGCGGCGGCCGAGCCGCGTAAGGCACCGCCTGATCGCGGGAAATTCGGACATCCCCAAGCCCCTCCGCTCGAAATTCTGGCGGAGGGGCTTTTTTTCGCGCCGGGGCTTTTCTTACGGCTCCGTCGTCGCCGCCCCCGCGGTCCCTTCCTGGATCACATCCGCCGATTGGATGAGCACACGATCGCCTCCCAGCCAGACTCCCAGCATCGCACCACCTCCGGCCCGCCACGAGGCCGGAAGCGTCACGTTCGAGTAATCCGTGTCCATCTCTCCCGCCGCCCGTCCATCCAGATAAACCGCCAGCGCATCCCCCCGCACTTGCAGCACCGCCACGTGCGTCTGCCCATTAGTGATCCACTGTGTTGAATTGCGCGTGGTTTTATTGGCGTCGTAATCGAGCCCGCCCACCATCGCAAACCCCGCCATCGTGTTATTGTGTCCTCCGACGATCCAGCCGAATGGATGCCCTTCGTACGACCCGGCCAGTCCGATCGGCTCCTCGCCGTCCGCCCGTGTGAAGGTCACGCGAAAGTCGTATTCCCCCGCCGGCGCCGTTCCCAATTGCATCTGCGCCCCCGGACCCTGTCCCCCCAGAACACCCTCCTGCATCGTCCAAAGCCCCTGCAGCGCGTTCTTGTTCGGATCAACACGGGCGAGCAAATCCGTCTTCCGATATTCCGCCGTCGCCGCCGCATTCCCGCTGTCCAACTCCTCCGGCGGCAGCCTCGACAAATCGGGCGGCCCGTTCCAGAGCACCGTCCCATCCGGGGCCGTCACTTGGATCTCTCGAAACCGCACCTGCGGATTGCGCGTTCCGATCACCACTCGCCCCGTTTTGAGCTGATCGTCCCGAACCGTCATCAAATTCTCCCCGTCCACAAACAGCCGCATCACGCTTCCGCGAACCTCCACCTTCACGGCATACCACCGGTCCGGCTCCAGCCGAAAATGCTCCGGCGGCGCCATCCGGTGCGTGAGCCCTTCATGCCGTGAAATCGCCCCGAGGTTGTCCGAAAACGCATCAAGCAGAAATTGACAATAATTCCCCCGTGACGCCCGCGTACTGGCCCAGAATCCCCGGCTGCCGTTCGTCCGAGCCAGGAAACTCAAATCGTAATCCGTCCAGTTGACGTTTCCGAACCCCATCGAGCACCCGCCCTTAACCCCCGGCGTCAACGCCACCGCATCACCATCCATATGACAGGTCCCAAACGCTATGGAGACGTTCGGAGGCATCGGCTGCTCCGCCGCGGTCTCGCTAACCTGCGACGTCGGCACCATGACTGCCGGCGCGGACGCCGCGACCGGCGCGATGACCGCCGGCGTCGCCGCCGGCGGCGCAGCACCCTGCGGCTTCCGCAGGAGCACCAGACCCACTGCCGCCGCGGCGCAAACCAGCGACCCGATCCCAATCCCCGCCAGCATTTTCGCCGAAGAGCGCTTCGGCGCAGGCTCCGGCGCAGCCGCGGCAACCGGCGCACGCTGCCCCGACAAATAACCCGCGATATCCCGACCCAATTCCCCGGCCGATTGGTAGCGCTCCTCCCGATTCTTCGCCAGCGCCTTCATGACAATCCGCTCGATTGTCGGATTAATCGGTCCCGTCCCTCCCGCGTCCCGCGTTTTCGGAACCGCCGCCTTGCTCGGCGGCGTCGGCGCGGCCGTCAAAATATTGTTCAGCACGTCCCGAATATTTCCCACCACCACGTACGGGAATCTCCCCCCGGTCAAAATCTGATACAGGATCACTCCCAGGCTATAAACATCGCTGCGGATGTCGATCCGCTCCGGGTCCTTCGCCGCCTGCTCCGGGCTGCACCACGGCAGGCTCCCCATGAACTCCCCCGTCACGCTCATCGGATGGTCTTCCCCCGGTAAATGATCCAAACCCATATGCGCCAGCCCGAAATCCAGAATATGCGGCTCCCCGCGCTCGTCGATCCGAATATTCCCCGGCTTCAAATCCCGATGCACGATCCCCCGTACATGCGCCACGTTCACCGCGGCGCAGATTTTCAAAAATAGCCGCAGCAATTTGGAAGGATTCGCCGAGTCCTGGGCGACTTTCAAATACTCATCCAGCGGCGAACCCGCCACATAGCTCATGACGATGAATTGGCTCCCATCCGAAGCCACGCCCGTATCCACGATCCCCACGATGTTCGGGTGATCCAGCGCCGCCAGGACCTGCACCTCGCGTTTAAACCGCGCCAGCGCCCGTTCGTCGGCCAGCGCCTCCTTCCGCATCACCTTGACGGCCACCTTCCGCCCCGTGCTCTGCTGGACCGCCAGATAAACCACCGCCTGCCCCCCGCGCCCCAGCTCGCGCTGAAAGACGTATCCCGTCGCCGAAATCGCCGTCGTCGCGGGCGCTGGCGCCGCGTAGGTGGTGCTCGGCTCCGCCGGCGGAAGCATCGTGGCGGCAACCGTCTCCGTCCGCAGCTTCCGCAGCTCAACCTGAAGTTCCGGCATCAATTCCGGATGGGCCGCGATAATCGCCGCTTCGTCAAACGTCTTCCCCGCGGCTAGTAGCTGCGACAGACGCCCCAGCAGTTTTTCCATCGCCCGCTTCCGCGCGGCCCCGTCGTCGCTTTGCGCGGATTTTGATTCCATGCGCCGCCGCTCTTTCCCCAAAACGCTTGATCTTAGTTGACCGCCGGTAATTCTGACAATTCCGCACGACTTCGTGATAATGTGACCTCGTGCAAGTCGGCCCAGGCCCACCGGACGATAGTGGAATCTTTGACAGCCTTCCCCCTCCCCGCGCTGCGTGGGTCTTGATCGCCACCTATCCCAGCGCCGGCCAATGGCACACCGCCGCCACGATTCTCCGCCGCGGCGATGTTGTCGCTCAAATGGCCGACCCCCGCGAGGACGACCCATCCATCGGCCTCCTGGTCGCCCCCGCCGAGGCAGATTTGGCTCGCCAACTCCTCTTCTCCCCCCAGCCGCTTCCCCAACAAACACCGGGTCTCTCCGAAACCCAGGAGCGCGACTACACAGTCGCCATCTATTTCTTCCGGTTCCTCCTGATCGTGCTCGTTCTGATCGTTGTAGCCGCAACCTGGTTTGGCCTGCCGCGGTAGGCCGAGTCAATCTGACTCTCCTCTTCGCGCCCTTCGCGCCTTAGCGGTAAACTGAATTCGTGCACGACGACGCCATCCTCCTTCTCCCCATGCCGCGCCAAATCCAGCGCCGCCCCGGAACCAGCCGCGCGAATCCGCAATTCACAATCGACCCCAAACTCGCCCCCTCGCGCGGATACCGCATTACTCTCACCCCCGATCATTGCCAGATCATCGCCGCCGACCCCGCCGCCCAATTTTACGCGCAGCAGACTCTCACCCAGCTTCACCGCCAGTTCGGCGATTCCCTCCCCTGTCTGGAGATCGAGGATTCCCCCGATTTCCCCGTCCGCGGCGTTCTGCTCGACATCAGCCGCGACAAAGTCCCCACGATGGACACGCTACTTTCCATCGTCGATTGGCTTTCGGAATTAAAGATCAATCAGCTCCAGCTCTACACCGAGCACACATTTGCCTATATCGGCCATGAAATCGTCTGGCGCGACGCCACGCCGATGACCCCCGAGGAAATCCGCCGCCTCGACGCCCATTGCAAAGAGCGCTTCATCGACCTGGTCCCCAACCAGAATTCCCTCGGCCACATGGAGCGCTGGCTGCGGCATCCGAAATATCTCCCCCTAGCCGAGGCCGCCGGCGGAGCCGATTCCCCCTGGGGCTTTCGTTGGCAAGGCCCTTTCAGCCTATGCCCAACCGATCCCGCCAGCCTGGAACTGATCGCCGATCTCTACGCCCAGCTTCTTCCCAATTTTTCCAGCCCCCTCTTCAACGTTGGCTGCGACGAAGCGTTCGACATCGGCCAGGGTCGCAGCCGCGACGCTTGCCAAAAACACGGCGTCGGGACCGTCTATCTCCAATACCTGCAAAAAATTTCCGATCTTGCCGCCGCCCATGGCCGAAGAATTCAGTTCTGGGCCGACGGAATTCTTCAGCATCCGGAATTGATCCCAAAAATTCCCCCCGGCGCGATCGCCCTCGCCTGGGGCTACGAAGCCGATCATCCTTTCGAGAAGGACTGCCGGAGCTTTTCAAACGCCGGCATACCCTTCTACGTCGCTCCCGGCACCAGTTCCTGGTGCAGCATCGCCGGGCGCACGGACAACATGCTCGCCAACCAGATTGCCGCCGCCGAGACCGGCTTGCGCCACGGCGCCGTCGGATTCCTCAACACGGATTGGGGCGACTTCGGCCACCTGCAATATTGGCCCGCCAGTTTCCCCGGCCTCGCCGCCGGCGCCGCCATGAGCTGGTGCCTGCAAACCAACCGGCAGATTCCACTCCCGGCCGTTCTCGATCTCCATGTCTTTCAGGACCACTGCGGGATCATGGGAAAACTCGCCTGCGACTTGGGCAACGTCTACCAGGCGGTCGGCAAATTAATTCCCAATCGCTCCGCGCTGTTCAACATTCTCGTCCCCACGAGCGCCAGAAAAAATCCGATGGAGGGTATTACCTGTGAACGCCTCGAAACCGCGCGATACGCTGTCGAAAGCGGGATTCAATCGCTCGATCGCGCCAAAATGAACCGGCTCGACGCCGATTTGATTCGCGCCGAGTTCACCAATGCCGCCGCGATGCTGAAACACGCCTGCCGCAAGGGCTGCTGGAAGCTGGGCGCCGGCGATACCGCCAAATCGCTGGCCGCCGAAATGCATCACATCATCCAATCCCACCGCGATTGCTGGCTGGCCCGCAATCGCCCGGGCGGATTACCGGACTCCATGGACCGGCTGGCCGATATTTTTGACCACGATTAGAATGTCTCCGATGACCCAGCGCGTGACCATCGTCGGCGACGGAGCCATGGCCACCGTCTGCTCCATCCTCCTCGATCAGGGCGGCCACCACGTCACTCTCTGGGGCGCTTTCGAGGATTCGATCGAACGTCTCCTCCAAAACCGCGAAAACCAAAAACTCCTCCCCGGCGTAAAACTCCCCGCCGGCGTCCGCCTCACCGCACGCGACGCCGAATGCTTCTCCGGATGCACCCTCATCATCTCCGCCGTCCCCACCCAATTCATGCGCGGCGTCTGGCGCCGGCTCGAACCCCACGTCCCCCTGGGCGTCCCGATTATCTCCGTCGCCAAGGGAATCGAAAACAACACCCTCCTGCGCCCCACGCAGATCATCGCCGATGTGCTCGGCAAGCGCCGCCGTCTCGCCGCACTCTCCGGCCCCAACATCGCCGCCGAACTCGCCCGATATCTTCCCGGCACCGCCGTCGCCGCCTCCGACGACGCGGATCTGGTCCGCCTCGTTCAGGACGTCTTCTCCACCCAATGGTTTCGCGTCTACACCAACACCGATTTGATCGGCACCGAATTGGCCGGAGCAACCAAAAACGTCATCGCCATCGCCGCCGGAATCCTCGACGGCCTGGCGGCGGGCAACAACGCCAAAGCCGCCCTGGTCACTCGCGGCCTCGTCGAGATCACCCGCCTCGGCCTGGCGATGGGCGCCGCCGAATCCACCTTCCACGGCCTGGCCGGCATGGGCGACCTCGTCACCACCTGCGTCAGCCCCGAAGGCCGAAACCGCACCGTCGGCGAGCAGATCGGCAAAGGCCGAAAACTCCAGGACATCCTCGATGGCATGGACTCCGTCGCCGAAGGCGTCCCCACCACCAAGTCCGTCCGCGAGCTATCCCTGCGTTACAACGTTGAAATGCCGATCACCGAGGCCGTCCACGCAGTGCTATTCGAGGCAAAAGACGCCATCGACGCCCTGACCGACCTGATGAACCGCCAGCCCAAGAGCGAAAGTCCGTCATAGAGTCCGGCAATCTTTGCCCACTTTGCCGTTTCAGATTCAAGCGAAACCCAACGACAATATTCGTTGACACTCACACAATTGATGGCAAAATTGGTCAGGCGTGGCCGCGCGCAACAGCTTCCTGTTCGACGACCACGCAAGAGAATTTTATCGTCAGAGCACGCGGAGGCTGTCATGTCGATTGTCTTCTGGTGGATCCCAAACATCTTGGCGGCAGTCGGTCTTGGGGTGTGCGCTGTGCAAGGCGTTCGTCGGCTGAGTCTTGGTCTGGCGCTTTTCGCCCTTTACTTCGCATACACGCTGAGCATTTCGATCATCGTGGCGCTCAAGCACCGGGAGCAAGATGCGCAGTATCTCAGCCACTTTGTTCGAAAGCAGATTGGACCCAACACTTGGACCGCCCCGGTGCTGTATCGAAGCTACGATTTGGCCGCGCCGTTCACTTCAGTTCTGCTGGTACTCATTGCGATTCTGTTTGCCCGAAGCGTCGCCGCGCGGCGCGGCCCGCAGCGCGTCTGATAGACGTTCAGACCCAAGGTCAGGAGAATCAATGACCCCGGTGGTGAGTCGACGCCTGCGCAAGACCGGCCTCTTTTTGATCTTCGTGGGATTCTGTGCCTTTTTGCCGCTGCCGGTGCAGGCTCGCTTCGGCCATCAATACGATTGGCTCCTGCCCCCCTGGCTATTTTTATCGCTGGTGGCCTGCTGGTGGGTTGGGATCGCTCTCTATTTGATAGGCCGCTTCCAGTATCGTCCCTAGGGGCCCACGGGATGCTGCGTAACGGACCGCCGTAGCTGGGCTCCCACGCGTCTGATAGACTTATCCCGACAGCGCGAAGTCATTTTCAGCGTCGGGCGATTAACTCAGCGGCTAGAGTGCCACCCTTACAAGGTGGAAGTCAGGGGTTCGAATCCCTTATCGCCCATTGTCCCGGCCCAAGCCGGGACAATAGAGGGAGAGCCGTAGCAAGCAGAAAGTAGAGCAGGAACAAAGGCTTACGCAAACGAACGATCGCTCTCCCCGGCCCGCGGCGAGCACCATCGCGGCACCTACTTTCTACTCTCTACTTTCCGCTTATATAATGCCCACATGACCGTCGAGCAGCTAAAAAAAGCCATGCAGTCCCGGCCGTTCCGGCCCTTTGTGATGTACACGGCCGACGGGGCAGAATTTCCAGTTCCGCATCCCGAACTTCTTTGGCATACGCCCGCCGGCCGCACGGTAATCGTCTCCAGCGGGGGCGATAACTTCAGCATCCTGGATCTCCTGCTCGTGACGGAATTAAAATTCGGCCGCAACGGCACGAGTCGTCGCCGCCGCCGCAAGCGGAGCTGACGCGTCAGGGCGTCCTGCGATATTTTCCCGTAATTCAGGGAGTGATGCATGTCCGTGAACGTAGCCATCGTCGGCGCCACCGGCGCCGTCGGCCAGGAATTTCTAACCATTCTTTCCGAGCGCCGATTCCCCATCAAATCCCTGCGCCTGCTTGCCAGCCCGCGCAGCGCCGGCAAGAAAATCCAATTCTCCGGAAACACCTACACCGTCGAGCCGCTGACCAAGTCCAGCTTCGACGGAATTCAGATCGCCTTCTTCTCCGCCGGCGGCTCGGTCAGCAAAGAATTCG
>JBEKPV010000112.1:0-14289 GCA_049520395.1 Tepidisphaeraceae bacterium
GCAAACAGCGCCCCCACCGTCAAAACCGCCAGCGGCAACATCATCCCAAACGGCTCATGATTGTGATGCTCCTCCCCATGCCCATGCGAATCATGCCCATGCGAATCATGTCCCCCACCGTGCGCCGGCTCCGGCACCACCAGCGACCCCTGGAACACCTGAAAATACAGCCGAAACGTGTAATACGCCGTCAAAAACGCCGTGAAAAGCAGCACGCTCCCCAATAGGAAGCTATGTCGAAACGCCGCCGCCACGATCTCATCCTTGGAGAAAAACCCGCTGAAAAACGGAAAACCCGACAGCGCCAAGCATCCCACCAGAATGAAAACATTCGTAATCGGCAAAATTTTCTTCAACCCCGACATCTTTCGCATATCCAGTTCCCCCGCCATCGCGTGCATCACCACGCCCGAGCAGAGGAACAGCAATGCCTTGAAGAACGCGTGCGTCACCAGATGAAACACCCCCGCCACCGGCGCCAAAACCCCCACCCCCGCGAACATAAAACCCAATTGGCTGATCGTGCTATACGCAAAAACTTTCTTCAGATCGAATTGCCGCAGTGCGATCGTCGCCGCCAGCAGCGCCGTAAACGTGCCCACCGCCGCAATCGTCATCATCGCCGCCTGGTTCCCCACAAACAGCGTCCCGCACCGCGCGATCATATAAACGCCCGCCGTCACCATCGTCGCCGCATGGATCAGCGCCGAAACCGGCGTCGGACCTTCCATCGCGTCCGGCAACCACACATACAGCGGAAACTGCGCCGATTTGCCAAACGCACCCAGCATCAGCAAAAACGGAATATATTTCATCGCGTGCGCTTGCCCCAGCGTCGGGGTCATCGCCATCTGGAAAACCCCCGGATGCAACCCCGCCGCGTCCCCAAAAAAGCTCACCGATCCAAACGCCTTCCAGATCAGCAGGATTCCCAGCCCAAACCCGAAATCCCCGATGCGGTTGACCAGAAACGCCTTCTTCGCCGCCGCCACCGCCGACGGCTTCTCGTAGTAAAACCCGATCAGCAAATACGAACAAAGTCCCACCCCTTCCCATCCCAGGTAAAGCATCACAAAGTTGTTCCCCATCACCAGGCAGGTCATCGCGAAGATAAACAGCCCCAGATAGGCAAAGAACCGGAAGTATCCCTCTTCCCCCCGCATATATCGCGCGGCAAAAACGATGATCAAAAACCCGATCCCCGTCACCACCGCCAGCATGACCGCCGTCAGCGGATCAAAGAAAAACCCCGCCGTCACGTTGAAATTCCCCGACTCGATCCAGGTATACCAGTCCTTCACCGCCCAAAGCGTCGGCGCCCCCGATTTCCACATCGCGATCATCTGAATCAAAAACGCGATACTGATCGCCGCGCTGGCGCCGACTCCCAGCCAAATCGGCCAGTGTGATTTGCCGCGCAGGATTTTCGCCCCGAAAAATCCCGAGATCGCCGCCCCCAGCAACGGCAGCAGCGGGATCAGGTACGAATATCGAACTGCAAACAGCTCTTCCATCTTCGTCTCCGCCGCCTAACCCTTCAAATCCCGCCACGCATCCGCGTCCAGGGTATTTCGCCGCCGATACAGCAGCACCACCAGGCCCAGCGCCAGCGATGCCTCCGCCGCCGCGATCACCAGCACAAAAATCACAAACGCCTGCCCCGCCAGACTTTCGCCATACCGGCTAAACGCGATCAGATTGATCGCCACCGCCTGAAACATCAATTCCGTGCAAAGAAAAATGACGATCAGATTCCGCCGAGTCATAAACCCGATCAGCCCGATGGCGAACATAATCGCCCCCACCGCCAGAAAATGTTGCAACGCCGATGTCGTCATCTAAGTTTCCGGAAATGCCTTCTGCGCCGGGTTGGTCGTTCCATAAACCGGAATGCTGTTTGGATCGTCGCTCAGCGGCGTCATCGTCGCCACGATGGTTTCCGTGGAAATTTCAAACGTCTCCACATCCGACGTCACCCGCCGCCGGGCGATGATGATCGCCCCAACCATCGCCACCGTCAAAATCAACCCCGCCAGTTCCAAACTAACCATCTGATCCCGAAAGAGATACGCCCCCAGCGACTGCGTCGATCCGTGCACCGCTTCGTCATCCCCAGACATCACCGCCGCCGGCGTCGCCGGAACCAGCGACGGCGTCATCCGATCCGCCTTGTCGAAAATCAAAAACAGAAGCACACCCATCAGCGCAAATCCAACACAGCACGCCGTAAACGGCTCCCGGCTCTCCACGTCGCATTCCGCGAGTGCCGGCAGCGTCCCCGTAACCCCGCTCTGCGCCGATGCCGCCAGCATGATCACAAAAATGTACGTAACCAGGATCGCCCCCGCATAAATCAGCACCAGCGCCGCTGCCATGAATTCCGCGAACATCAGCACGAACAAACCCGCGCTGGCAAACACCGTCAGCACAAAATAGAGCGCCGCGTAAACCGGCCTCGGATGCGTGATTACGCGCAGCGCCGACGCGATCGCCACCGCCGAAAAAATCCAGAAATAAGGCCCCGTCCCCGAAAGATCATCCCCGGCGGCCGAGTGAATCATGATCACCGCCAAAATCACCGCCGCCGCCGTCACCAATAAGCCCCCTAACACGGAGCCGTCCGGTCGATTCTTCGCCGGCAAAAGCAACAGCGTCCCCACCGCCGCGATGACGCAAAGCACCAAAATTGCCGCCGGGGCAACCGCGATCCGAATATCCGCCAAAAAAAGGGGTGGCAGGGGCAAAACCGCCGGCCAGGAAGACGTTGAAACTATACCGACCATGGCAACCGTTGCGACTCACCGCCACGCCGCGGCTTGCCGAAGCCGCCCGAGGCGTTGGGCGCCGATGAGGGCCCAGAGTCTATTGACGCCGCCTTTTCTTTGCAAGGGACCCCATATCGGATTTAAACCCCAAAATCCCCTATAGGATTCTCCTATTTAAGAAATGTCTGATTTTTGTTGTTTTCGTTCCACGCGGTACTATATCGGCCATGAGTGGCGGCATGTTCTATCTACGCGACCTGCCCAAGTACGAAGCCATCTGCAAACGCTGCGAGGGCTATCCCGATGTAGACCCAGCCTCCGTCGAATGCAGCCTTGTACTCATGCGCGTCGCCAGCGACATGCTCGCCGCCCTCGAAGCCTATTGGGCGCGCAACAACACCTCCCAGGGACGCTTCAGCACCATGATGGTCCTCAACCGTGATCCCTCCAAGGGACTGGCGCCATCCGACCTCGCCCGCCGCTGCGGCGTCACCCGCGCCACCATGACAGGATTGCTCAACGGCCTCGAACGCGACCAGCTCATCACTCGCGTCCCCGACACCAACGACCATCGAATGGCCAGCGTGCAACTAACCGACGCCGGTATCCAATACCTCGACAAAATTCTCCCCGACTACTACCACCGCACCGCCGCCTTGATGAGCCATCTTCCCCACGATGACAAAATCATGCTCGAAAAATTGCTCTGGAAGGTCAACGACGGCATCATCGCCTACACCGAGCACTAGCAGGACGCTGCTAAACTCGATGCCCCGCCAGATCCACCTTTTCACCCAATATCTTCACCCCCTCCGACTCCAGCAGCTTCCGCTTCGCCGGCAATCCACCGGCAAAACCAACCAACCTCCCATCGCTTCCCACAACACGATGACACGGAACCTGCGGCGCATACGGATTCCGGTGCAGCGCATATCCCACCGCCCGGCTGCCCGATTTCAGCTTCTTCGCCAAATCCCCGTACGTCACCACCCTACCCCGCGGAATCCGCGCCGTTAGCGCCCAAACACGCTGGCTAAACGTCATTCCAGCCAAAATCCGCCCCTCGCGTATCTCACTCTCGTAATTTCCACTCGCTTTTGGCACAAAACCTCCTGTTTAAAGTTCATATTTGACGAAAGTTCTCTTTGACGAACAGGCGTCAATCCGCGTATAGATAAGGCCGATAGTCACCTAAATGAGCACCATCCCCGCACAATCTCACGACCTCGTCCCCGCCGCCCCAGCGGCACAGCCCCCCTCCAAACCCATTTCCGAGGAACGCACACCCTCCCGTCTCCCCATCGGGGCTCACATCCCGCCGGGCAGACTCTCCCGATGGTACGACATTATCGAAGAATTCATCAGCCGCCTCTCCGTCCGCGACAACTTTTGGCATCGCATCTGCTCCCTCATCTGGCTCCCCTACGCCTTCTTCAGCGGAATCAAGATGAAGCCCATCGACGCCAACTCCGCCGCCATCCTCCCCTTCCGCCGATTTAACCGAAACTGGTACCGCGCCATGGCCGGCGGCGCCCTCCTGGCCAATAGCGAAATCGCCGGCGGCATGTATGTCTTCGGTATCTGCGGCGGCGATTACATGGTCGTCTGCAAACATCTCGAATACACCTTCCTGCGACCCTGCTTCGGACCCGCAGTTTACAAAATGATCCCCCGCGAAGACATCCACAAATTTCTCGCCACCGGCCAGGAATTCAACATCACCCTCGATCTCGACATCACCCAGCAAGTCTACGAGCGCGGCCAACGCGACAAACGCGTCGGCCGCTGCGAAGCCACTTTCCACGTCACCCCCAAAGCCCAGGCCAAAGTGAAAATGGCGCGAAGGAAATTGCACGCCGAGTCCAAATAGGCAGACCGGGACTCGATCCTCTGACCCCAATCCGGCCAGCCGCCGATCCTAAAATCCAACTTCGCAAAATGGAGATGACGCTTTCAGAAACCCCGGGCTCGCTCAAACGCTTTAGGCAAACGCCATGGCGGTATCAGCAGACTTTTCGCACACCCCTGAAGAATCTACAGCCATTTGTGGCGGGCATCCTTTCGTGCATCCAACCAATCCAGAAGGCAATCGTCACCTTCGATAAAGTGATTTTTGAACCGAGAAACCTCAACGCGCTTATTGCCAGGAAATCTATTGCCGCAAAAAGCAGAGACTCCTCTCCCTATCTCCACGATTGGTCACTTTCATGCGGCGGCGAAGATGCGGCCGAATTGCTCACCGTCGCACTCCAAGACTGGCTTGATTTCCTATTTGTGCCAACACCCAAACCCTTCGTGATCTTCGCCGACCACGACGAATACTCCACTTTTTTCGCGGTCACGAAATCTCACTTGAATCGCGTTGTGAGCACGCTGGCTGACGGCGGGTTCCGACTTGTGCACGAGTACCAACGACAAATCTGACCAAATTCCCGACCAATCAAGATTGACCATCGCTCTTTTGGTGGGAAACGCGTATAATGACATTCTTCGCAGCGCTCCAATGAATTGCAATTGGCCCGTCGGCTTCGCGTCGAGCCGGGCGTGGTCTGATCGGTTTACCTTATGCGGCTAGCGGATTTCATCCTATCGAACATGGAGCCCATTCTACTGGAATGGGACACATTCGCCCGCGGCATCGCGCCAGGCGCGGAGATGAATACGCTCGCACTGCGTGACCATGCCGACGCCATCCTCCTCGCCACCGTACACGACATGAGGTCGTCACAAAGCGTCCCGCAGCGGGCGGCCAAAGCCAGAGGGCACCCGCTTGATGATGGCGCAGGCCTCAATGGGGCGTCGGAGATGCATGCGGTCGGCAGACTCGGTTCGGGGTTTAACCTGATGGAAGTGGTCTCCGAATATCGGGCACTGCGCGCCAGTGTGCTCGAACTCTGGCGTCTTTCCGCGCCGGAAGCGGACGACCGCGACGTGGAAGATTTGACCCGGTTTAACGAGTCGATCGACCAATCGCTGACCAAAGCGGTTTGCAGTTACACAAAACGGGTCGATCAATCCCGAGACCTTTTTCTGGCGATTCTAAGTCACGATCTGCGAAACCCCTTGAATTCGATCGCGATGTCGGCGGCGTTGCTCGCGCAGTTGACCAAGCCCAACTCCGAATCCACTCAGACGGCTTCACAGATTTCTTCCAGCGTTTCGTTAATGACACGCATGATCAGCGACCTTCTTGATTACACCCGGACCCGGCTTGGCGCGGGGATGCCCGTCGAAGCCGCTCCGATGGATTTAGGCACGCTGTGCCAGGCGGTTTTCTCCGAATACCGCAGCAGTTTCCCGGACCGGTTGATTCGGCTTGAATCCGGTGGCGACCTTACCGGCAGTTGGGACTCCGATCGCCTCCGTCAAATGATCTCCAACCTCCTGGGAAACGCCGTTCAACACGGGGCGAAAGACGCGCCAATTGATTTGAGGCTCAGCGGAGGAGCGTCAGGTATTGTATTTATGGTTCACAACGGGGGGCCCCCGATTTCGCCAGGCGAACTGCCAAAGATATTTGAACCGCTCGTGCGCGGTTCAAGTGCCGGCAGGCCAACGGCAAACCGTCCCGGCAGCATCGGGTTGGGGCTGTATATCGCCCGCGAAATCGCATTATCCCACGGCGGATCGATCGACGTGACCTCAACCCAGGAAGCCGGAACGCTCTTCACCGTGCGCCTCCCGCGCCACGCCCTCGTAAAGTCCGGACAGCCCATCCTCGACGAGAAACATATCCAGAGCATGTGATCCAGCGCGTGGTCGGTCGCTAACGGTCGCGCCGCCGATCGACGCCGGCAATTGACAAACATCCCCCGGCGCGGCATTTCCTTCGTCAATCACCACTCATCCATCACCCATCACCCCGGCCCCTCGCCCCGCCAGCCTTTTCCGCGCATTCGGCTGGGCCATCTTTCTCGCCATGTCCTGGACCTGGTGCATCGGCATGTTCCTGCCGGTCATCCTCCTCCGCGATCTCGGCTGGCCCGGCTTCTGGGTCTTCGCGATTCCCAATTGCCTTGGCGCCGCCGCCATGGGATGGGTCCTGCGCGACCCCGCCCAAAGCCGCCGCCTGGTTGACCGCCACGAATCCGCCTGCATCTGGTTTTCCCTCATCACCATTCTCTTCCACACCTTTTTCGCCGCCTGGATCATCCGCCGCTTCGCCGGACCGGCCAGCGGAGCCATCCTCGCCGTCGCCTTCACTTTCTTCTGGATCCTCCTCCAATGGCCCGGCGTCGGAAAATTCCTCGCCGCCGTCCTGGTCCTGACCGTCTCCCTCATCGCCCTGGCGATCGGCCTCTATCGCGGCGACATCCCCTACGTCACCCAACCCCTGGCCCTCTCCCCCACCACTCTCCCCCCCAGTGACGCACTCTGGCTCGCCCCCGTCTGCCTATTCGGATTCCTCCTCTGCCCCTATCTCGATCTCACCTTTCACGCCGCCCGCCAGGCCACCGCTCCCGCCGAGGGGCGCGTCGCCTTCACGCTCGGCTTTTGCGTTCTTTTTCCCCTCATGATTCTTTTCACCGCCGCCTACAGCGGACCGGTGGTGCTTTTCCTCGCCCGCCATCTTTATCCGCAAATGGTTTTCATTGTCGCCCTGCACATGATCGCCCACAGCGCCTTCACCTCCGCCGCCCACGCTCGCCAATTAGCCGGCCGCGTCCGAAGCATCTCCCTGCGCCAGTTCGCGATCTTCGCCCTCGCCCTGGTGGTCGCCGTCATTTTGGGAATCGCCCCCCCGCGCTTCCCCCTCAACCACAACCTCGCCGGCGGCGAGATCGTTTATCGAGCCTTCCTCGGATTCTACGGCCTGATTTTCCCCGCCTATGTCTGGCTGCGCATCACTCCCGGCCGCCGCTCGATCTATCGCGTCGCTTTCGCCGTCGCCGCCGCCATCCCCATGTTCTGCCTAGGCTTCATCCAGCAATGGACCCTCTGGCTCCTCCCCGGCGTCGCCATTCCACTCCTGGCCAAACTAAATTTCACTCCGCGCAACGCCTCATTTCCCCAAAAGAAAGCCAACGGATAGCCATCCGTTGGGATTGATGACACGCCAGTTCGCAAACTAACCCCCCCCAACTCATTCCTCCATCGCCGGCGCAACCCGCTTCTCCGGCGCCTCCGCCGCCTCCGGCTGCGGAAACTGGCACGTGATCGTCGTCCCCACTCCCACCGCCGATTCCAGTTTCACCGATCCATCCAGCGCGTGCACCGCATGTTTCACGATCGCCAGCCCCAGGCCCGATCCGCGCCCCGCGCTTCCGCTCCGCGCCGCGTCCACCTGATAAAACCGCTCGAAAACCCGATCGATATGTTCCCGCGCGATCCCGATCCCCGTGTCCGCGACCGTCACCGTCACCAGGTCCGGCGAAGTCTGCCGGATGCTCACCACCACTTTCCCCCCGCCCGGCGTGAATTTAATGCTGTTCTCCACCAGATTCTTCACCACCAGATGGAACAATCGCGTATCCGTAAAAAATTCCCGCGGCGAAGCCGGATCATCGTCCCCAACCCTCAGTTCCACGTTCCGTTCCCGCGCTTGCGGCCCCAGCGCCGACTTCACCGTCGCCAGTAAATCCGATGTCTTCACCACCGCCACCCGCGGCCGATTCTCCTGGCTCTCCACGCGCGACAAATCCATCAAATCCCGCAGCATCTCCTCCAGCCGCCGCAATTGCCCGTCGATCACGTTGATGCACCGATCCGTCTGCGCCTGATCGTCGTGATAAACGTCCCGCAGCGTCTCAAACGCCACCTTGATCGCCGCGATCGGCGTCCGCAATTCATGGCTCGCGTTCGCCACGAAATCCGTCTTCATCTGCATCGCCCCCGCCAGCGCGCTCACATCGCGCAGCACCAGCAGCGACGATCCGCTCGCCATCCGCCGCGCCACCGCCTGATAGGTCGATCTCTGCCCATTGCGCGCCAGTCGAATTTCCCGTTGCACCGCATTGGCGACCGCCGCCCCCCCCGACCCCGCGATCAGCGCCTCATACAGCCGGACGATCTCCTCGTCATTCACAACATTGACCAATTTTTGATTCAGCACTTCCGAAGGCGTCACCGACAAAAGCTGCGCCGCCGGCGCGTTCAGCAGCACGATTCGCCCCTGCGCATCCGCCGCCAGGATCGGATCCGGCATGGTGTCCATCAGCGCCCGCAAACCGCCGCGCTGTTGTTGAAGATCGGTCAATTGTTTCTGAACTTGCGCCGCCAGCAGATTCAGATGCCCCGCCATTCCCCGGACCGCTTCCGTTCCCTCCAGCTGGGCTCGCTCCGACCAATCCCCGTTGGTCATGCGCGCCGCCACATCCTCCAAATGTCGAACCGGCCGCAGCCACAGGCGTCGTTGCAGTTGGTAAACGATCAGCAGCAGCAGCCCCGCCGCCGCGACCGATGCCGCCGGCGCCGCCGCCCACCGCCACCCCGGCGGCGCCGACGTCGCCGCGTATTCCGCAAAGCCCACCAGGAACGCCGCCCCGATCAGCGGAATCAACCCACTAATTAAAAATCGCTTTAATCCCATACTCCGACCACCGTCGGAGGATTGTACCGCCGACATCACCGGCGGTCAGTCGGTTTCTCATGGATCAGTCGGTTTCTTCCGGAGATTCCCGCAACCGATACCCCACCCCCCGCACCGTATGCACCAGCCAGCTCGCCGAACCCAGTTTTTTCCGAATCGCCGTGATATGCACGTCGATCGCCCGATCCGTCACAAAAACATCGGTCCCCATCGCTTTATCCATCAACTGGTCGCGCGTCAGCACCCGCCCGCGCGCCTGCACCAGCGCCGCCAGAAGTTTAAACTCCGTCAGCGTCAGCTTGATCGTCTCCCCCTCCACGGCCACTTCATGTTTCAACGTATCAATGCTCAGCGGCCCCGCCCGCAGCAATCCACCCTCCGGCGCCGCGCTGCTCGTCTCCGCCCGCCGCATCACCGATGCAACCCGCGCCAGCAGCACCTTGATGCTGAACGGCTTGGTCACATAGTCGTCCGCCCCCAGCGTCAATCCCACCACAACATCCGTCTCTTCCCCCTTGGCCGTCAGCATCACGATCGGAATCGAAGCCGTCTGCGGATCGGCCTTCAGCCGCCGCGCCACATCCGTCCCGTCCAACCCCGGCAACATCAGATCCAGAATAATCAAATCCGGCGCGGACTTCTTCGCCATCTCCAGCGCTTCATTCCCGTTGGTCGCAACCAGCGTGTCGTACCCATTGCGCCCAAGGTTGTAGGCCACGAGATCGACGATGTCTTTCTCATCGTCCACCACCAGCACCCGCTTTTTGGCGCTAAGCGGAGCGGGCACACTCGCTCGGACTACAGACGGCTGCTTGCCACCTTCGTTCATCCGACTCATGAGCTCTCTCCCGGCAAGTCTCATCTCAGTTCCCATATCTGATGCCGCGCGTCGGTTGTACCCCCATACATTTGATTCTACCTCGCGTTCCGTCAAGCGATTAGCGCCGGCTTAGCGCAGCCCCCTCAACCCGCCTCACCCCGCGGTTTTCCGCAATCGTTTCGCAAGAGCTTGGGCGATCAGGATTTCTGCACTTCATTTGCCCCCATTCGCCCAACCATTATGATAATCCCAGCACTCAAAAAAGGACGTCTCTCCATGGATCAACCGATGAATCGCCGCCAATTGTTAACCGCCGCGGCCGCCGCCACCGCCGCAGCCTGCCTCGGCTGTCTCTGCGATCCCGCCGAGCTTTTAGCGCAGACCACGCTCCCCACCACCTTGCCCACGTCACAACCCACTATCCTCGACGTAGGCACCCTCGCCGATTACCCCGCCGACGGCATCTCCAAAAAATTTCTAAAACACAACAAGGTCGCCGTCATCCGCCACGAAGGCCACCTCTACGCCTGCACCGCCATCTGCACCCATCGCGGCGGCACACTTAAAACCCCCGACGGCCTCACCTTCAAATGCCCCAGGCACGGCGCCACCTTCGACATCAACGGCGACGTCACAGGCGGCCCCGCACAATTCCCCCTCAACCGTTTCGCCATCACCCTCGGCGACGACGGACACATCACCGTCGACAAAACCAAAATCTTCCGGGGCGGGGGGTGGTGGGGGGGGGCGGGGGTGGGCGGGGGCGGGTGGTGGGGCGGGGGGCGGTGGGGCCCCCGCGCCAGCTTCATCAAGATCAGTTAATCGCCCTCAAAACAATCGTCCCCCACCGCGTCTGTTCAGTCTCCGCATCCCTGACTCCCGCCCCATTCTGCCCCGCTATCTCATACGCGCCATACAACTCCCCCCCCGCCAAAAATCGCATCGGCGAATCCACCTCGCCCGCAAACGAAATCCCCGCACCCGTCACGCGCCTCATCATCACCGCCAGCGCCTCATCCGCCGCCAGTCGCCCCCTCAGCGAAATCGGCCTCCCGTCCGATCCGCACCACAGCACCAGATTCCAATTCTTCCACTGCTCATCTTCCATCGCCATCGGATGAACCAGTCCGGAAACATCCAGATCGAAATCCGCATCCCGATGCGACCGCACATAAGCCCAAACATCCGCCACGGCCAATTCCCGATCGACGTCAAATTCCACAATCCCCGCCGCCGACTCGACCGGCGAAACCCCGCGATTATTCCAATCCGCCCCCCAGCAAAAAACCGCCGCCAATCCCACCACCGCCCCCACCGCCCATCGAGATCGCGACAGGCAAATCCCCCCCGCCAGAATTCCAAACAGCATCCCCAAGAGCACGATTTCCCGCCGAAAATCCCAACTTTTCCCCCCCATCCACTGCATCGTCGGCGCAAACGCATCCGGGTTCACCCCCGCCGAAATACCCCGCACCCCCCGCGCCACCCAAAACCCTCCCTCCCGCCCCCAGGCCAATCCCGCCCCCGGCTCACTCCCTCCCTCCACCGCGATCGTCACTCCCCCCGCGTTCAATTCCTCAAGCGTCTCCTCCGAAATATTTGCCAGACCAATCGGCGTCACCACCAGCCCATCCAAACTCTCCCAAGCCATCGCCGGACCCAAAATCGGATGCACCGGATCAAGACGCACCACAATCACCCGCGCACTGGAAAAAATCTCCCCCGCCGCCGCCGGATCATCCCCGCCGTCTCCAACCAGGCAGTCCGAATCCTCCAGCCCATGCAATTCCAATCCAGTAGCGCGCACCCTCGCGTCGATCGCCAAAAATGGAAACACCACATGCCCCCCCGCCTCGCCCACAGCGCGCGACGTGATCGCCCCCTCACCGGAAATTTCGACAACTCCGCCTCCGGAAAAATCCGCCCCCACAGGCATCCCCCGCCCGGCATGAAAATACCCGTGCAACGGCAGCGTTAAATTCTGCGCAAAACAAAACCGCCCCGTTAAAAATACCCACCCCAGAATAAACAGTGGATTGCGCCGCACGCCCATCACGCTCAAAGGCCCAATTCAACCGCCAGCCGCAGCGTCTCCGCGACGCTCCACGCCTGCGCGAAGCACCCGCACGCCCGATGCGGCTCGTTGCCTTCAAAAATTTCCGCGATCTGCCCGATGCACCCCTTCTGCATCGTCTCGATCAGCGGCGACAGCCACCGCCGCGCCTGATCCTGCGATTGCGCCGACCTCTGATTCACCCGCAAATACGCCTCCAAAAACGCCCCCAACAGCCACGGCCAAACCGTCCCGTTGTGATACGCCTCATCCCGCTTCCGCTGCGATCCCCTATAAACCCCGTGATATTTAGGGTCGTTCCGCGACAGCGTCCGCAATCCCACCGGCGTCAGCAATTCACGCTTCACCGTCTCCACCACCGCCGCCTGCTCCTCGTGCAACAGCGGACTATGCCGCAAACTCACCGCGAAAATCTGGTTCGGCCGCACCGCCACATCCCGCCGCGGACCATCCACAACATCCGCCAGTCCCCGAAACGGGCTGATCCAAAAAGCCTTCCGAAAACTCCCCGCCACGCGCTGCGCCTCCGATTCATTCCCCAGCAGTTTCAGCGCATTAAACCAAAGCGCGTTGATCTCCACCGCCTTCCCCTGCCTCGGCGTAAACGCCACCCCGTCCGTCTTCGCATCCATCCACGTCAGTTGCGTCCCAAAATCCCCCTGCGTCACCAGCCCATCCGCCGGATCGACCCCGATTTTAAACCGCGTCCCCCGCGTATACCCCGCCACGATCGCCTCGCACGCCGGCCGCAACACCTCCCCCATCGTCTTCTGATCCCCCGATAGCCGCGCATATTCAAACGCCGCGTGAATGAACCACAAACTCGCGTCCACCGTGTTGTAAGACGGCTCATTGGTGTTGTCGTCAAACCGATTCGGAATCATCCCCTCGCTGACATACTGCGCAAAAACGCTCAAAACCTGCTTCGCCTCTTCAAACCGTCCCGTCGTCAGTAGCAACCCCGGCAGCGAGATCATCGTGTCCCGCCCCCAATCCGCGAACCACGGATACCCCGCAATGATCGTCGACCCGTCCCTCTCATCCGGCGATTTCCGACTCACCACAAAATCCCCTCCCGCCCGCGCCAATCCCGCCACCGTCGGCGACGGATTCTTCCAAGGCAGCGGCGACGCCGCCCGCCGCCGACGCTCCAATTGCGCCTCCCAGTCCAGCACCCGCTCCTCCCCCGCACTCGCCCACAGCGTGATCGTCGCCGTCCCCGAAACCTTCAGCGAAAAATGCCCCGGCGTATAAAGGTCCTCCGTATCATCCAACCCGCGCTCCGTCTCCACCGAATAAATATGGCTAAACCACCAATCCGGCTGGCACACAAATGACCCATTATCCGAAACGATCGAAACCCGATTCGCCCCGTCCTTCACCCAAACGCTTTTCTCTTCATACGCCCCCTGAAAATTCGCCTGCCCGCGCCGCAGGTGATGAAAATCCAGCAGTCGCATAAACGGCAGCAGCCGCAATTCCACCGGCCGCTCCGACACAACCGTATATCGCACCCCCGCCACGTTCATCTTCCACGGCACCTGCACCTGCTTGATAACCCGAATCCCCTCCACCTCATATTTCCACTGTGCAAACCCCTCATTCAGTTCAAACCGCTGCAGATATCGATCCCCGCGCGGATGAAACCGATCGAAAAACTGATTGATTGAAAATTCCAGCAACCGGCTTTCATCCCCATCGACAACCAGAATCTCCCCCACCCGATTCAGCAGCATCACCCGCCCCACCGGCGGCGTCGTCGCCGCGCACAGCAATCCGTGATACCGCCGGGTATTGCACCCCACCACCGTCCCCGCCGCATAGGTCCCCAGCCCGTTGGTGAGCAGCCACTCCTCCTCAATATGCGGACGCAGTTCCCCGTAGGTCTCGATGGCATAAAGAGACATGGACGGCCAGTCTGCCGCCAACCGCCTCCAAACGCAACCGTCGGCACGCCAATCCTTGACACCCCCCAAACCCCGCGAAATGATACCCCCCCTGACCGCACCTTTAGCTCAATTGGATAGAGCGTCGGTCTACGGAACCGAAGGTTGCAGGTTCGACTCCTGCAAGGTGCAATGTCCCCCCGTCTCACCCACAT
>JBEKPV010000113.1:0-10831 GCA_049520395.1 Tepidisphaeraceae bacterium
CCGCCCAGCGCCTTGTAAATCGCAACCAAATCCGTCGAAACCGCCCCATCGCTTTCCGCCAGCACCGTCTGCGCCTCAAACAAATCCCGCTGCGCGTCGAGCACCGCCAAAAAGTCGATCACGCCCCGCTGATATTGCTGCCGCGCCAGATCGACAGCCTGTTGCGACGCCTCAACCGAATCCGCCAGCGCCCGCCGGCGAATCTGCTCCAGCCGATAATTCGCCAGCGCATCTTCCACTTCGCCCAGCGCCATCAGCACGGTTTGCTGATAATCCAGCGCCGCCTGCCGCGCCAATTCCTTTTGCACCGCGATATTCGATCGAATCCTCCCCGCGTCAAAAATCGGCCAGCTCACCCCCGGATTGATCGCAAAATACCGGCTGTTCCACTCCACCAGGTTATTCAAATTCGAGCTATCGACGCCAAACGACCCCGTCAAACTAAACTTAGGATATAAATCCGCCGTCGCAACCCCGATTCGCGCCGATGCCGCCGCCAGTTCCCTCTCCGCCCGCCGAATATCCGGCCTGCGCCGCACCAGTTCCACCGGCAACCCCACCGGCACCGCCGGCGGCGCCGGCGGAATCGGCGCCCCCGCCTCCAATTCATCCGTCAGCGCATCCGGATCCTCCCCCAGCAAAATCCCCATCTGGTGAATCGAATGCCGAACCTCCGCCTCAAACGCCGGCAGCGTCGCCGCCGTCGCCGCCACCTGCGCCGCCTGCCGCGCCACATCCAGGTCCGTGACAAACCCCGCCCGATATCGCGACTGCGTAAGCTTCAACGTCTCCTGCTGGTCGTGCAGATTATCCGCCGCGATCTGCAATTGCCGCTGCGCTAGTCGCAGCTCGACATAATTCCGCGCCACCTCCGCTTCCAGCGACAGCAAAATATCCCGCCGGTCCTCGATCGTCGCCCCCGTCACCGCGTCCGCGGCTTCAACGGCACGCCGATTCCCCCCAAAAATATCCAACTCCCACGACGCATCGAATCCTCCCTGATAAAGTTGCGTCTCCACGCCCGGCAACCCTCCCTGCCCCAGCGGATTCAACCCCGCCGCCGAATCCGGCAATGACGGCGCCGAAACCGTCGCCGGCGTCCCCGCCGCCCTCACCAGCGCCGGCGTCGCTATCGGCCTCGCCGTCGTCGGAGACGCAAACCCAAACGCCCCCTGCGGAATCACCACATTTTTGCTCCCCCGCCCATTCTGATATCCCGCCGAAACATTCGCCGTCGGCCAAAGATCCGCCCCCACCACACCTCGCTGTGCCCGAGCCTGCCGCAACCGCGACTCCGCCTCCTGCATATCCAAATTGCTCTCCATCGCCCGGGAGATCAGAGAATTCAGCTCCGCATCACCAAACGCCTCCCACCATTTCAGCGCAGCCAAATCCCCCGCCGAAGGCTGCGTGGAAGCCGCCTCCGCAAACGCCGGCCGCACCGTCACCTCCGGCGCCTTATAATCCGGCCCCACCTCGCACCCAGACGCGAGTAACAAACCCATCAAACTCAATGCCAGCTTTTTTCGATATCTCATAAACCGCTCCCACAACGAATCCCCTCTCCCCATGTACACATGGGGAGAGGGTAAGGGTGAGGGGCCGACCGTCGCGCCCCGCACCCCCACACACCAGCCACCAACCCCCCACCGTGCCTCCGTGCCCGTCTCCAATCCCCCAGCAATGCGCCGCCTCCGTCACATCCCCCGGCTTCGACTTCTTCAAAAACAAAATCAACCCAATCATACAAAACGCCGCGATTCCCAGTGTCTTAAAAACGTCCAGATAAGACAGCATCTCCGCCTGCCGCTGAAGATTCGCATACAGCACCGCCATCGCATGATCGTGCGCCGCCCCCGGGCTCAACCCCGCGCGCATCAGCATCGTCGTCATCGAATCCAGCGCCGCCCGAAAAACAATATCCCCCCGCGCCACATGGCTCACCAAATTCGACTGATGAAACTGCGACCGCCGGAACAGCAGCGTATTCGCCAGCGAAACCCCAATGCTCCCCCCCAGATTTCTCGAAAGATTGATCAGCGCCGAAGCATGATTGCTCTTTCCCTTCGGCAAACCCGTATACGCAACCGTATTAATAGGCACAAACAAGAATGCCAACCCCGACGTCTGAAACACCCGCGCCCAGGCCAGCGTGCTATACGAAACCTGCGTATCAAACCGCGTCATGTTAAACAGTGCGCAAGCCTCCACGAACATCCCAAACGTGATCAGCCACTTCGGCTGCACGCGCCCCACCAAATATCCCGCCAGCGGCATGCACGCCATCACCGCAAACCCTCCCGGCGAAATCACCAGCCCCGCCTGCGTCGCGCTATAACCCAATAAACTCTGCGTGTACTGCGGCAAAAGCTGCGTCGTCCCAAACAAAATAAACCCAATCGAAAACATCATGATGTTCGTAAACGCAAAATTAAACTTCTTCAGCAACGGCAAATCCACGATCGGATCTTCCACATGAAATTCCCAAAAAATCGCCCCCACCAGTCCCACGATCGCCACCACCGTAAACAAAGCGATAAATCCGCTCGCCAGCCAATCATCCTCCTGCCCCTTGTCCAAAACGATCTGCAGCGACCCCAGCCCCAGCGCCACCAGCGAAAATCCAATGTAATCCACTCGTAACCCGCGCTTCGCCATCGCCAGCCGCTGCGCCACCGCCTCCGCCGATTCCTGCAGCAAATTCCACGTCAGCAACAAACTGATGATCCCCACCGGAACGTTAATGAAGAAAATCCACCGCCACGAAAAATTATCCGTGATCCATCCCCCCAGCGTCGGCCCAATCGCCGGCGCCACCACCACCGCCACTCCATAAACCGCAAACGCCTGTCCCCTCTGCTTCGCCGTAAACGTGTCCGCCAAAATCGCCTGCTCGCTCGGCTGCAATCCCCCGCCCCCCATCCCCTGCAATATCCGAAAGAAAATCAACCACCCCAGCGACGGCGCCAGTCCGCACAAAAGCGAACTCACCGTAAATATCGCCACGCATAACATGTAAAAACGCTTCCGACCTATCACCGTCGCAAGCCACCCGCTGATCGGCAAAATTATCGCGTTGGCGACCAGATAACTCGTCAGAACCCACGTGCTCTCATCCTGGCTCGCCGACATGCTCCCCGCGATATGCTGCAGCGAAACATTCGCGATGCTGGTATCCAGCACCTCCATGAACGTCGCTATCGAGACCACCACCGCGATCAGCCATGGATTCACCTTCATGACCGATCACCTGACCTTCACCGACGGAATCACCGACATCCCCGGCGACAAAAGGTGATCCATGTCCTCGTTCTGCCCCGCATCCAGCACGATCTTCACCGGAACCCGCTGCACCACCTTCACATAATTCCCCGTCGCATTCTCCGGCGGCAGCAGCGAAAACCGCGACCCCGTCCCGTTCTGCACACTCTGCACCGTCCCATGCAACGTCCGATCCGGATACGCATCCACCGAAATTTCCACCTCCTGCCCCGGCGCGATCCGATCCAATTGCGTCTCTTTGAAATTCGCCGTCACCCAAACATCCGTCGGAACGATCGACAGCAATTGCTCGTCAATTTGCACATACTGCCCCTCCTCCGCCGTCTTGCGCGTCACCACGCCGTCCGTCGCCGCGCTCAAGGTGCAGTAATCCAGATTATTCTGTGCCTGGTCCAACGCCCCTTTCGCCGCCGCCGCCTGTGCCCTGGCCACCTCCAGATTCATCTGCGCGTCCGCCACCTGCGATTGCGACGAAGTCACTTTCGCCTTCGCCTGAATCACCAGCGCCGCCGTCGTCTTTTGCGCCGCCGTCGCGTTATCCATCTGCTCTTTGGACCGCGCCTGCTCTTCCAGCGACACCCATCTCTGGTAATCCCGATCCGCGTTATCCGCGTTCGCCTCGGCCACCGCCAGCTCCGCTTCCGACTCTCCCACATCCGCCTGGTCCACGTCGATTTCCGCCTGCGCTTCCAGCACTTTCCCCTGCGCCGCCTTGTAATTCCCCTGCGCCTCCAGCAGCGCCGCCTGGAAATCGCGCGGATCGATCGTCAGCAGAATCTGCCCTTTTTTCACCAGCTCGTTGTCCAGAACGTAAATATGCTGAACGATCCCCGCCACTTTCGGACTGACCGAAATCACATCCCCGTCGATAAAAGCATCATCCGTAGATTCATAATTCCGCTGACGGAACCAGACCACAAACCCGATCACCGCCGCCAAAATCGCCAGCGTCAACACCACGCGCAACGCCCGACCCTTGCGCGAAGCGCCCGCTGCCGCGTTCTCTCCCACGGAATTCGTCGAGGTCATATCGCGCCGCTTGGCAAAAGCGGCGTCGATACTATAGGAGCCACCCGCGCGCCGAACCAGTCACACCCCGAAAACCGACCCGCGCCGGGATACCGCGCAAAAAAGTCCCATAATCCAGCCCCAAATTACGTCGCCAGCATCGCCAGCGCCTCCCCCATCCTCTCAATCGGCGCCAGCCACGCCCCCGCGCGAGTTTGCCGAAACAATCGCATCGTCGGATACCAGGGCGAATCCTCCCGATCTTCCAGCCACCGCCAATCCGCCGCGCGCTTCAGCAAAACCCAAACTCGCTTTCCCATCGCCCCCGCCAATTGCGCCGCCGCCGTATCGATACTCACGATCAAATCCAACTGATCCATCAGCCCCGCCGAGTCCGCCAAATCCGCGATCCGTCCCGACGCATCGATCAGATTCATTCCCGCCGGCGGACTTTTCGCCTCCTCCGCCGCCTTCCCAAACTGCAAACTAAAAAATTGCACACCACGATGCGCGAGCGGCGCCAGCATCTTCAGCGAAATCGACCTCCCCGGCGGAATCGCCCCGCCCCCCCACACCAGCCCAACTTTCAATCTCCCCTCTCCTTGCAGAATCAAATCCGAAAATTTCCCCCGGCTCTCCCCCGTGCTCTTCAAATAAGCCCCATCCCAACTCACATCCTCCACTCCGCGCAGCCCCATCACCAGCGGCAAACTCGGCACCGCGCACTGCACGTCAAACCTCGGCAACCGCCCTCCCCAATCCGCGATCTCCGCAACTCCCTCCAGCGACTCAAACAGCCTCTTCAATTCCCTGGGACATTCCAGCACCACTTCCCCCCCACGCCGCGCCACCAGCTTCACATACCGCGCAAAATGAATCGTATCCCCCAGCCCCTGTTCCGGATGCAGAAAGATTCGCCGCCCCGACAGTTCCCCTCCATCCCACCAAGGCTCGACTAGTTCCCGCCGATTCCGCTGAAATTCCTCCACGCGCAATCGCCATTCATATTCCCGCCACCCATTCTCATAATCCCCTCCCCCCAGCAGCGCCACCCCATACCTCCAGTGCGCCATCGCATCCCCCGGCCGCGATTCCATGGCCTCCCGATAAACGCTTCGCGCTTCATCCCATTTCCCCTCCTCCTCCAGCGCCGCCGCCAGCCGATACCGCCGCTTCAAATCCTCCGGCCGCTCCGCCGCGTCTCGCCGTCTTTCCTCGATCACACGAAGCCCCCGATCCATCTCCGCCAGCGCGCGATCCAGATTACAAACCGCCTCAGGATAAATCGGCCTTACCGCCAGCGCCCGTCGAAACGCATCCACCGCCCCCTCCCATTCTCCCGCCGTCGAAAGCGCATTTCCCAGATTAAAAAATCCTTCCGCAAAATTCGGATGAATCTCCACCGCCCGCCGATAAGCCGCCACCGCTTCACCGATTCTTCCCAGCGCCGCCAGCCCCAGCCCCAAATTGCAGTGAAAATCCGCCCGCTTCGGAGAAACCGCGATCGCCCGCCCGATCCATTCCACCCCTTCTTCCGCCCGATTCGTCTGGCACATCGCCAGCCCCAGCAACCCCATCGCGTCCGCCTGATTCGCATTCTCCGCCAAAATCTGCCGATACAAAATCTCCGCCCGCGCGATTCGCCCCGCCTGGTGCTCTCGCCGCGCCAAGTCGAGTGTTTGCTGATTCGCAGGAACCGTCATCGCCTAGATGTTCAAAAAATAGAAAGCCCTCGGATAGCCCGCCCTGAGTCCCGGCGCGCCGGGGTCGAAGGGCTATCCGTCGGGGCATTTATTTCAAGATTCCGTATTCGAACTTTCCCCCCCGCCCGTCCCCGCCTCTTCGCCAGTCTCTTCAATCGCGATCGACTTCACCACATCCACCGCCGAAGACTGCCGATTCATCGCCGCTCCCTCCGCCTTCGCGCGCCGCGGCTCCTTCTTCTCCTTCACCTTATTCACCGCCAGCTCCACCGGCAATTCATCCGGAATATAAAGAATCCGATGACAGCTCGGACAAAACATCAGCTCATCCCGCGAATGCAATTTGTTATAGACATCCGTCACCAAATCCATATTGCAAACCGAGCAAGCATATTCCTCGCGCCGTCGATCCGGCTTAGTCAGCGCGCTCATCGCCTCCCCATCAAACTTATCCGCCAGCCGCTCAAACGCCTCCCGCACTTTCGCCGGCACCGCCGCCGCCGCCTCCTGCCTTGCCGGCTTCAGCGCATCCGCCTCCGCCTGCAACTCCGCCACGCGCCCCCCGATCTCCGCGCGCATCCCATCCAGTTTCTCCGTCTCCGCCGCCAGCACTTTTTCCAGTTCCTGTGTCTCCGTCTGAAGTTTCTCCACCGTTTCCATTGATCGCAGCAGTTGTTCCTCCACCTTCGCTTTATCCAGCTTCTCGGTATTGATCTCCACCAGGAACGCCTGGTACTCCCGATTGGTATTCGCACTCTGTTGCTGCGCCCGCAATTTCTCTATTTTTCCGTCCCGCGTCTTCAGTTCCAGATCCAGCTGGCCCGATTGGCTCTGTTGTTCCCGCAGCCTGGATTGATCCAGCCGCAGCCTTTCCGAAAGTTCCCCCACCTTCCGCTCCTGGATGCGAACATTTTTGCTCACTGCGTCTAATCGCTGTTGTGCCTGCCGGAGTTTCTGGTCGGACTGGTACAACCGAATCAAAGCCACGTTGGTCGGACCCATAAGCCAATTCCTCGTCGCGTCAAATCACCCGCCCCAATTATGGCCAAGTCGGCCAACTTGGAAAGGGGCAACCCAATTCCTCACCTTCCCCAATAATATCTCGATTCAAGATTTCTTTCCCAGAACGCCCACGGCGCTGCCGTGGGTATCCTCCCAAAGTATGATCATTATACGTTTCAAACCATATTAGCATTTCGCTTGTTCAAGCCCCCACAATCCTTTACGCTCCCTTATCTACTGGAGGAACCCGCCCATGTCTCGTCAATGGCGTTGCGCCGTCGTCGGCACCGGAACTGTCGGCGAATGGCACGTCCGAACCATACCCAAACTCCCCCAGTGCGTATTAGCCGCCGTTTGCGATCTCGAAACCGCCAAAGGACGCAAAGCTCTCGACAAAAGCAGCCTCGCCGCCCCCGTCTACAACACCCTGGAAGAAATGTTCGCCAAGGAAAGCATCGACTCCGTCCATCTTTGCACACCCAGCGGCCAGCACCGCGATCCCGCCCTTCTTGCCATCAAACACGGAAAATATGTCGTCATCGAAAAACCAATGGAAATTCACACCGACCGCATCGACGAAATGGTCGACGCCGCCAAAAAACAAAACGTAAAAATCGCCGGAATTTTCCAAAATCGCTGGAACGAAGCCAACCGCGCCATCCGCGACGCCCGCCTCGCCGGCCGATTCGGCCGCCTCGCCTGGTCCGGCTCCTTCACCCCCTGGTATCGCAACGACGAATACTACGAAAAAGGCGGCTGGCGCGGAACCTGGAAACTCGACGGCGGCGGTGCCGTCATGAACCAGGGAATCCACCAAATCGACCTCGTCCAATGGGTCGTCGGACCCGTCAAATCCGTCAGCGCCTACGCCTCCAGCAGAATCCACGCCAAGATCGAAGTCGAAGACACCCTCACCTGCGCGCTCCAATTCGCCGACGGCTCCTTCGGAACCTACGTCAGCACCACCGCCATGTGGCCCGGCGGACCCACACGCCTGGAAGTCGGCGGCGAATTCGGCACCGCCATCAGCGAAAACGGCCTCAAACGTTTCGAATTCAAAAACCCGGAACCACAAGACCAGGAACTACTCCAGCGCCTAAACCCCGCACACGCCAAAAACACCGGCGGCGGCAAAGCCGCCTCCGACGTAGGCCTCGACCTCCACGGCCAAAACATGCAACACATCTACGACCAATGGACCGCCGGCCAGGAAGCCGAAACCCACGGCCCCGAAGCCAGAAAAGCCGTAGCCATTGTCCAAGCCATGTACGAAAGCGTCCGCAAAAACGGCGCATCAGTAGACGTAAAATAAACAACAGAAATCCGAAATCTGAAATCCGAATCTAATTCATGCTACAAAATCCCCCTCAAACCCTCCCATAAATGTAATCCGTCAAAAAATGAATCGTCTGCTCCTGAGCCCCGGCGTAAAACGCATTCAAATCCCCAATGGACACAAGCCCCAGCAAATCCCCCTCCTCATCGCACACCGGCAAATGCCGTATCCGCCTCTGCCGCATGATGCCGCTCGCCTCCGAAATTTCCGTCTCCGGCGGGCAGCACACCACCTCGCTGCTCATCACCTCCGCCACAAAAACCTCCCCCGGCGGCCGCATCGCCGCCATCACCCGCCGCAAAACATCCCTCTCCGTAAACATCCCCACCACCCGCCCTCCCTCCATCACCACCAGGGCCCCAACCTGACACTCATTCATCCGCCGCACCGCCTCCAGCACCGTCGCCGTCGGACGAATCGTGTGCAACTCCGATCCTTTTGTCGCTAGCAAATCAGCTACAGTAGGCATAAAAATCTCCTATTCCCCCACACTCAACCCGACTTGCCACTGTTATTATTCCGCCCAAGTTCGACCATTTGCAACATTGTGAATAAAATCCCACTCTTCTCCCATGCCAAGATTAGCCATCATCGCCATCGTCGGCCGTCCTAACGTCGGCAAAAGCAGCCTCCTCAACGGCCTGGCCCACAAACTCATCAGCATCGTCCAGGACGCCCCAGGCGTCACCCGCGACCGCATTTCCACCCCACTCCAAATCGACGGCCGATGGGTCGAACTCGTCGACACCGGCGGCTTCGGCTTCGTCGACCCCGACAAATTAACCGATCACATCCGCCATCAAATCGATCTCGCGCTCGCCCAATCCGCCGCCGTCCTCTTCGTCGTCGATTGCCACGCCGGCCCAACCACCGTCGACAAAGAAATTGCCACCCTCCTCCGCAAACGCGGCATAAAAACCATCCTCCTCGCCAACAAGGCCGACGGCCCATCCGCCGACACCGCACTAGCAGAATTCGCCCGCCTCGGCCTCGGAACCCCCATCGGCATCTCCGCCACCAACGGGCGAAACCTCGATCTCGTCTTCACCGCCATCGCGAAAACCGTCGACCTCAAAGACGCCCCCAAAGAAATCCCCCCGCCCGAAATGCTCCTGGCCATCGTCGGCAAACGCAACGCCGGCAAAAGCACACTCGTCAATTCCATCGCCCACCTCTACGAAGACGACACCGACCGTGTCATCGTCTCCCAAGTACCCGGAACCACCCGCGACAGCATCGACGTCCGTTTCGAAAAAGAAGGCAAGTCCCTCATCGTCATCGACACCGCCGGCGTCCGCAAAAAACGCCAAATGGTCTCCACCGACATCGACTTCTACAGCTTCCACCGCGCCCAGCGCTCCATTCGCAGATGTGATGTCGTCGCCATGCTCATCGACGCCACTCTCCCCGTCAGCGAGCCCGACAAAAAACTCGCCCGCTACATCGCCGACCAGATGAAGCCCGTCATCATCGTCATGAACAAATGGGACCTCGCCATGGCCAAAGCCCGCCAGGACCGTCCCGAAGCCGACGATACAACCCTCATGGAGGAATACGGAAAATATCTGGACGACCTCCTGGTTAATTTAGATTTCGCCCCCGTGGCCTTCGTCACCGCCAAGGATTCCAAAAACGTCCAAATCGTCCTCGACACCGCCCAGCGCCTCTTCAAGGAAGCCAACACGCGCCTAACCACCGGCCAACTCAACCGCGTCGTCCGAAAAATCCTGCAAGAAAAACTCCCCAGCACTCCCAGCGGCCGAAAAGCCAGAATCTATTACGCCACCCAAGCCTCCGTCGCTCCCCCCACCATCGTCCTCTTCGTCAACAACCCAAAATTCCTCGACCAAACCTACCAGCGCTTCATGGTCAATCGCCTCCGGGAAGAGCTACCGTTCGGCGAAATCCCCATCCAACTGATCATCCGCGGCCGCCCCGGCCGCTCGCTGCCCAAATCCCTCGACGAGGCCACCGACAAAGACCTCGAAGAAACCCCCCAGGAGCCCGAGCCAAAACCGAAGCGAAAAACAAAACCCCTGCGCGGAGCCCGCCGGTGAACCGTAAATATTCGGCCATCGCATGGATCGCCTGCGTGATCTTCAGCACCTTCCCCGCTCGCGCCCAAACCCAGCCCTCTCCCGTCAATCTACGCACCGAACGCAACGACGCCGTCTGGTGGCTAACCCTCATGGATAAAGATGCTCACGGCTTCACCATCTTCCCCAGAGCCGAAGACCGCCGTTTCGTCTTCATGAGTTCCTCCCAAGGCAGCGATTCCAACGACGGCCTCACCGACGACTCCCCCATCCGCACCATCAAAGCCGCCTTGAAACTAATGCGCAACGGCTACCCCGATCGCCTCCTCCTGAAACGCGGCGACACCTTCCGCGCCAAAAATTTCAACGACGTCTTCTCCCGCGGCGGACGCAGCGTCATCGAACCCATGATGATCGCCTCCTACGGCGACCCCCACCAGCCCCGACCCGTCATCGCCTGCAAC
>JBEKPV010000114.1:0-10608 GCA_049520395.1 Tepidisphaeraceae bacterium
TCTTTAATCGAAGCTGGGGCATACAGGCGGAGGTTATGCTGGCGAATCGGTATTTTAAGACAACCGGGGGGGCAAGCGGGAACGATGTCGTCGCGTTTGATTGGAATGCCCTTGGGGATACGCGGTTGGAAGGGATCTATTCGGGATTTTATCCGGATCAGTCGCTGGGGGTGACGTTTGGAGCCAAGTTGCCGACGGGGCGGTGGAATCACAACGACGATTTTGATGACATCGATCGCGATTCGGAAATCGGAACGGGGAGCACGGATGCGCTGCTGGGGGGATATTATCGAAATAATCTGACGACCGATGGAAGTGTGACCTGGTTCGCGCAGCTTACGTCGGATATTCCGATATTATTTCAGGACGGGTATCGGCCGGGAGCGGAAGCGGATGCGGCGCTGGGGGTTTACCTGAATGGGCTAAGCATCGGGCGCATGGGCGTTTCTCCGTTATTTCAGGTTTTGGATGGATTGCGGGGCAGCGATACTGGGGCGGAGGCCAGCAGTCCCATCGCCTCGGGGTACGAGCGGGTCCTGGTGTCGCCGGGGTTGGAATTGAATCTGCATCCGATCACCATTTATGGAGATGTCGAAATCCCGGTGTATGCGCGCGTGATTGGGAATCAATTGATCGCGACGAGTCTCTTTAAGATCATTATCAGCTATCATTTTTAGTTTTGGCTGAGCGGGTCTTCGGGATATTTCTGTTTGAGGAGGTCGCGGAGTTGCTGGCTCTTGGCGGAATTGAGGGTGGCCAGCAATTTGCTGGCGGTGTCGAGCAATTCGGGGCTGTAGGGGGATTGTGGGAGGGCGGTGGCGAAGGCCTCTGCGACTTTGGCGGCGGGGATGGGGAGTTGTCTTAGAGCCATGATGCGGACTTGCAATAGGATGCTGTAGCCCTCCGGGAAAGCCGTGGGATCGGCGGCATCCCATTTGTTCCAGGCGTCGCGTGCGGAATCGGGATCGCGCTGGCTGATGTAGAACTCGACACTTCTGGCAAAGGCGCCGCTGACGGCGGGTCGGCGGCGCGGATCGTCGGTTTTGGGCAGGGAATTCAAAATCTTTCGGCCGCGATCGGGCTGCTGGTCGAGAATCAAGGCTTCGGCAAAAGCTTGCTGGATTTGCGGATTGAATGGCCGGGTGGCGGCCAAGGTTGCTAATCGCTGAGCCGCGCGATCGAAATCGGCGCCAGACCAGAGGAGCCATTGGGATTCGTCGATGGCGGCTTGCGGCTGTAAATCGGAATCGTCGGGGACGAGCTGCCAGACTCGGGCGGCGGTTTGCCAATCGGGCTGGCGCGCGGCGATTTGGCGCAGGGCGTCGAGGGCGGCATCGGCGCCGCCGGGGCCGTGGGATTTGGCTCGGGCCAGGCGTGCGGCTAAGCGGTCGGCGGTGGGCCAATTTTCGGCGTCGGCTTCCAGGACCGTCGCGGCTGCCAATTGGGAAGCGGGAATTTTATCCAACTGATAATCGGCGACGATTTTGGCCTCGACCCATAAGGGATCGATGGGAGGGTCGATCTGCTCGGTAAAATCGGCGTGGACGGGGAGCTGAGTGGTTTGCAGGTCGTTGCGCTGGCGAATCTGGACGGGGTAGATTCCGTCGCTGAGGTAGACATGATCGACGGTGGCGCCGGTGGCGGTTTGGCCGTCGCCGAAATCCCACTGAGCGTTGGGATCGGCGCCGGCGGCCGTGAAAGTATATCGGTGGGAAACGGCGGCTTCGGTCGGGGTGCTGGCCTGGTATTCGGCGGAAAAATCGGCGAGGGGCTTGCCGTCCTGCGATTCGAGGTCGCCGGGTCGGGCGCGGTTCAGGAGCCCAAAATAGTCGCGGGTGATGGTCGTGAAATCGGTCGCGCCAGGGAGGCGCCAGGCGACGGACATGATGAATTGGTCGCCGATGAATATTTGATAGAAGACGAAGTCGTGCCAGCCGCGGGATAAATCGAGGTTGACCTGGTAATCGGCGTGGGGCGTTAGTCCGGCGGCGAACAGGATGGGCTGGCCGTCGACATAGAGGGCGCCCCAGGTTCCTGTTGAGGCGGCAAAGGTGTATTGGCCGTCCTGGGGGACGGAGAATTTGCCGGTGTAACGCGAGATGGAGCCGGGCAGGTAACCCAGGGGATTACCGGCGATGAAGGGGAGATCGACCATGGTTCGACCGAGGAGGGGTCCGCTGGCGTTCCAGATGGATTCGAAGGCGGCGGCTTGATTTGAGGTTTGGTTGTTCCAGGTTCGGGTTTCCAGGAGCAGGCCGCGGGTAATGGGGAATGTTGAGACGTCTTGCGGCGGGGGGGCGGCGGGGTTGCCGAAATAGACGTCGTATTGCTCAACGCCGGGGGAGAGTGAGAAGACGATGCGTGCGGTGTCGCCGGGGCCCATCATGAGGACGCGGCTGGGGATTTCCGAGCCGTTTTGGGTGGTGACGCGGATGTCGCCGCCATCGGGTTTGGCGCGGCCGGCGGTCAGGAAATCGAGCTGGGCCATTTCGGCACCCGTGGGGTTGCCCGAATCCCAGATGACGGTGACGGGCCGACGGTAGGCGCATTGTTTTTCGGCCCAGGCGTCGTCGGCGGAGGCGCGCGCGGCGACGGGTAAAATTGCCGCGAGGTAGATCGCCAAGATAATGAACGGGCGCGGATGCATGGGCTTCGATGGTACCTCCGAGTGGGCGGTTTGAAAGATGCTGTCGTTCTTCCATCGGGGGTGTCTTTACGATAAAGGTCTTGTATGCGCTTGATCGGTTTATTGGCGGTCTTGTTGATCGTTGGGTTGGGGGCGACTAGTCAGCCGGCGGGGCTGACGACTTCTTCCAGCGTGGATCAGATTTTGGATGCGCTGCACGATCGGGGAAGGGATTTGGCGGATTTCTCGGCTCTGGTGAAACTTTCTGATGAAAATAATGCGACCGGGGATGCGACGGTTAGTAGCGGCAAACTGCTGTTTCAAAGCAAGCCGGGGGGGGATGCGCGCATTCGGATCGCGTTTGATAAAAAGCAGCTTGGGGACAAGATATTCGAGCAGAATCATACGTATACGCTCGACGGGGGATGGCTGGTTGAGCGGGATTACGACAAGCGGCAGGAGGTTCGACGGGAAGTCCTTAAGCCGGGGGAGAAGCTGGATTTGTTTAGATTGGGGAAGGGGCCGTTTCCGTTGCCGATCGGGCAGAAGAAGGAGGATGTGGAGAACATATTCGATGTGGTCAAGGTCGATGCGGATAAGGACGATCCTGCGGGGAGTGTGCATTTGCGGCTGACGCCGAAGGCGGGGACGCAGTATGCACATGATTTCAGTAGCGTGGATGTTTGGGTGGATTTGCGGTTGGATATGCCGGTGCGAATTGAGACGTTGGATGCGAATCAGACTACCGTGAAGACGACGGATTTCTCGGATGTGAAATTGAATCAGGGACTTTCTGACAAGGATTTTGAGGAGGCGCCGCTGCCTTCGGGGTGGGATCAGGTTAGCGAGCCGTTTGATCAGCAAGGAGGATGATCGAACCGTGTTTCAAATCACGCGATCGTAAATGGATCTCGATCGGTCGTGCCGATGGTGATGGGGGGCATGTGGGGGGTTTGTTCCAGTTTATTCTTGAGTCGCTTTAAGACGGCTCGTTCGCTGTTGGAATGCAGGGTGCAGATGACGGTCACGCCGGCGGCGGCGGCTTTTATGGCGTCGTGATGGCGGAGTTCGCCCGTGAGGTAGAGCTGGGCGCCGGCGGAGATGGCGGAGTCGAGGAGTTTGCCGCAGGAACCGGCGCAGACGGCCGCGCGGGTGATGGCTCCGGTCGCGGGCCCGGCTATCAGGATATGCGGTAGATCCAATTGGCGTTTGATGTGATCGATGATTGTGCCGCGATCGGTGTGCGGCAGCGATCCGATGCGGCCTTGGCCGCGGCCGGTGGTGTCGGCGGCCAGTAAAATCAAATCGAACGCGGGTTCCTCGTAGGGATGCGCCTTTCGCAGGGCGGCGACCACATACTGAGCTTTGTCGATGGGGAGTATCATCTCGAGCCGGGTTTCCGGAACTTGCTCCAATATTCCCCGCTGGCCGATGGCGGGGTTGGCATCGGCCTCGGGAAAAAAGGAGCCTATTCCCTCGGCGCGAAAACTGCAGGAGGAATAGTTGCCGATGTGCCCGGCGCCGGCGTCGAAGAGGGCTTTGCTTACTTTTTCCAAATGGACGGTGGGGACGAAGACGACGAGTTTGTAATTGGCGGCGGGGGAGGGTTCGAGCTGGAGAGGGCGACGGTCAGTGAGGCCAATGGCGTCAGCGAGGGTGTCGTTGGTGCCGCCGTCGGAGGCGTCGAGGGCGGTGTGGGGGGAGTAGATCGCCATGCCGTGGCGGATGGCGTCGAAGATCAGACTGCCGGCGGTTAATTTTTTTAAGGGTTGGAAGATGGGGGGATGGTAGGAGACGACTAAATCGCAGTTTGCTTTTTTCGCTTCATCGGCGACCTCTTGAGTGTAGTCGATGGCGAGCATTATTCGGGAGACGGTCTGGTTCGGATCGCCGACGAGTAGGCCGACGTTGTCCCAGGATTCGGCCGCGGCTAGCGGGGCGATGGATTCCAACAGGCTGGTTATTTGTGCCAATTGCATGAGGTTGAGTTTCTCATTCCGGCGCGGTGTCGACAAGTTTGGTATAGGCGGCGGACAGGGATTGGGTGATCTTTCCGGGTTTATCATCGCCTAGGGCGCGACGCTCCACCCGACAGAGGGGCATGATGCGCATGATACTGTTGGTCAGGAAAGCTTCGTCGGCTTCCAGCAGATCGTTGATCGTCAGTCCGCGGATTTGAATTTCGATTTGGGAAATTTTGGCCAGATCGAGAACGGCGCTGCGGGTGATGCCGGGAAGTGCGACCGCTTTGGCGTAGGGGGTTTGATCGGCGATGGACGGATCGCGGAGGTCCAGGTTGGTTGGGGGGGTGAGCAGTTTTTCGTTTTTTACGAGGAAGATGTTGCTGATGCTGCCGGATTCGACAAAGTTGTGGACGTTGAACCAGATGGCTTCGCCGGCGCCGCGGGAATTGGCGGCGCGCAGTGCGGCCAGGCGCGAGAAATAGTTCAGGGTTTTGTGTCCGGCCTGGGCGTCGTAGGGGTTGGCTTTTTGTTCGTCCAGGGCGATGGCGGTCATACCGCGCTGATAGAAATCTTCGGGGTAAGGTTCCAGGGGGGTGGCGGTCAGGAAGACGGCGGGCTCGAGGCGGAGGCCGTGCAACGGATCCTGGCGGGCGGAGCCGCGGGTGACCGTCAGGCGGAGGCGAGCCTGGGCTAGATGATTTCGTTGCAGAAGCTGGTGGACGGCGCTGGTAATCGTTTCGTCGTCATATTGCAGGGGAATGAAGAGAGCTTCGCAGGATTGGCGGAGGCGCTGGAGGTGATGAGCGAGGTGGAATACTTTTGCGGCGGCGGAGCGCATGGTGGTGAAGACGCCGGCGGCGTGGAGGAGGCCGGTGTCGCGCAGGGAGACGTGAGCGTCTTCTTCTTCGAGAAATGTGCCGTTGATCCAGACCTGGGACATGCGATTACTTTACCATTTCCTGGGCTTCGATCCCCAAGGCGGCGAACATGGCCTGGGCTTTGACGAGGGTTTCCTGGTATTCCAATTCGGGGTCGGAGTCGGCGACGATGCCCCCGCCGACGGGGATATGGACCTGGGCGCTTTTGATCAGCATGGTTCGGATGGCGACGTTGAATTGGATGGTTCCGTCAGAATCGAGGTAGCCGACGGCTCCGCAATAGGGGCCGCGGCGGACGGTTTCCAATTCGTCGATGATCTGCATGGCGCGGATTTTGGGGGCGCCGGTGACGCTGCCGCCGGGGAAGGTGGCTCGAAGGAGATCGACGAATGTTACTTCGTCGCGGAGGGCGCCTTCGATGGTGGCTACGCCGTGGAATACGGTTGGGTGGGGTTCGATGGTGCGCGGCTCGGTTACTTTTACGGAGCCGAGTTTGCAGACTCGGCCCAGATCGTTGCGCTCCAGATCGACGATCATGTTGAGTTCGGCCTGGTCCTTGCCGGAATCGCGCAGCTCGGCGTCCAATCCGGGGCTTCGCGGGCGGGTGCCTTTGATCGGGCGCGTGATGACGCGGCGGTTGGCATCGACACTTAAAAAGAGTTCCGGAGAATTGGAGATGACGGCGAAATCGTCGTAGGCGAGGAGGGCGCCGTAGCGGGCGGGGGTTTGACGGACTAGGCGTCTGTAAATCTCGGCGGGGGAGATTTGCAAGCCGCACGTAAAACGCTGGGAGAGGTTTACCTGAAAGACGTCGCCGGCGGCGATAAAGTCTTTGACCCGCTCCACGGCGGCGATGTACTGGTCGCGGGTGAAATTCGAAAATAGCGGCGAGTTGCTGCGCAGATAATCCGGCTCAATTCCGAACGGGCGGTCGGCGGAAGGGCGGCAATAGGTGAAAACGAATAGGGGGACGTTCAGGTCGTCGGGAATTCTGGGAGGGAGATTCTCGAAGAGACGGCCGAGATCGTAATTGATGAAGCCGATCCATCGTCCGTTTCCGGGCCCGAATGTTTGGGACATCCACGCGAGGGCTTGGAGAGGATCGTCCCACTGGCGCAAAAGACTGGCGCCGACGTGAGCGCTGGTGCGAAGGTTGGTGGCTTCGCAGCGGAGTGTGCAGACAGGGGAGAGAAATCCGGTGACCCAAGGGTCGGCGGCTTCGGCGCGGTCGGGAGTGCTGGAAAGATGGATACGCACGCGGGAATTGTATGAGATACGAAAAAAAAAGCCCCGGAGGATCAATCCGGGGCTGCGAGAATAATCGGATGAACGGTCGGATCAGATATCGTAGTAGAGCATGAATTCGTAGGGGTGCGGACGAAGGCGGATGGGGTCGACTTCGGCGTGGGTCTTGTAATCGATCCAGGTCTCAATCACGTCGCTGGTGAAGATGTCTCCCTTAAGGAGGAAGGCGTGGTCTTTCTTCAGGGCGGCGAGGGATTCGGTCAGCGAGCCGGGGGTTTGGGAAATGTGCTTGGCTTCGTCGGGCTCGAGGTCGTAGATGTTGACGTCCAAGGGCTTGCCGGGGTCGATCTTGTTTTGAATTCCGTCGATGGCGGCCATGAGCATGGCGGAGAAAGTCAGGTAGGGGTTACAGCTTGGATCGGGACAGCGGAATTCGAGCCGTTTGGCCTTGGGATTATTGGAGTACATGGGAATGCGAATGGCCGCGGAGCGATTTCGGCGGCTATAGGCCAGATTGACGGGGGCTTCGTAGCCGGGGACGAGTCGCTTGTAGCTGTTGGTGGTGGGCGCGGCGAAGGCCAGGATGGCGGCGGCGTGTTTGAGGATTCCGCCGGCTGCGTGGAGGCCCATTTCGCTAAGGCCGGCGTAGCCTTTGCCGGCGAAGAGGGGCTTGCCACCTTTCCAGAGGGAGAAGTGGGTGTGCATGCCGGAGCCGTTGTCCTGGAAGAGGGGCTTGGGCATGAAGCAGGCGGTCTTGCCGTACCGACGGGCGACCATCTTGATGATGTACTTGTAGAGGGTCATTTTGTCGGCCATTTCGACCAGCGGGGAGAACTTCATATCGATTTCGCATTGGCCGCCGCTGGCGACTTCGTGGTGCTGGGCTTCGATTTCGATGCCGCACTGTTCCATGAGGAGCATGCATTCGGTGCGGATGTCTTGAAGGCTGTCGCTGGGAGGAGTGGGGAAATAGCCTTCTTTGTAACGGATTTTGTTGGCGAGATTGGGACCATCTCCGTCCATCGGTCGGCCGGAGTTCCAGATTCCTTCGACGGAATCGACATGGTAGTAGCCTTCGTGCTGGTTTTGGTCGTATCGGACGGAGTCGAAGATGAAGAATTCGGCTTCGGGACCGAAATAGGCGACGTCGGCCAGGCCGAGGGTCTGAACGTATTTAAAGGCTTTTCGGGCGATATTGCGGGGGTCGCGGGAGTAATCTTCCTTGGTGAGGGGGTCCTGGATGTTACAGATCATGACCAGGGTTGGTTCCTTGGCGAAGGGATCGACGAAGGCAGTTTCGGCGACAGGGACGACGAGCATGTCCGACTCGTTGATCGCCTGCCAGCCGCGGATGGACGAGCCGTCGAAGCCGAGGCCTTCCTTAAAGGTGTCGGCCTCAATGCAATGGGCGGGGACGGTGAAGTGCTGCTGCATTCCGGGGAAATCGATGAATCTGAGATCCACGGCGACAATTTTCTTGTCCTTCATCGTCTTGAGAACATCCGCGGGGGTTTTGATAGAGTTCACGAGGAATCTCCCTTTCTTGGAAATGAGACCGCGTCACGACGCCCAACGGTTTCCAGCCGCCCAGCCACAAGGCGACCGCTACGGCCGTGTGCGTATGACGAACTTCAATCTGAGGAAAGGCTGAGTCGTCGACTCGTTCCTTCCACCGCCTGACAAACCAAAGGAACAACAACAACACCCAATTTGGAATTCCGCAGAATTGGCCCGCAAAGTGGGTGCCACCGGCGTCATCTTTAGTTTGTACAGATTAAGGGTGGTGATTTATCGGGAAAATTGCGTGGAGTCAATTCGAGGCCGCGATGTGAACAGGTTGGGCGGCATGCTTATCGTTTGGGCAAGGACGCGGTGCGTGCACAAGCATTGGCCAGGAAGGCGTGGGGGCGATGGGGTTTGAAGTTTGCAACCGGGGGAGGACGGGCGGGGGAGACGCGGTGCCCGGTTCGATGGGGCTCACCGCAGGTCGCACGCGCCGCGGAAGGGGAATTGGTTGCGGTATTTCGCGGTTTGGTGGTGCTTTGACCCCCTTCTGGCAGGCGGTTAGCATACCCGGCCCAAACCGCGCGATGGCTAGGAGAGGCTGAATGAACCCACAAGATGTTCTGAAGCTGTGCAAGGAAAATCGAGTCCAGTTCGTCGATCTCCGGTTCATGGATTTCCCCGGTCTCTGGCAGCATACGACCTGCCCCGTCAATGAACTGACTCTGGACGGTTTCAACCACGGCTTCGGGTTCGACGGCTCTTCCATCCGCGGGTGGCAGGCGATTAATGAATCGGACATGCTGCTGGTGCCGGTCGCCAGTACCGCCAAGATCGATCCGTTCATGATCCATCCGACGCTGTCGATCATCTGCGATGTGCGCGATCCGATCACCAAGAAAGAATATTCCCGCGACCCGCGCTCCATCGCGCGGAAGACGGCGCTTTATCTGAAGAAGACCAAGATCGCGGACACGGCTTTTTTTGGGCCGGAGCTGGAGTTTTTTATCTTCGATCACGCGTATTACGACCAGGGGATCAATTTCGGGAAGTATTACGTTGGCAGCCGGGAGGGAATCTGGGGACGAGGGGACGAGGACCCGAGCAATCTGGGATACAAGGTGCGGCTGAAGGAGGGTTATTTTCCGACGCCGCCGATGGATACGATGCAGAATATCCGCAGCGAGATTGTCGCTACGCTCATCGAACTGGGGATTCCGGTGGAGGCGCATCATCACGAAGTGGCTACCGGGGGGCAGTGCGAGATCGACATGCGTTATCAGGAATTGGTGACGATGGCGGATAACGTGATGCTTTATAAATACACGTGTAAAAATGTGGCGGCTCGGCATGGGAAAGTCGTTACGTTCATGCCCAAGCCGCTGTTTCAGGATAATGGGTCGGGGATGCACGTGCATTTTTCGCTCTGGAAGGGGGATAAGCCCCTGTTTGCGGGGAATAAGTATGCGGGGTTGAGCCAACTTGGGTTGTATGCCATTGGCGGGATTTTGAAACATGCGGCGGCGCTATGCGCCCTGTGCAACCCAACGACGAATAGTTACAAGCGGCTGGTTCCGGGATATGAAGCGCCGGTGAATCTCGTCTATAGCAGCCGAAATCGGTCAGCGGCGATTCGCATTCCGATGTACAGCGAGAAGCCGAAGACCAAGCGGATTGAATTCCGGTGCCCGGATAGTTCGTGTAATCCGTATCTGGCTTTTAGCGCCATGGTGATGGCGGCGATTGATGGGATTCAGAACAAGATCGATCCGGGGGAGCCGATGGATAAGAACATTTACCATTTGACGGCCGAGGAATATGAGGGGATTGGGTCGGCGCCCTCGTCGTTGGAAGAGGCGCTGAACGCGCTGGAAACGGATCACGATTTCCTGCTGCAGGGGGACGCGTTTACGGCGGACGTGATTCACTACTGGATCAAGTACAAACGTGAGAATGAAGTGGACGCGATTCGCCAGCGCCCGCATCCGTACGAATTCTGCATGTACTTCGATATCTAATGGCTTGTCCGCTCGCGCTGATCCCGTATCCGCAGATCAACCCTGTGATTTTTCATGTGGGTAGGCTGAAGATTCGCTGGTACGGGGTTGCCTATCTGGTCGGATTTATCCTTGGTTTTTTTTTACTCGAGCGTCTGGCGCGGCAGCGCGTCCTGCGGATCAACGTGGAGTGGGTCAGCGATCTGATTGGGTGGCTGGCTCTGGGAGTGATCGTCGGCGGGCGCGGCGGATGGTGGATTTTTTATCACGTCCCGACGCCGGGCGTGTCCGAACCGTGGTACGAGCCGATTAATATTCCAGGGGGCGGGATGGCATTTCACGGGGGTTTGGTGGGCGTTATCACCGTGCTGATCATCTGGTGCCGGAGCAAAAAG
>JBEKPV010000115.1:0-10559 GCA_049520395.1 Tepidisphaeraceae bacterium
A
Source organism: Tepidisphaeraceae bacterium (assembly GCA_049520395.1). Classification (GTDB taxonomy): domain Bacteria; phylum Planctomycetota; class Phycisphaerae; order Tepidisphaerales; family Tepidisphaeraceae; genus UBA1161. The sequence goes on from JBEKPV010000115.1 coordinate 2, forward strand.
TGCATGCCTCCGATACGTGTAAGTCTTTCCAAATTAACGTTATACGGATGCCGACAAAAGGTTCTGCGCTGAGTTTTCCTTTGCGGCTACCCTTTCTTCGTGTAGCTTCGTTATGATCCCTGGAATAAGAGGCATCGCGTCGAGCGGGTGCAAGCTGGGTGATCGCTTCGGGCCGCGTCTGGGCCCCTACTTCGTGGGAGTAAAAGATGAGCCGTTGTTTAGTCGGCCGCCGGTTCGGCGGTCTGGCGGCGCTAGTGGCGGGCGGACTATTTGCCACAGCGGCCCATGCCACGCCCGTGACTCTCACGAGCCAGAATTCATCCGCCGTATTCGGCCCGGCGTCTGTGTCCGCTAATTCCAGTTGGATTGTCGACGGCACCAATCAAGTGGCCCAAACCGGGTTCTGGATCGCTCCCACTGGCGGCGCTCCTGAGTCGCTCAGCGCCGTCTCCACCCCCAGCGTCTTCTCCACCGGCGGAATTCTCCAGGCCACCTATGCCGGCGACGGATTCAACGTCGTCCTCAACGTCACCCTCACCGGCGGCACCGCCGGCAGCGGCGCCTCCGCCATGAACGAAACCGTCACCTTCAACAACACCAGCGGTTCGTCCATGAGTCCGAAGTTTTATGAATATGAAGATTTCACCCTGAACAACTCGGGCACGGATAACACCTTGACTCTCAGCGGCTCGCCTGTGAACACCGCGACTCAAACCGATCCCGCCGGCACTTCGATGAACCTGAGCGCCACGGGCGGGGCGTCGGCACCGGACTTCTTCCAGACCGGCACCGGCGCCACCATCGCGGACCTGCTCAACGGCTCAAGCCCGGTCACTCTGAACAACAACAGCACCGGCCCCCTGCTTGGCGATCCAAATTTCGCCTTTGAATTCGACCCGACCGTCGGCGTCGATGGTAGCTTTCAGATCAGCGTGAACAAAACCATACAGGAGGGAGGCGAGGCGGTACCGTTGCCCAGCGCAGCGCCTGCGGCCGCGGCCCTCCTCGTCCTCCTGACAGGCATCCGCGTCGCGCGAAAGGCGATCCAAACAATCGCCTAATAATTCTTAGCCAGAGTTTTGCGACTCACAAATCGTCTCTGACAGCCGCGGCCACCACGCCGCGGCTGCGATTTTTGCAGAGCACTCCTTAATTCACCAACCGTTTGTCGCAAACAATTACCGCCTTGACGTTTTCAACGAAACCCCATCAACCCGTCGACCAACACGCAGCATAGAAAATAAATAAAATAATCGAGGTGGGTGTCCGATTCGCGCACTTTATGGCGTCACAATTGACCGATAAACAACATTCAAAATAACACCTTTTCAACCATCGGATATTTCGCGGCGACGTTGCCCGCCCGGAGCATGCGAATCGCCAGCGCGATGAAAATAGCGCACATTAACAATTCGATGCGAGCCGAACCGGAAGCAAAGTAATCGCCGAGGAAGCGGTAGCCGAGCACTTGCTTGGCGATGATATTCTCCTGAGCAAAATGGTTCGGTAGACTCGCCCCCACCACGATCGGCAGGGTCTGGCCCGGAACGGCTTGAATCGCGTAGACCCGATGCTCCAGATGAATTTGCAGCAGGATCCCGCAGAGGAAATCGATGGTGCACCCCAAAACCGCCGCCCAGCGCCAAAAAGGCGGCATTTCGCCCAGAAATGCCGCCAGGGCGCATAAACCGAGGAACATCAGCGGCATACCCCAAAGATGCATCGCGCCCCAAACATCCGGCGTGGCCACCGAAGCATTTCCCACGACGGACGAGAAGACCAGGAAAACCCACCAGAACCGCCGGACCTTCGCTTGCCACTGATTTAGGGGCAGTGCGAAGAGCAGGATCAATCCGCCAAAAACTCCCCAAGCGAAGAGCAGGTTAGTTTGGTAGAGAACAAAAATCTGATCGCGTATTCGGCCAAGCGAATTGGCCTGCGCCAATTGGTCGTAGGGGACATCGCGGAAGAAATAGGGAGTCAGTGTGGCAATGCCATTGAAGCCGAAGGTTTGGACTCGCTCCAGCGGGGTCTGGTGTTTGACGGCCCAGGCCGTGGTGCTGGAATTGAAGGGAATTTTGGGCCCGAAGGCCCAGACGGCCCAAAGGAGCCAGGTGAGGATTAGGCCGCCCGCGGCCGGGCCGATGGCCAGCAGTTCCCGATATTTCTCTCTGCGCTGCGGCCAAGCGGCGATCAGGTAATGGAGAGCCAATCCTGCCGCCCATGCCATGGCGTAAAAGTGGGTCAGGCAGGCGGCGGCGGCGAAAGTGAAGGCGAGGAAGATTCGTTTGAAATCGTGCTTGAGCCAGCCGCGGAGGTAGAGCCATGTCGCCAGCAAGCAAGGCATGGCGGTCAGGGATTTGGTCCAGGGGAAAGCGACGTTTTGATTGTAGCTGGGATTGGCAGCCAGGAGGAGCAGCAGCGCCGCCGTGGTCCCCCGGCGGCCCCAGCCGCGGCGAACGCCAGCGGTGGCGATTTGGAAACAGACCAGAGCTGGGAGCAGATTTAGAAAGCCCGCCGTCAGTTGGTAGATGAGGAAACTTTGGCCGAAGTTGGCCATGAAATGGGCGCAGAGCAAGTTCATCAGTGGCGGGCGCGCGGTGACGAGATACATGCCCAGGAATTTGTATTGCAAATCCCAATGGTCGAGGAAGAAGAGGCAGCGTTTGTAATGCTCGAACCAATCGCCGTACCACGTGCCGCCGGCGAAATGACGGATGTCGGCGGCTTGGAGGAGAATCCAAATCCAGAGAATTCCGAATGACCCGAGCACGCGTCGAATGTGCCGGCGGCGCAAAAGCCGGGCGAAATCGGGCCAGCAGAGGGCTGACATTCCCCAGCAGATTCCGGACAAGACCCAGTGGGCGCGGTTGGTCGGCAGGTTCGTTACGTAGATGGCCAGGGAGGCGAGATAAATAAAGACGAGCGACGTTGCGACGGAAGTGCAAAGAGTTTCCACGGGTTTGAAGCGCAGGTGGCGGACGAAAAATAGGCCTGGTCCAATGGAGCAGACGACCAGGGAGGCGAGGAGGGCGAGGATTCGGAGGTTGGGAAAACCCATGTTGAAATGCTCGGGTGAAGCGGCCTGTGACCGGCGTCGGGGCGTGGCAGCCGCGCGGCGTTCTTGTACACTATCGGCATGGCGACGACGCGAGGTTTGAATAGCGATGGAATATTGCGGGTGGCGGTTATCGGCTGCGGGCGGATGGGGCGATTGCATGCCCGGGTTTATTCGCAGATGCCGACGGTCAAGGTGATCGGCGTACACGATATTTCGGCCGAGGCGGCGGCGGCGGTGGCAGATGAATTTGGGCTGGTGGCGTTCGATTCGCTTGAGAAATTGCTGCCGGATGTGGATGCGGTGACGATCGCGGTGCCGACGAAGTTTCATTTGGGGATCGCGGAGCAATGTTTGAAGCGGAAAATTGCCTGTTTGATCGAGAAGCCGCTGGCTAAGGACGCGGTGGAGGCCAAGCGGATCGTCGATCTGGCGAAGGAGAATTCGACGACGGTACAGGTGGGGCATATCGAGCGGTTCAATCCGGCGATTCGGGCGATGGCGCGGCTGAAAATTCAGCCGCGGTTTTTGGAAGTGACGCGGATCAGCCCAATGACTTTTCGCAGTATGGATGTTGGCGTGGTGTTGGACATGATGATCCACGATATCGACATCGTGCTGAGCCTGGCGAACTCGGCGGTGAGCAAAATCGACGCCATCGGGGTCGGGGTCTTGGGAGATTTGGAAGATATCTGCAATGCGAGGCTGACGTTTGCCAACGGGTGTGTGGCGAATCTGACGGCCAGTCGATTAGCCATGCGGACGGATCGGCGATTGCGGGTGTTTAGCCCGGATGCGTATGTCTCCATCGATTATCAAAAACGGCATGGGACGGTGATCCGCAAGGGGGGAAACGTAGAAGCGATCCGCAAAGCGGTGGCGCAAATTCGGGCCGGGGAAATTGAGGATCTTTCGCAACTGAATTACAAGGATCTGGTTCATATTGAAGAGTTGCAGAGCGATGATGTTGAGCCCCTGAGGGCGGAATTAGACGCGTTTGTCGAGGCGGTGACGACGGGGTCGAGGCCGCTGGTGAGCGCGGAGGATGGGCTGCACGCGGTGGAAGTGGCGCAACGGATTGTCAGGGCGATTGGGGCGACGACTTTGTCGTAAAGAGTGGAAATCAGGTTGGTTGGCACTCGGGGGGTTGTTTCTCGCACCACGTGCGCCAAATCTGGCGGTAGGCGGATTCCATGTCGCGGGCGAATTGATGGGGGTTCATTAGGGAGGACGCTTGCATCCTGGGGCGGATGGATTGGCGGAGGGAATCTAACCGGTTCACGTCGCCAGCTAATGTGACTGCGATCTGAACGTACTCCTCCGGCGTGCGCGCGATCAGGTCAAAGAGGCCCAGGTTGGAGAGGATGCTTCGGCCGCCGCGGCTTACGGGGGTTTGGCCGGAGAGAGTAATGGTGGGGACGCCCATCCAGAGGGCGTCGCAGGTGGTGTGGCCCCCGGTGAAGGGGAAGGGGTCCAGGGCGATGTCGATTTGATTGTAGGTGCGGAAATAGTCCTGGTTGCGGGCGTCGGAGAAGGTAAGTCGGGTGGGGTCGATGCCGAGATTCGCGAGGGTTTCGCGGGCGGTTTCGCGGTGCGAGCCTGGTGGGCTGTAGACCAGGAGCTTGGAATGGGGCGTGGCTTTTAGGATGGCGGACCAACTGGTCCAGACGGGGAGGCATAGTTTGCAATAATTGTTTTGGCAACCAAACGTGATGTACCCGTTTTTCAGGGCGGGGGATGGGACGGGGGTGAGGGCGGAGGCGTCGCCGGGCTGGTAACACCAATAGGTGTTGGGGAGACGGATTGTTTTTTCTGTGTAGCAGGATTCATCTTGGCCGGGGGGATCGATGTGGGGATCGCTGATTCGATAGTCGATGGTGTCGAGGCCGGTGGAGCCGGGGTACCCCAGGTAGGTGACCTGGATGGGCGCGGGTTTGCGGGCGAAGACGAGAAGGCGGTTGCCGCCGGTGTGGACGGAGAGGTCGAGGAGGATATCGATTTGGTCTTGGCGGATTTGTTGGGCGAGGTCGTGATCGGAGAGCTTGGCGACTTCGCGCCAGGCGTCGGCGTTTTGCTGGAACTGGGTGGTGAGGGCGTCAGGGGCCTCGACGGCGGAATAGGCGGTGACGTGGAAGAGATTGTGATCGTGGTGCTGGAAGAGGGGGAGGAGATTTCGGCCGACGGGATGTTTGCGGAAGTCGGCGGAGATGTAGCCGATGCGCAGGGGGCGATTGGGGTTGGGGTCGGGGGCGTGCGGCTGGATGAATTTTTGGAGGGGGTCGGCGTGGCGTTTTTTCCAGCGATTGAGTTCTTGGGCAATGGATTGGGCGTCATAGGCGGGGTTGTAGTGCATGGCGAGAATGAGGTTTCCGTGGGCGTCGTTGTAGTCGGGGAATTTGGCAAGGGCCTGGCGATAGACGGCGATGGCTTCGTCGAGTTTGGCCTGGCTTTTCAGGGAAATGCCCAGGTAAAGGTATGGCTCGCGGAAATTGGGGCGGAGGGCGATGGCCTGGCGAAAACAGGCGATGGCTTCGTCGATTCGGTCCTGGGATTTGAGGGCGACGCCGAGGGCGAAATGGGCTTCGGCGTAATCGGGTTTCAGCGCGATGGATTGGCGAAAGGCGGCGACGGATTCGTCGAGAAAACCTCCGTCTTTGAGAACGTTGCCGAGATTGAGATGGGCGGCGGGCAGGTTGGGATTGAGGGCGATGGCCTGGCGACACGCGGCGTGGGACTCTTGGAGTTGCTCGTTATCGCGCAGGCAACTGGCGAGATTGACGAAAGCCTGGGCGTAGTTGGGGCGGAGGGAAATGGCGCGGTGATAGGCGGCTATGGCTTGCTCGATTTGTTTTTTGTCGGCCAGTGCATTGCCGAGATTGAAATGAGCTTCGGGGAAATTGGGGCGGAGCGCGATGGCTTTTTGATAGGCTTCGATGGCTTCGTCGAGGCGGTCGATTTTTTTCAGGGCGGTGCCGAGGTTGTTGTGGGCGTCGGGGTGGTCTGGATTTAGGGAGAGAGCCTGGTGATGTGAGGCGATGGCTTCGTCGAATTGGCCGTTGTCCATGAGGACGTTGGCGAGGTTGCCGTGGGCTTGGGCGTAAGTCGGATCGAGGGAGATTGAGCGGCGATAGGCCGCGATGGATTCGTCGAGGTTGCCGGCGTCTTTTTGGGCGATGCCCAGGTTGAAATGGGCGATGGGGTCGCCGGGGGTTATGTCGATGGCGCGGTGGATTAATTCGAGGGCGAGGGGGATTCGGCCGGTTTGGTTGGCGAGGACGCCCAGGTATTGGAGGGTGCGGGAATGATCCGGCTGGGCGGCGAGGACCTGGTGATAGAGACGCTCGGCGTCTTGCAATTTGCCGGATTGGTGGAGCCGGACGGCCTCGTCGAAGGTTTGCTGGGGAGTGGGTTGGGTCACGATTGGCACCAGGTAAGCCACATTTGGCGGTAGGCGGATTCTACGCCGAGGGTGAATTTCTCGGCGTCGCAGAGGGGGGAATTTTGCATGCGCTGGCGGAGGGTTTGGCGTAAGTGGGAAAGTCGGGGGATGTCGCTTGCCAAGTTGGCGACGATTTGAATGTACTCTTCGGGCGTTTTGGCGATCAGTTCGGGGAGATTGAGGTTGGTCAATTGGCTGCGGCCGGCGCGGCCGACTACGGTTTTGCCTTGGAGGGTTATTACGGGGACGCCCATCCAGAGGGAATCCAAACTGGTCGTGTGGCCGTTGTAGGGGAAGGTTTCCAGACCTATGTCGATGCGGCGGTAGACTTGTAAATATTTTTCTCGCGGGAGGAGGTCGATTAATTCCAAACGGTCTGGGGTGATTTGCAGGCGCTGAAATATTTGCTGGATGCGCTGGCGGGTTTGGCCGGTGGGGACGAGAAGGATCAGGCGGGAATTGGGGACGCGGCGCATGACGGCGGACCAGAGTTCGAGGACTTGGTCGTTTACTTTGCAAAAGTTGTTTAAGCAGCCGAACGTGATGTAGCCGTTTTGAAGGGCCGGGAGAGGATTCACGGGATCCGTTGGGGCATCCATGGCGATGGGGTCGTAGCACCAGAAGCTGTGGGGAAGGCGGATGGATTTTTCGGAATAGAATTGGTCGGTCTCACCGGGAGGGTCTAGATGGGGATCGGTCAGGCGGTAGTCGATGGTGTCGAGGCCGGTGCTGCCGGGATAGCCGCCGAAGGTGGCGTGGATGGGGGCGGGTTTGCGCGCGAAGACCATCAGGAGGCGGGTGGACATGAACAGGGCGAGGTCGATCAGGATGTCGATGTGATCATCGCGGATTTGGCCGGCGATTTGTTCATCGGTGAGTTTGACGATGTCACGCCAATGGTGGGCGGCTTGCTGGAATTGGCGGGTGAAGGCGTCGGGACGGGGGACGCTGGAGTAACAGGTGATTTCGAAAAGTTGGCGATCGTGGCGGCGCAGCAAGGGGAGGAGATTTCGGCCGATGACGTGATCGCGGAAGTCGGGGGAGACGTAGCCGACGCGGAGGGGACGGTCGGGAGCCCGGTCGTTGGCATGTGGCTGGATAAATTTGGCGAGGGGGTGAGCGTGCTGCTGGTTGAAGCGGCGAAGTTCATGGAGGATGGATTGGGCATCGTGGGCGGGGTGATAGTGGAGGGCAAAGATCAGGTTGCCGTGGGCTTTTTTGAAATCGGGGTTTAGGGCGAGGGCCTGGCGATAGGCGTCGAGGGCTTCGTCGAGTTGGCCGCGATCCTTCAGGGCGTTGCCGAGGTTATTCTGGGCATCGGGGTAGTTGGGCTGGAGGGCCAGGGCTTGGCGGTATTCGGCAATGGCCTGATCGAAATGTCGTTTGCCGGTCAGAGCGTTGGCGAGATTGTAATGAGCTTCGGCGAAATCGGGTTTGGCGACGATAGCCTGGCGGTAGGCGGTGAGGGCTGGTTCGTATTGCCGGGTGTCGATCAGAGCGTTGCCGAGGTTGTAGAGAGCTTCGGGGTAGTTGGGTTTTAGGGCGATCGCCTGGCGGTAGGCGAGGATGGCGTCTTCGAATTGTCCCTTATCTTTCAGCACATTGCCCAGATCGTAGTGGGCCTCGGGGAAATCGGGTCGGAGGGCGATGGACCTGCGCAAGGAGGCGATCGCGGCATCGAGTTGGTCGGTGCGCGCCAGGGCGTTGCCGAGGTTGTAATGAGCGATGGGATAGTCGGGGCGGAAAGCGACGGCCTGGCGATAGGCGGCGATGGCGTCGTCGAGCTGACCGTTGCCGAGGTAGGCGGCGCCGAGGTTGGAATGGGCTTCGGCGTAGTTGGGTTTTAGGGCGATGGCCTGGCGGTACGAGGCGATGGCGTCGTCGAATTGTTTCATTTCCGCGAAGGCGTTGGCGAGGTTGCCGTGGGCTTCGGGGAGATTGGGGCGAAGCGCGATGGCGCGGCGGTAGGCTGAGACGGCCTCGTCGAATTGATGATTTCGTTTTAGGGCGTTGCCGAGATTGTTATGGGCTTCGGCGTAGTTTGGGCGCAGAGCGATGGCCTGGCCATAGGCGGCGATGGCCTCTTCGAATTGCTGGTTCCGGGTCAGGGCGTTGGCGAGATTGTAATGCGCTTCGGCGAAATTGGGACGGAGAGCGGTCGCCTGGCGATAGGCAGCGATGGCGGCGGGGAGTAGTTTGCTTTCGGTCAGGGCGTTGCCGAGGTTGTTGTGGAGTTCGGGGTCGGTGGGATTGAGTGCGATGGCGCGGCGGAGTAATTCCAAGGCGAGATCGTGGCGGCCCGTTTGACTGGCGATCATGGCGAGGTATTGCGTAGCGCCGGAATGATTGGGCTTTCGCGTCAGGATTTGTCGGTAGAGGCGCTCGGCGTCCTGCAATTTACCGGATTGGTGGAGCCGGACGGCTTCGTCGAAGGTTTGCTGGGGTGAGGGATGGATCACGATTGGCACCAGGTAAGCCACATTTGGCGGTAGGCGGATTCTACGCCGAGGGTGAATTTCTCGGCGTCGCAGAGGGGGGAGTTTTGCATGCGCTGGCGGAGCGTTTGGCGTAAATGTGAAAGACGAGGGATGTCGCCGGCCAAGTTGGCGACGATTTGAATGTACTCTTCGGACGTTTTGGCGATGAGTTCGGGGAGATTGAGGTTGGTTAATTGGCTGCAACCGGCACGGCCGACCACGGTTTTGCCTTCGAGGGTGATTACGGGGACGCCCATCCAAAGGGAATCCAGGCTGGTCGTGTGGCCGTTGTAGGGAAAGGTATCCAGACCTATGTCGATGCGGTGATAGACCAGGAGGTATTTTTCGCGCGGAGTGCGGTCGATTAACTCCAGTCGGTCGGGAGTGATTTGCTGGCGGTGGAATAGTTCTTCGACACGTCGGCGGGCGGAGCCTTTGGGGACCAGGAGGATCAGACGGGAATTGGGGACGCGGCGCATGACGGCGGACCAGAGTTCGAGGACTTGGTCGTTTACTTTGCAAAAGTTGTTTAAGCAGCCGAAGGTGATGTGGTTGCTGGTCAGGGCGGGTAAGGGGTTGACGTCGGGAGGATTTTTGGCCGGCGCGTAGCACCAGAAGGTTTCGGGAAGGCGAATGGATTTCTCGGCGTAGCAATCGTCGAACTGGCCTGGAGGATCCAGGTGGGGATCGGTTAGACGGTAGTCCATGGCGGCTAAACCGGTGGAGCCGGGATAGGCAAGCCAGGCAACTTGAATGGGTGCGGGTTTGCGTGCGAAGAGCGTGGGACGGCCTTTGGCCATGTGCATGTTCAAATCGACAAGAATGTCGATGCGGTCTTGCTGGATTTGCTCGGCGAGGCGCTGGTCGGAAAATCCGGCGGTGTCTCGCCAGACGTCGGCGTGCTCGCGGATTTTACCGGTGATTTCGTCGGGGCGAATGGCGCCGGAATAGAGGTAAATCTCGAACCATTCGTGATGGTGATGGCGGAAAAGGGGGAGAGTGAAGAAGGATTGGCAATGGTTTCGAAAGTCGGGGGAGACGTAGCCGATGCGGAGGCGACGGTCGGGATTGCGGTCGTTGGAATGAATGGGGATGAATTTTCGCAACGGCTCGGCATAGCGCTGGTTCCAGAGGCGAAGTTCCGCGAGGATCGCTCGGGCGTCGTAAGCGGGATGATAGTGCAAAAGAAACACGAGATTGCTGTATGTCTCGTCGGTATCGGGATTGAGGGCCAGCGCCTGGCGCATGTGGACGAAGGCGTCGTCGAGTTGTCCGTTGGCGGCAAGGATGTTGCCGAGATTATTGTGAGCGGAGGTGAAATTGGGGCGAAGGGAGATGGCCTGTCGGAAGGCGGCAAAGGCTTCATCATGCTGGTGGTTGTCCGCCAGGGCGTTGCCGAGGTTGTAGTGGGCTTCGGGGAGTTCGGGGTCGAGTTCGACGGTTTTGCGGAAGATGGCAACGGCTTGGGCGAATTGTTCGTTGTTTCTCAGGGCGACGCCGAGGTTGTTGTGGGCTTCAACGAAGTTGGGCTCAAGGGTGATGGCCTTGCGATAGGATGCAATGGCGGGATCGAATTGGCGCTTG
>JBEKPV010000116.1:0-10507 GCA_049520395.1 Tepidisphaeraceae bacterium
TCATCACGGCCTGCATGCGCAAACTGCTGACGATTCTCAACGCCATGGCCCGCGACGGCCAGACTTGGAGCCCACAATGCCAACTTCAAAACACTTGACGGCTAACACAGCCGCTTTCTACTTACTACTTTCATCCCTATGGGCGGCTTTTTCAATAGAGGGGTAGAGAGTAGAGGGTGGAAAGTAGAGGGGGAACGGGGGCGAAGACCGAGCCGTGACCTGGGCAAACAAAGCGAGCGGGCTAGTTTCTCCTTACTACTTTCATCCCCTTGGGGTGGCTTCTTTAATGAGGCCGGGTTGAATTTGTTTTGGGGGGGTGGGGCTTTTTGGGTTTGAAAAATTTTTTTCTGAAATACAAAGGCCACCCCTCCGGCGCGCAGGAACGAAAAGGGATGGAGGCGGTTTTTGCTGCAAGCGCAGTTGGGCGAGATGATTACGGGGGGCTGTTTGGTATTAAACATACTTTGCCTGATTTGCGCAGCTTTCCTGAAACCCGAGCGGGGTCGATCCATCCGTTTTCTTGATTGGCCGAATCGGCCGTCTCTCCATGCCGTTCGCCGGACGCCGAAAAGCTCCGGCGTTAATCGCTTCGCGATGCATGCTCCCCCTACGGGCTTCCCCCGCGTGCAGAGTGGCAGCTAAAGCTGCGGCGCCGTGCGATAAGGAACCCACATCAATAATGACCGGCTACGCCGGGCGGTAGTGCTTTCTTCCCTCCCTACTCCGAGGCCCCATCCTCACCCTGGGGGTTCTTTTGACGTTAGCTGTACTCCGCGCTAATCGGGTAATGACCAAAAAACGAAGCGTAACGGGCATCATCAGCTGCGGGGCCCCGGTCCCGCGCGAGCAGCCTCCAGCTAGGAAACGCGGGATGACTCTTCCGCCGACAATGCGGCGGCCTCAACCGCCCTTCACAGCCCCGCTTGTTCGACCTGTCCCTCGACCACTCCTATAGCCTGAAAATTCGGACATTTCTCGGTTGAACCCGCGAACGGCAAACCGTACTCTGCCAATATCGTTCGGGCAACGGTTTTTGATCTGCATTTCGGATTGAACTGCCAATCCGCCAAACGGGAAGTGGGAGAAAATGAAATTCCGGAAAACGCTGCGCCGTCGGTTTGAAATGGCTGCGCTGGAGCCGCGATGCATGCTCAGCGCTTCCCCAGCGATTACGCCTGCTACGATTCAGGTCCAGTACACGCACGACCAAACTCTCACCGCTCTGTACGAGACTGTTGATTCTACTGGCTCAATCTTCACGGGCATCAATGTCACCGCCGCAAATGAAACACAGCAGCAAACAGGCAGCCCTCTTGAGACGGACGACCAGACGAGCTTGAGCATAGGCATCTTCGATGTCGCGGATGGCGTCTCAATCTTGGCGGGGGCGGCCGTATCTCAGACGCAGGCATTGACCGTAAGCCCCGATCTCCGTTCCGCCCAACTCAGCGCGACATTCCAAGGGGTGGACGGCAACCTAAACTTTTTCAATTCCACAGTCACACTGACTTTCACCGCCCCCAAATCAGTTGCTTCAACCGAGGGGTTGAATCCAGATGAAACGAATTTACAGGGTGATGGCCAGAGCAATGCGTTGGAGATTATCCGAAACAGCCAGGTGAATGGGTCTGTCACGGGCGCTCTGACAGTAACGAATGATCCGGATTTCCCTAATACAACATTCTATTTCAACAGCACGACCGACGTAGCCGCTGGCGATTTCGTGGCAGACTCCGATCAACTGACAATCTCCGGTCTGCCGCCGACGCCGACAAAAGCCCTCGCCGCGATCTCCACGATTCAGGGTCAGAACAATCTCGGCGGTCTTGCCGGCGGCATCGGGGGTTTCCAAGCGCTGCTGGATCAGGATGCACTGCTTTCGTTGCCGGCGCTGAATGCATTCCCCGCCGACGCGACGCAATGGCTCGAGTCGGCAGTGTTCGTTCCATCGTTCGTGCCGTCGGGACAAATCTCAGAGGTTAGCGCGTACACCCAGCAGTGCGCGAGCGCCGATTTTGACGACGGCAGCGCAACTCAGGACATCAACGCCCAGGCGACGATCGCAACCCAGACGAACCTGCTGCCCTTGCCCAAATCGACAGTGAATACCGGGAATCTGGCGTTTTCAGTCCAATCACTCGCCGGTGGCGCTTCCACCGCAACCGGCGAGGCCAACGGCGGAATCTCTATAGCCGGCGATGCCAGCAGCGCATCGTATTCCACCACCGCTTCGCTTCCCGCCACCGACGCATCCGGCGATCCGCTGGGTAATGTGAACGCCTCGGCGAAACTAAACTGGAAAGAAGCGCCCGGACCAGCCAGCTTCGAGTACGACGTGACCACCCAATCCTCCGCCTCCGGCGGCAACGTCGAATTCGACGATCAGATCACCTTCCCCGCGACGGTGACGGGGACGCTCAAGACCAACCTGCCGGGATACCGCCAGCCTCCGCTGCTGAGCGGGAGTTTGTCGCAGAACGGCGATTTGCAGATCACCACGACGGTGCCCGCCAAGCCCGCTGTCGCCAATCTCTTTTCCGCCGTCAAAATCCTTCCCGCGCTGGCGGCAGTGGATCCGGTCGACGCACAGATTCTGCTCGGCCTGCTCAATACGCTCGATGGCAACAGCCCGTTTCTGAGTTAGCAGAACCGAAGTGGGTGATAATCAGAGAATTGGGGTGACTGGATTTGAACTCAGGCCACCAATCGCATTGCCCGAAATGTCCTACCAACTATTGCGCACGCGGGATCCAAACGCGCCGGCGTTGTGGCACCTCCGACCCGGACCATTACCCGGCCTGCCTCGCAGCGGTGCATCGGGGGCAAAGGAACTTCGTTTCCGACTCAATAATCGTCCAGCCCTCTGCCTTCGCGTTGTCCGCCACCGCGACACAGCGTCTAAGAAACTCATCGTCGTCGTTCGCGGGACAGTCCGCCATCTCGTCATTCCACGACCTCAGCGCGTCACAGTCCTTGCAGTTTAGGCCCCCAAGCAAGTTGACTGTTGCGTGCCACCAATTCTTGTGATCGTACGGTTCTCTCACCTGACATCATCCTTGTGCACTGGTCGTCCGCGGCAGTAGCCGCGTACCGATCCGAGCGTATTGTAGCACGATGTCCAGGTAGGCAGCCGACTTGCATCGGATGGATATAATTCACACTAACTCTTTTACATCGCCAACAATGCGATCGTTCTGAACAACTTGCCGATCACGGCGCACGCGGGGTCAGAACGCGCGCCCGCTATTAGGACAGCCATTCTTTTGGGTTGGCTGCTTTAATAGAGTCCCCGACAAGTCGGGACGGCCTGCTGCTCTACTTACTGCTTTCTGGGCTTGCGCTTTGAGCCTTTCGGGTGGCTTTTCTTCTGGTAGGCACGCGAAGTTGGACCTGCCGGGCGCTGGGAAGCCAACTGGCGATGAAGAGGGAATCGTTGTACAAAATCGGTACGCTTGGCGTGGGAGTCTGGCCCATGTTGAAGCTTTTTCATGGGTAGGATGCCCATGCCTCGCGTGCGGATCGAGCAGCGCATCTCCAAAAAAGTTCGGGGGCCGGATTGGGGGTCAATCGAAAGGAAGCCGCTTATGAAAAAGGCATCGTGGGTTCTAGCAGGAAGCTGTAAAAGTCGCGCGGCCGCCCTCGTGCCGAAACTAATGGTAGCGGGCTCTTCGTTGGCCAGACTTGCTCGATCCTGCGGAAGCTGCCTGGAGGAGGCTGCGTCTGGCCGCCTCGATCCCGGCCCAAAGCCCCGGCGCATCGGCTCGCGGGACTTTTGCAGCGTCCTGCTGGGGATATTGCTGTTGGTCGTCGTGTTGGGTTTGGCGAGTTATGTGCAGGCGGGGTCCTCGGGTAATGGGTGGGAGCAGAGGGTGGCGGCCGCGAGGAAGGAAAAGGATCTCAATCTCGCGGATTTGCCCAAGCCGGTTGAGGATGCCGTCATCGCGGCCTGCGGCGGATCGAAGGTTCGGCACGTCACGCAATATCTGGATGTCGTCAACGGGAAAACGCACTATCATGTCGTCGCCGGTAACGGAAGCGTGCGGTGGGTCTTCGTGCTCGATGACGCCGGTAATCTGCTGCTGACCAAGGAGAAGGTCAACCTCCGAACCCTTCCGGACCCGGTCAAGCAAGCATTGATTGCGCAAGCCGCCGGGCCGATCGACGCCATCGAGAAAGTCAGCGGCAGCGGCAAGAGCTACTACATTGCCAGCGTCACCGATGCGGGCGGCAGAGCGCCGGACAAATTGATCCGCGTCGGCGAAGACGGCAAGATCGTGCCCGGAATCCCCGAAGACGACATCCAGCTCACCAATGAAAAGATCGTTCCGCAGCTGTTTCGCGTCCCCCGCGCGGATATCAAAAACGAAACGGTGACGGTGGATGATCTGCCCGGCCCGGTGAAAGCGACGATCACCGCCGACGCCCTGGGCGATCCGATCGACAATAGCATCGTGCATCTGCTACCGGCCGGAAATGTGCCGGACATCTATCTCGCTATCATCAACAAAGGCACGGTCGGGCAGCGAAGGATTTTCGTCAACGCCAGCGGCGACATGCTCGACTGCGTGGCGGAACTGCGCCCGTATCTCATCGGTCGCAGCCACTTTTGAACTCGAGGGGAGAGTAGAGCAGTAGAGCAGTGGAGCAGTAGAGCAGTAGAGTAGGGAATGCGTGGGAGTCCGAGGCCGCCATTGCGGCCGCGAATCAGGGGTTTACGGGGGCGATTTGCCAGGTGTCGCGGGCGTATTCGGCGACCGTGCGGTCGCTGGAAAAATAGCCGGTGCGGGCGATGTTCAGAATGACGGTTTTGATCCATCTCTGGGGATCGCGGTAGGCAGCGGTCACGCGATCCTGAGCGGCGATGTAGGGGGCGAAGTCGGCCAGCAGAAAGAAAGGATCCCAGGAGTCGACTAGGCGGTGGAAGACCCAGGCGTGAAGGCCGGGGCGGCCGGGGCTTAGGATGTCGGTGTTGAAGGCGTCCAGGACGCGGCGGATGGTTGGGTTTTGGTCGTAGAACTGGCGGGGCTGGACGCCGCGGCGGCGGAGGTCGTCTAGCTGGTCGGCGTGGTTGCCGAAGATGAAGATGTTTTGGTCTCCGACGGCGTCGCGGATTTCGACGTTGGCGCCGTCGAGGGTACCGATGGTGAGGGCGCCGTTCATGGCGAGTTTCATGTTGCTGGTGCCGGAGGCTTCGGTGCCGGCGGTGGAAATCTGCTCGCTTAAATCGCCGGCGGGGATGATGCGTTCGGCGACGGTGACGCGATAGTCGGGGACGAAGATGACGCGAAGCAGGCCGCGACATTTTGGGTCGCGGTTGATGACGTCGCCGACGGCGTTGATGAGATAGATGATTTGCTTGGCGACTTCGTAACCGGGGGCGGCCTTTCCGGCGAAAATGTGGGTTCGCGGGACGGCGGGGGGCTGGCCATCCGTAATTTGCAGGTACTGGTGGACGACGTAGAGCAGGTGCAGGAGCTGGCGTTTGTATTCGTGTATGCGCTTGATCTGGACATCGAAGAGAGTCGTGGGATCGAGGGGGGCGAAGGAAGTGGACTTTACGAAATTGGAAAGGCGGTCTTTGTTTTTTCGCTTGATGGCGAGCAGGCGATTCTGGAAGGCGGGGTCGTCGGCATGGGATTCTAGATTTTTGAGCTTGGCCAGATCGGTGATCCAGGCGCTCCCGAGGGTTTCGGTGAGGAGGGATGCGAGGTCGGGGTTGCATTGGAGGAGCCAGCGGCGGGGAGTGACGCCGTTGGTTTTGTTGCTGAATTTTTGGGGAGTGAGCTGGTAGAAATCGGGGAGGAGCTGGGTTTTGATGAGTTCGGAGTGCATTTTGGCGACGCCGTTGACGGCATGACTGCCGACGACGGCGACCTGGAGCATTCGGGCTTTTTTGACGGCGCCTTCTTCGAAGAGGGACATTCTGCGGATGCGGTCGGTGTCGCCGGGGTATTTGGCGGCGACTTCGGCGAGCAGGCGGCGATTGATTTCGTAGAGGATTTGCAGATGGCGGGGAAGAATCCGCTCCATGAGGGAAACGGGCCAGCGTTCGAGGGCTTCGGGCATGAGAGTGTGATTCGTAAATGAGAGGACGGCGGTCGTGATTTCCCACGCCTGGTCCCAGGGGATGTCGTGCTCATCGACGAGGATGCGCATCAGCTCGGGGACGGAGAGGGAGGGGTGAGTATCGTTGAGGTGGATGGCGGCCTGACTGGGGAGCTGGCGGAGATCGGGGTTGGGGCCGAGTTTGGTTAAAATGTCGCGCAGGGAACAGGCGACCAGAAAATATTCCTGGGTGAGGCGAAGCTCGGGGCCGTCGGGGACCATGTCATTGGGGTAGAGGACTTCGGTGATCGTCTGGACCTGGTCGCGCTGGTGGACGGCCTGGACAAAACGGCCTTCATCAAAGGCGTGCATGTCGAATTCCTGGACGGCGTGGGCGGAAAAGAGGCGCAGGGTGTTGACGGTTTGGCCAGCGTATCCGACGACGGCGATATCGAAGGGCTTTGCGAGAATGAGTGAGGTGTCGATCCACCTGGGGCGCCAGTTGCCGTTGGGCTCGGATTCGAAAATGACGCGGCCGTTGATGGGCACTTCGATGCATTCCTCGGTTAGTTCGATTTCCCAGGGGTTGCCGTGGCGTTTCCAATCGTCGGGCTGCTCGACCTGGCGGCCGTTGACGATGTCCTGGCGGAAGAGGCCGTAGTCGTAGTTGAGGCAATAACCGAATCCGGGCATGGCGAGAGTTGCCATCGAGTCGAGAAGACAGGCGGCGAGGCGGCCGAGGCCTCCGTTGCCGAGGCCGGCGTCGGATTCCAACTCGGTGAGGGAATCGAGATCGCCGCCGAGGGATGCGACGGCGGCGCGGCAGTGGTCGTAGAGGCCGAGGTTGACGAGATTGTTGCGCAGCAGTCGGCCGATGAGGCATTCGAGGGAGAGGTAATGGGCTCGCTTGGCGCGGTGATCGGTGTATCGCTTTTCGGTCTGGACTGCGGTCGTGACGGCGCGATCGCGCACGACGAGGGATATGACCTGGAGTTGCTCGCGCGGGGCGAGCTGGTTCCAGGGTTTGCCGATATTGTGGATGGAATGAGCGGCGAGCGCTTCGGCCAATTCGCCCGGGGTTGGCGATTGGTGTGTCGCCGGTTCCTTGGCGGGGCTTTTGGCGGGCGCGTCCGCCTTGGGCTTTTGGGGGACGGATTTGAACGTTGGAATTTGCATTGCGGCGAGGCGGGGGTCGGGGGCGCTGTTGGTTAAGTCTGGCATGGGTTGCCGGGCATTATAATGCCGCCGAGAGCTGGGTGGGTTGGCGCGCGAGGAGATTCATGAGGGCCTTTGCGGTTACGGTTGAGGACGCGGGGTTTTGGCCGGTGATGAGTCTGCCGTCGACAATTGAGAAGGGCTCCCAATTGCGCATTTTTTCGAAAATGGCGCCGAGGCGCAATAGTTCGTCTTCGACGAGGAAGGGGACGACCTTGGTGAGTTTCATTTCTTCTTCCTCGCCGTCGGTGAAGCCGGTGACGCGTTTGCCTTTTACGAGGGGCTCGCCCTGGTACATGACGTGGCGGAGGACGCCGGGGGAGTGGCAGACAAGGGCGATGGGTTTACCGGAATTATAGAACGACTCGAGTAGAGCGATGGAGACGGGGCTTTCGGCGAGATCCCACATGGGGCCGTGGCCGCCGGGATAAAATACGGTGTCGAAGTCTTGTGACTTCATGTCGGCGAGCTTGAGGGTGGTGGCGAAGGCTTTTTGGGCGGATGCGTCTTTTTTGTAGCGGAGCTGGGCGGGGGTTTGGTTTTCGGGGACATCGCTTTTGGGATCGATGGGGGGGAGGCCGCCCTTGGGGGAGGCGAGGGTCAGTTCGACGCCGGCGTCTCGGAAGACGAAGTATGGGGCGGCGAATTCTTCTAGCCAGATGCCGGTCTTAAGACCTGTGTTGCCCAATTGATCGTGTGAGGTCAAAACCATTAGGATTTTCATTGGCGTTCTCCTTTTCGAGGATTTTTTCGGTTTACCGGAGCGATTGAAACGCGGAGCGCATTTCCTGGGCGAAAAGCTGGGGCTGTTCCCAGGCGGCGAAATGTCCGCCCTTATCGAGCTTGTTGTAATAGATGAGCTTGGGGAAGGCCTGCTGGGCCCAACTGCGCGGGCATTGGTATAGCTCGTCGGGGAAGGCGCTGACGGCGACGGGGATGGCGACGTGCTTGGGGGCGAAAAAGGCAAGTTTGTTTTCCCAATAGAGGCGCGCGGAGGAGATTGCGGTGTTGGTCAGCCAATAGAGGGTGACGTTGTCCAGAACGTCGTCTCGGGTGAGGCCTTCGGGCTGGCCGTCAAAGACGCGCGCGATCATGGCCTCGCTGGCGGCATCGTGGTCGAGCATCCAGGCGGCGAGGCCGACGGGGGAATCCTCGAGGGCGTAAAGGGTTTGGGGGCGGTTGGCCATTTCGTCGGCGTAACCGAGGCCGTGCTTATAGAAATAGGCGAGCTGAGTGTAGGCATGCTGCTCTTCGTCGGAGAGGCCGGGCGGCATCGGGGCGCCGGCGAATGCGGCTTTGTCGATATCGGGGGGAACGGCGCCGGGCATGTTGGTGTGAATGCCGGCCAACTCAGGAGGGGCCAGGAGAGCCATTTGTTCGGTGATGGCGTCGCCCCAATCGCCGCCTTGGGCGACGTATTTGGTGTATCCGAGGCGCTTCATGAGAACGGTCCAGGCGCGCGCGATGCGGATGGGGTCCCAGCCGGTGGTGGTGGGTTTGCCGGAGAAGCCGTAGCCGGGGATGGAGGGGATGACGACATCGAACGCGTCCGTCGACTTGCCGCCGTAGGCGGTGGGATCGGTGAGGGGGCCGATGATTTTTAGTTGCTCGATGATGGAGCCGGGCCAGCCGTGGGTGATGATGATCGGGAGCGCATTGGCATCATGAGAGCGGACCCAGATGAACTGAATGTCGACGCCGTCGATGGTGGTTACGAACTCGGGGAGGGCGTTTAACTTCGCCTCGCATTTTCGCCAATCGTAATCGGTGGCCCAATATTGCGCGAGTTTTTGCATGGTCGCGAGTTGGACGCCTTGGGATGCGTCGGCGACCGTTTCTTTGTCGGGCCAGCGGGTTGCGGCGACGCGGCGCCTGAGATCGTCGAGCGAATCTTGCGAGAAGCTGAATTGGAAGGGCCGGATGGCCTGGTCTTGCGCGATCGGCGATTCGCGGAGCGATGCGTTGGTGGCCTCCTGCGAGAAGGCTTGCGAGGCGAGGAGCAAAATGCCGATCGTGCCGGCGAGCGCCGGGAGCACGAAGTTTACTCGGATCATCCTGAACTCCTTCCGGTTAGGTTTGACCGAATCCGTTCACGAGCGCGGCCAATTTAAGGGATGGCGCGGGGGAGAAACCATTGGACGAAGGTATTGGCGATACCAAGGTATGAGCCCGGATTGAGATGAATCTGGGGGCGATCTGCTGGCGCATCTCTCGGACTTAACTGGTTACAAATATTCGACGGGCCATTTATGCGAATGCGGCGGGGTGACGTTGCATTGCTCACTATTTGAATGCACATGGCGTTTTCGGGGAGTGACGATGCGGGGCCATACGAGATACTAGAAAAAATGAAGAATTGGCGCTGGCAGGATGTTATCTACCGGCTAAAACCAATACCAAAGTATGATGGAGGTTTCGCCGCGCGGGTCCTGGCGTCGCGCGCCACTGGACCGCGGCTGGAACGATGAGGCCATGAAGACGACCCCACCCATTCCATTTGCCGGTTCGGAGCTTGCGGAGGCGCGGCATGTGTGCGCCTTTTTTAGCAGCGCCGATGAGCAATATCGCGTGCTGCTTCCGTTCATTAGGGATGGGTTTAGATGCGGTCACAAGGCCGTTCACGTCGTTAATCCTGGCGGGAGGAAGGATCATCTTCAGAGATTGAGCGCTGCTGGAATTGACACGGCGATGACCCAAAAGAGCGGGCAATTGGAAGTTAAGATCAACGACGAAGCCTATCTTCGAAAGGGGCAGTTCGATCAGGATCGGATGCTTCAGGTATTCGAGCAGATAGCCAGCGGGCGCGACGAGCCGCGATTTCCTTTGAGCCGAATTGTCTGCCAGATGGACTGGGCGGCGGATAGCCACTCGCTTATCGACAACCTGGTCGAATTTGAATCGCGGGTGAACGACGTGTGGCTGCGCCACGAGGACGCGGTCATTTGCGTTTACGATCTGACTAAATTCGGCGGCGATACGGTCATCGATATCATGCGAACACACCCGATGGTCATCATCGGCGGGATTCTTCAATCGAATCCGTTTTATGTGCCTCCGGACGAGTTTCTACGCGAGGTACGTCAGAGGAAATCCCGCGGCGCGGATTCAACCCTGGTATAGAGATGTCCGATCCGAACACACAACCCAGCGAAGAGGTCAAGCGCTTGCAGCGCTGCATTAACGACCTGATCAGCTTGCTGGCTCTTCCGGCGATGTGGAGCGGCGGGGATCCGTCGCGGATCGCTCG
>JBEKPV010000117.1:0-10472 GCA_049520395.1 Tepidisphaeraceae bacterium
TGTGCTCGAAATAAGCCGAGTTGTAAATCCCCGGCGTAAGGATCGCGATCCCCGGCTCATCCGCATGAAGCGGCGCGATGTGCCGCAGGCTTTGCAGCAGGTTATACGGATAATCCTCGATCGCCCGCACCCGATATTCACTAAACAGGCTCGGGAAAACCCGCTTCATCACGCTGCGGTTTTCCAGCACGTAGCTCACCCCGCTGGGCGTGCGCCCGTTGTCTTCCAGAACGTAATATTTCCCGTCCTTGTCGCGGATCAGATCGGTCCCGCAGATATGAATATAAATGTCCTTCGGCACATTCACGCCGAACATCTCCCGCCGGAACATCTTCGCCCCATAGATCAATTCCGCCGGGATGATCTTCTCGCGCAAAATCCGCTGCCCGTGATAAATATCCTGGCAAAATAGGTTCAGCGCCGTGATCCGCTGCGTAAGCCCCCGTTCGATGAGTTCCCACTCGTCGGCCGGCACGATCCGCGGAACCAGATCGAACGGAAAAATCTTCTCCACTCCCCGCGTATCGCTATAAACCGTAAACGTGATCCCCTGATTGCGGAAAAGCACATCCGTCATTCGACGGCGACGCTCGAACGCCGGATGCCCCAGCGCTTTCAGCCGGCTCACCAGCGGCGCGTAGTGGCTCCGCGGTTCGTCCGACGCGGCAAATACCTCGTCAAACAGGCCATTAACTTCATAATTATCGAACATCGCCGATGGATCCAATCTCCCCATCCATCCGCCGCCGCGGGCGATTTTAGTCGCCCGCGCCTCCCACCCGCAAGGGCCGCAAATTGCAGCGTTCCCCCGCTTCGCCCGGTTCCGCCGCTCATAAACACGCGCTTGCCCGATAAAGTCCCCATCCTCTCAATCACACCCGCATCTCAAGTTCCCAATTGTCCCGCCACGGCATAACATAGCCCTGTGAAACAAAAATCTTTTTTTCCCCCCGCGCGCCTGCTTCCGGCGGCCCTCCTCCTCATCACCCTGCTTTTCCGAACCGCGCCAACCCTGGCCCTTGAGCCCGACCAAATCCTCCTCATCACCAACAAAAATGTCCCCGACAGTCAGCGGCTCGCC
Organism: Tepidisphaeraceae bacterium; assembly: GCA_049520395.1. Classification (GTDB taxonomy): domain Bacteria; phylum Planctomycetota; class Phycisphaerae; order Tepidisphaerales; family Tepidisphaeraceae; genus UBA1161. Next base: position 1,082 of record JBEKPV010000117.1, read on the forward strand.
CAAATCTATTGCCAACTCCGCAACGTCCCCGCCAATCGCATCTGCCAGCTCGATCTTCCCTCCGATGAGGAAATGCCCTTCGCCACTTACGAAACCGCCGTCGTCGCCCCCGTGCGGCAATTCATCATCGACAATCACCTGCAAGGTCAAATCACCTGCCTGCTGACGTTCTATGGCGTCCCCTACCGAGTCGCCGACAAAATCAATACCCCCGCCGAACTGACGGAATTGGCCGGTCTAATGGATCAGCAGAAAACCCTAACCGCCCAGGCCGAGCCCGTCGTCGAGGGAATCGAAAAGCAGGCGGCCGAGCTCGATTCGCAATTCACCCCCGGCACAGGTCAATCGCTCGGCGAATTGATTCATCGAGAGCTCCTCGCCGGCCAGGCGGTCGCCGTCAAAGTCGCCGCCATGACCGATCTCAACGCCCAGACCCAGGCCACCGGACGCCTCATGCAATTGGTGACCAAGCTCGGCGGCCTCGCCGAATTGGACGCGCGTCTCGGCGCTCAGCAGCGCAGCATGCCCGGCAAATCCGACGCCGACCGCGCCAGTTGGTTCCATCTCCACGATCAGGTCCTCCAGGCCCTGCAATTGATGCAACAATATCAGGCCCTACGCTGGGACGCCGACGCCCGCGCAAAATTGCGCGACACCGCCCTGCAAACATTCGGCATCTTCGGCGGCCTCCGCATCGTCGACGCCCAGATCGCCTACTTTCAAACCGATCACACCGCCTCCGCCACCGACAGCGAATTGGCCCTCCTCTGGTGGGACTACTACCCGCGGCAAAACTGGCAGATCAATCCCCGATATCTCCACATCACCTCCCCCGCTCCCCCTTCTCTGATGGTCATGCGCCTCGACGCCCCAACTCCCGACGTCGTCGAAAAAATGATGCGAACCAGCGTTCAAGTCGAGCAGACCGGCCTGCAGGGAATTTTCGCCATCGACGCCCGCGGCCTCCCCCCCACCGACGCCTTCGGCCAATTCGACCAGACCCTCCGAAATCTCGCCACCCTCGTCCGCACCAAAACCGCAATGAAGATTCGCCTCGGCGACGAGGACCTCGTCTTCCCCCCGCACACCGTCAAAAATGTCGCCCTCTATTGCGGCTGGTACAGCGTCGGCCATTACATCCCCGGCTGCGATTTCAACCCCGGCGCCGTCGGCTTCCATATCGCCAGCTATGAAATGGTCCACCTCCACACCGACTCCAACGAATGGGTGCGCGGACTTTTGAACGACGGCGTCGTCGCCACCCTCGGTCCGGTTGCGGAGCCATATCTAGGGGCCTTCCCCAATCCCGACGAATTCTTCCCCCTCCTGCTGACCGGCAAGCTTCCCCTGGCCGAGGTCTATTGGAAAACGACGCCAATGACCAGTTGGATGATTTCCTGCATCGGCGACCCGCTTTACACGCCATATAAGCTCAATCCTCCCCTGAAAGTCGAGGATTTGCCCGCCCCTTTGCAGGCCGCGATTCCCCCGGCGGTTGATTCAAGCCCCACGCCCAGATGACCGATAAAAGGCGTGGAGAAGCGTCTATGCCGGTTAAGATGATTTGCCCCAACCTCAAATGCCGCAAAATTTTGTCGGTTCCCGATGAAGTTCGCGGCAAACAGGTCAAGTGCCAGTATTGCCAGACCACATTCCGAGTCCCCTCCGCTCCCCTTAAGCCGCAAACCTCCGCGAAATAGCCAGGGAATTCCGCCCCCGTCCTCCATTCATCATCCGGCGTTGATCCCCCAGCATTTCCCCTCCCACTTTCCCCTGCTAATATAACCCTCGCATGACTTATTGTTTAGGCATCATGACCAAGTTCGGCCTGGTAATGGCGTCCGATTCCCGCACCAACGCCGGCTACGATCAGGTCAACACCTGCAGAAAAATGTACACCTACGTCCAGCGCGGAGAGCGCGTCTTCGTCCTCCTCGCCAGCGGCAGTCTCTCCTGCACCCAATCCGTCATGACCCTCCTCTCCCGAGATTTCGAAAAAGGCGAGGGACTCGCCAAAGCCACCGGCATGTACGATGCCGCCCGAATCATCGGCCAGGAAGTCCGCCGCGTCGCCGATATCGACCGCCCCGCCCTCGAACGCGACGACTATAAGTTCAACGTCCATCTCCTCCTCGGCGGACAAGTCCGCGGCGAAAAGCCCGCCCTCTTTCTCATCTATCCCCAGGGCAACCCCCTCCAAGCCACCGAAGAATCTCCTTATCTTCAAACCGGCGAAACCAAATATGGCCGCCCCATTCTCGACCGTGGAATCCGATTCGACAAAACCACCCTCGAAGAAGCCGCCAAATACGCCCTGCTCTCCCTCGATTCCACCATGAAATCCAACGTCACCGTCGGCCCCCCGATTGATCTGCTCGCCTACGAGGCCGACAAGCTCAGCATCACTCACCAGCGCCGCTTCAACGCCGACGACCCCGACCTGGCGAAAATCGCCCAGCGCTGGGCCGCGGCGCTGCGACTGGCCGTCTCCCGCTTGCCCACCATCCGCTTCCCCGACGCCCCCAGCAAACTCGAAGATTCCATCCAATTGGTCGAATCCCCCGGCGGCGACCCCGGCCAGTAGCAAAATCGACAAACATTCCCTACCGTTTCCCTATCCGGTCCTTTTTTTCGGATTCCGCGCATGTCCACAGCACCATCGCCATTGATCCGCCGCCTCAGCGAAATGCGCGAGAAATACCAGCAGCTCCAGGCCTCCCTCAGCGACCCGGCGGTTTTAACCAACCCCCTCCTCCTCGTCCCCGCCAGCCGCGAGGCCGGCCGCCTCGAGCCCGTCGTCTCCCAATTCGAGCAATATCTCAAAGCCGAAAAAACCCTCGCCGAATTGCGCCAAATGGCGGCCGAACAAAACGAAGCCGAGATGGCGCAAATGGCCGCCGCCGAATTGCCCGCCGTTCAGGCCAAAGCCAACGAGCTCTTGGAATCCCTCAAAGACCAGTTCGTCGCCGCCGAGGACAATGTCGTCGATTCCTTCTTCCTCGAAATTCGCGCCGGCACCGGCGGCGAGGAAGCCGCCCTCTTCGCCCGCGATCTCTACGAAATGTACCGCCGATATTGCGAAGCCAAGGGATACCGATTCGACGTCAGCGACTTTTCCGTCAGCGACCGCGGCGGATTCAAGGAAGTCATCGTCAACATTCGCGCCACCGGCGCCTACCGCCGACTCCGATTCGAAGGCGGCGGCCACCGCGTCCAGCGCGTCCCCGAAACCGAAGCACAGGGACGCCTACACACCAGCGCCGCCACCGTCGCCGTCCTTCCAGAATTGCCCGACGTCAAAATCGAGATCAATCCCAAGGACGTCGAAGAATTCGGCTGCCGCGGCGGCGGACCCGGCGGGCAAAACGTCAATAAAGTCGAAACCGGCTGGCGAATCCTCCACAAGCCCTCCGGCCTCCAATTCAAAATGACCGAGCACAAAAGCCAAACCCAAAACAAAGAACGCGCCTGGGCCTTGTTGCGCGCCACTCTCTACGAAGCCGAACAATCCAAGCAGCACGCCGCCCTTACCAGCGCCCGAAAAGCCATGATGGGCAGCGGCGACCGCAGCCAACGCATCCGAACCTACAATTTCCCCCAAAACCGCTGCACCGACCACCGCCTCGGCGGCGAAGCAGGCGGCGAAAAAAATTTCAACCTCGAACAAATCATCCAGGGCCAGCTCGACCCCCTCATCGACGCCCTTTTGGAATTGGACAAACAGCAACGATTGGAAACCCTATAATTCGGTTAAGATAGAGCAACGTACCCCTTTTTGCGGAGTCAGAAACATGGCCCAGGCGAAGAAACCAACCAACTCAGCATCGAAACCCAAGCCCGCGCGTACCGCCCCCAAAGCGCCCCCCGCCAAGACCCAAACCGCCCCGGCGGCCCCCAACGTTCCCGCGGTCGATCCCGGCCAATCCGCCGCCACCGCCGCCGCGATGGTAGCCCGAAACGCCCAGTCCCCCGCCGCCAGCTCACCACAACCACAAAAATCCGAATCGGCGATATTCCGCCAAATGAAAGATTCCCTCAACAAACCCCATTCACAAATCATGGGCGGCCTGCTCGACAAGATCGGCTCAACCCAGCCAAAAAAATCCTCCCTCCCCTTCGGCGGCGGCAAACAGGTCGGCCACGACCAAACCTCCGGCTCCGACGCCATCCGCCGAAATGTGCCGCGCCGCACCGGCGGATGAGGCGACCGAAAGCTCGCAACCATGCGCAAGAGAGCTCGATCGCAAGTCAAGAAGATCGTTATCATCGCCGGGCCAAACGGGGCCGGAAAGACCACCTTCGCACAAGAATATCTGCCGCGCGAGGCGGACTGCATTGATTTTATAAATGCCGACTTAATCGCACGTGGTTTGTCCCCTTTTTCACCCGAAAAGGCGGCGCTCCGCGCCGGCAGGATCATGTTGGGCGAAATCAACTCCAGAGTGCGCGCGGGCAAAAGTTTCGCATTTGAATCGACGCTAAGTGGATTGAATTATGCTCGGCACATCCCGCGCTGGCGCAAAGCCGGATATCGAGTTAAGCTGATCTTCTTGAGTTTGCCCTCGGCGGAACTTGCCGTTGCGCGAGTCACAGCGCGGGTTGCCCAAGGCGGACATTCGGTGCCGCAGGACGTGATTCGCCGAAGGTTCGACGCGGGTCTGCGGAATTTCAAAGCTGTTTATCGTAGAATTGTGAGCGATTGGGTTTTTTATGACAACTCCGGCCCAGCGCCGCGCGTGATAGCAACGGGAGACAAGTGATGAAATCGCTTAAATCCAAAGACCCCGATATTCGCGGCTCATTGCCCGCCCTGCGGCGTGCCGCTCGCCGCGCCAGAGAGCTTTCCAATGCCACGAACACACCGCTTTATGTTCTTAGAAAAGGTCGCGTGGTGGATCTACGATCCAAACCACGATCAGCAGGCCGCACCGCTAAAAGGAAAATTGCTGGCCGTACCGGCGGGTAAATCCGCCGGGGAACAATTCCCGTGCCGATATCACTGACCTATGAAGCGCCGCGTTGGGTGGAATTCCGCCGCATTGGGAAAGGTGCGCGGGCGGCAATGATCGGTTTGGGCGTGTTCGCGGCACTAGCCGCATTGGTCATCCTGCTGGTGGTGCTGCTCACCCATCGATTTCATCGAGTGCCGTTTTGGAAGCCGCTGCTGCCGGTGCTCCCCCTGTCGATCGTGCCCCTGGCTATTGCGCTGGCCCTGACTGCGCGATCGGCGGCATTGGTTTATTCAAATCGAATCGAAATACGAATATCCGCGTTGGGGCTCGCGTTCTGGAAAAAAACATGGCTCTGGGCGGATGTCGCCAGTTATGCTCTATATAAAAATATGCGGCCAGTGCCTCCGGATGGCCTATCCCCATTGCCGATATGGGCCCGGCGACAGTTCAAGGTGCTCGGATTCACGATCGGGTGGACGATCGTCATGTCCGGCGGCGACGGCGTGGGATTAAAACTGGCCAGCGGCGAGGGCCTGCTGCTCGGCTCCGACGATCCCGAAAAACTCCTCGCCGCCATCAACGAATCCCGAAGTCTGTTTGCCCCGCCCCCCAGCCCTTAAAAAAATATTCTTGACATATTCCGATATAGGAATACTATGTGAACCATGGCCCGCGCGGCAACAACCTTCGACGTCTTCAACGCCATCGCCGAGCCCAAACGGCGCCAGGTGCTCGACCTGTTATCTCGCGGCGAACAAGGCGTCAACGAAATGGTCGGCATTCTCGGCTGGCGCCAGCCGCAGGTCTCCAAACACCTGGGCGTCTTGCGCCAAGTCGGCCTCGTCGACGTCCGCCGCGACGGTCGCCGCCAAGTCTACACCCTCAATGCCGCCGAACTAAAACCAGTCAACGAATGGGTCAAAACGTTCGAGCGCTTCTGGACCCGCCATCTCCATTCGATCAAGCAGCGCGCCGAGGCGAAAGCAAAAAATTTAACAAACACCCACAAAAGGAGCGATTCCCATGGATAAGTTACCCGATAGTTTCGTGCTGAATATTCAAAAGGAACTCCAGATCAACGCCCCCGCGCAGATCGTTTTCGACGCCATCATCGAAGAATCCACCGCCGGCTTCCGCCCCAACGACGGCGCCGATATGAACATGCGCCTCGAACCCTGGCCCGGCGGCCGATGGTACCGCGACCTCGGCAACAACACCGGCCATCTCTGGGGACATGTCCAGGTCATCAAGCCCCCAAAAATCCTCGAAATCTGCGGCCCCATGTTCATGTCCTACCCCGTCGCCTCTCACCTCCAATATCGCCTCACCGAAAACGCCGGCGTCACCACCCTCTCCTTCTCCCACCGCGCCTTCGGCGAAATCGCCAAAGAACACCGCGACGGCGTCACCGAAGGTTGGGGAAAAATTCTAAACCAAATCAAAGCTCGCGCCACCCGATAACCCCTCCAAAAAAACCCGGAGTTGCCATGGACAAAAATGTCGTTCTCGATCTCCAGGCCTTTCAGCGCGGATACATCCATCTCCTCACCGAGGATATCCCCGAAGAAAAAATGGCCGCCCAGCCCAGCGGCGTGCCCAACCATCCCGCCTGGCACCTCGGCCATCTGGCCTGCGCGATGGACCGCTTCGTTCAAATTCTCGGAGGCGCCTCAAAGATCGATCCCGCCTGGGCCCAGCCCTATTCGCGTGAATCGACGCCCAGCCCCAATCGCCAGCTCTACGCCACTAAGGCCGAGCTTCTCGCTCTGCTCGACGAGCGCCGCGGCGAATTCGCCCGCCTATTCAAAAATGCAACCCCCGATGATCTAGCCAAACCGCCCCCCGATCCGAAAGTCGCCCAACGGTTTCCCACGATTGGCATGCTCGTTCTATTCGGCGCGACCACGCACGAAGCGACCCACCTCGGCCAGCTCGCCGTCTGGCGCCGGGCGATGGGCATGCCCCAGGCGCTGTCGAAGCCGTCGAGGTAATTGGATAAACGGCACGAACGCAACCACGAAAATCCGAATCCTCCCCTTCGTGCCCCCGTGCCTACGTGCCTTCGTGCCTACGTGCCTACGTGCCCCCGTGCCTACGTGCCTTCCTCAAACCACCTGAACCACTTCCATCGACGAAATGATGCGCGGATCGAAATCAATCCGCTGCTCGAAGATCCCCGCCAGACCCTCCTTGCCCAGCGCGATGATCCACCCCTCCTCGACGATCAATTCATCGATCACGCGTCCATCCGCCAGCGTGGTTTTGCAGACAGCCGTGTATTTCCGCTTTGGAACGCCCCGAGCCAGAAGCATTTTCCGCCACTCTTCAGGCAGTTGCTTGGCCAGCCGATTGCGCGGTGCGCTTCGTGAAGACATGTGCTAGAGCGTTTCCCATGTCATAATAGCGTCTGCGTTGCGTCCAGAGGGGCCGGGCGCTAGGAAGAGCGACGACGCGGGTTCTTGATGGACCCTCGGAGAAGCGATGACGACGCGAACGGCCCCTCTGGACGCAACCCTTCGGGTCGTCGCCATTTGCGGCCCATGTCCCGGCGCGCCGGGATTGCTCCTCCATCCTGCGGAAACTATCGGAGTCAGATACTACTCGTCGTCGCGCCTAGCCTGACTTCGGCGAGCTCCCTTCGGGTCTGAGCCTCAGGGTCGAAGACAGTCGAGCCGTGCCGCAAATGGCGGCGACGCAGACGCTATTATGACATGGGAAACGCGCTAATTCGCCGGCGAAAGTTCCGCCTCATTCACTTCATCCGCCGCATCCGCCGCCGGCATCACCCCCGGCCCCTCCACCCGATACCACCGGTCCAAAACTCCCTGCCAGTCCCGCAGGCTCTGCACCCCGATGAATTCCCGTTTCACTTCATCCCCCGCCGGATGAAATCGGCTGTATTTAATCCCCATTTTCCGCATCCGCCGCCCCGCAAGCTGCTCCCCATGAATCCGCATCGCAATCTCAAAATGCTCCGCCAGCGCCTCCGCCTGCCGAAAAACGCTCGGCGCGGAGGTCACAAACCGCGGATCGGACAACAACCCCGCCACCTGCGAAAAAATCCACGGATTTCCGATCGCTCCCCGCGCGATCCACACCAAATCCACCCCGGTTTCCCGCAGCATTCTCACCGCATCCTCGGCCGTAAAAACATCCCCGCTGCCGAAAATAATTTTTTCCGGATACCGCCGTTTCAAATCCGCCAGAAACGACCAGCAGGCTCTCCCGTTATATTTTTGTTCCACGGTTCGCCCATGCACGCGCACCGCCGCGCACCCCACCGACCATGCCGACTCGATCAGTTCAAAAAACCGATCCTCCGATTCCGCCGAATCGTCAAACCCCCGCCGCGTGCTCACCGTGATCGGCTTCTCATCCCCAACCGCCTCGCGCACGCGCCGCAGAATCTCCGTTCCCCGTTTCACATCCGCCAGCATATGCCCGCCGCGGGCTTTATTCTTGATCTTTTTCACCGGGCACGCGAAGTTCAAATCGATCACATCATAATCCGCATCCACTAAAATCCGCGCCGCCCGCGCCATGGTCTCCCCATCGCTCCCGATGATTTGCCCCGCCACCGGGTGATCTTCATCGCTGATGTCGATCGATTTTTTAAGTCCCTGCCCCCCATTACACAAAATGACATCCAGCAGCGCCTCCGTGACCGCGTAAGGGCACCCCCGCCTCCGCGCAACCACGCGCATAGCCCGATCGCTATACCCGGCCAATCCCGCCTGGCAAATTGGAATCGCAAGTTGAACCGGTCCGATGGCAACCATCACGCCGACGCGGCTTTGGCCACGTCATCCACGCTGCGCGCGTCTTTAAGGGTCGCTTGCGCCTTGAAGTAGGCGATTTTCCCGTCCTTCCCCACAACCACCGTCCCCCGCTTCGAGCAATTAAACGGCTCCTCCCCTTCAAACATTCCATAAGCCTTCACCATTTTGCGCGTAGGGTCCGCCAGCAGATCGTACGGTATCGCGTACTGCTTTTTATACGCCGCGTGGGCAAACGGGCTGTCGCAACTGACGCCAAACACAATCGTCGAATCGTCCTTGACGATCTTCCCCAAATTCGGCCCAAAATCGCAATGCTCCGCCGTGCAAACCGAGCTAAAATCCATCGGATAGAACAAAAGCACCACTTTCTTCTTCCCGCGAAAATCCGAAAGTTTCACCTTCGCCTTATCCTGATTCATCAGCTCAAATTCCGGCGCCGTCTGTCCAACCGTCAAAGGGGCATTATCCATGACTCTTCTCCTATTAATTGAATGAGTCCGAGATACTAGAGGTTTCCCCAAAAAACCTCAAACCCCCCACCCTCCCCTCCCCCCAAAATTAGCGGCGCGTGCGCCCCGCGGTGAGCCCCGTCGAACCGAGCACCGCGTCCCCCGTCCCCCCGTTCGTTTAATCGCGCCAAAACTCGCTCCTGCGCACACA
>JBEKPV010000118.1:0-10431 GCA_049520395.1 Tepidisphaeraceae bacterium
GATTTCCCGATCACCGACTATTTCGAGCCCCTCAACCGATCATCCTGGGCACTATTAGCAGGCCGCGCCGCTCGATCGGCCTCCTTGTTCGCCAGTTCGGTTGCCTTGTCTTTCGCTTTGTTGGCGATTGCCGCTGCATCATCCGCCGCCTTATTGGCTGCGTTGGTGCGCTCATCATTCGCTTGGTTCGCCGCCCGAGTCGTCGCTGGATCCTGTGCAGGTTTCATCCGTTCTCTTTCTTTTAATCCGCGCCGCCGCGGGCGACCCAGCGGGCGCCATCTTGATTTTGCTATCGAGCCTCTCTAAACGCCCGAAACATTCGATCCATTGCATTGCTATCCCGGCGGTAAAGGCGATCCTCCGGCTGTTGTGAGAATTCAGCGTCCGACCGCCAGGTTTCAAAGTCACCTCGCCGGCCATCGGGCGACTCCACGCTATCGAGGTGGCGCGAGCGAGTAACATCCGTGAAAATCACAACTTTCCAGCCAATGACCATCAACTCCACGGACGGGTCGTTCCAATGCTGGTAAGGGTTTTTCAGCCTGGGCACGATTTGCCCGCTGGCCACCCGGCTGATGAGCGAGAGCGCTTCGTTCGAGGTTACGCAGGACAAATTTACTCCGGAAGACAAAGGTAGCTAGGTTCCCTTCCTGCCCCAAACATTCGTTGCGCGCTCATAAATGCGTCCAAGTGGGAAAGAGAAACACCTTCCGAGTTTCCAGCGTCGGATCAGACGGCGCCGCCGGACGATGCTCCCTTCACCAGGGTGTCGTTCGAGTTTCTATCGGTGTTCAGAAGCAGGCTTTTCGGAGATGCGAACCTCTCCCAGGCACTGCCCCCGCACTTCGGACAATAGGGCGGCGGAGCCAACACATCAGTCCCCTCGAATCCGCAGGAGTGGCATTGCATCCGGTACGGAAACATCCCACTTGGCCATCCGTTCGCTACGCGAAATTCCGGCTTTTGTTCATCCATCCCAAATGGTCCCATCGCAATTGACATCTGATCTCCAGTTCTCCTCCCGATTCTTTCCGCGCGGCCTGGCTCACTGAGCGCACGATCCCAAGGAAGCCGACGGTGGGCTCTCAGGTTGTTTACTCGCCCGAATCCGATGCCATACTTCCCAGCGATTGACAGGCGTATCGCACGGCACTTCAAATCCCAATCGCACTCTTCCGCGATCGATTCCGACTACCGTGACCGTGAGCATCTGGTCCACGTCACCGCAGGGGTCTCCCACGACCACCGATTCAGAGTTCCTTCTCGACAAAATCAACATGACAAGTCCTCCTTGAAAAAACACCAGTGGCCGGCTCATCGAAAGATGAGCCGAAAGGCGAAAAGCCCCAACGCCCACATCACCGCCAGCACGACCGTGCCGGTGCATAGGTTGGTCCATCGCCTGAATTCCGTTTCAATAATTTCCATGTTGTCCCGACAATTCCATCTGCCATAACCGCTATCTCAAATCCGAGAGGGGCCGCCCCGCAGGGCGCGCGCAATTAGCAGCAACACGACTGATCCCACGATGGCGACAAAGAAACTCCAAACATCGAAACCCGTCATGCCGGTCGATCCGACGGCGTTGAAGATCCAGCCCCCAACCAGCGCGCCGACAATGCCCAGAACAATGTCCAGGACAAGGCCATCGCCTCGCCCGTTGACGACTTTGTTGCCGACGAAGCCGGCAACCAGCCCCAACACGATCCAGCAAGCAATGTTCATGGGCACGGCACACCTCACATCGGTCAAACGCTGCCCCAAGGAAACAAAAAAGCCGACGCAACCAAATCCCAGGAATCGGGATCCAATTGCGTCGGCTTACTCTTTACAGGTCTCCCGGCGTTTGGCCGAGATACCCTCTATTTAGTCATCCGAGACATTCGATATTCCGCGAGAAACCCATTTGCATTACGAGCGCTCGCGCACCCTTGATCGTAGACCCACCGGCAGGGAAAGCAAGACAATTATGAAAACAATTGATATGTTGGTCGAATTCATGAGAACTCAGGGCGAAATTGAAAGTGCGGTTGCCGAGGGCATGAGCCGCTTCGAGCAGGAATACATGGGCCGCGGGCCCAAGGACGTTCGCGCCCACCTGGTCGACGATATTGTTTTCGTCCGTCTGCAAGGCGTTTTAACCGCGGCGGAGCAGCATCTGGTCAAAACGCTTCAGCCCGAGAAGGGCAGGGACCTGCTTAAGCAGGTGCGAACCCATTTGATCGAGACGGCGCGGCCGATGATGATGGCGATGATCGAGGAAATCACCGGCATCAAAGTCGTCAGCCTGCACCACGATATCAGCACCCTGACCGGCGAAGAAGTCGTGCTCTTCACCCTGGCGAAGACTCCGGTTTTCAGAGAAACGAAAAAAAGATAGCGCTGATCCCGCCCGCCGGACCACAAACTCGAAGATTGCACATTGTCATTTCGCCTGCATAGCGCTACGGTGTTAACGGAAGCGGCGGCCGATGGCCGCGCGCGATGAATGAATAAAACGTCGCCGGATGACTCAATGAAAGGCAGCCCGCAACGCCGGGAGGCCGGATGCCGAGTAAGCCGACGCGGTTGGACGCCTCAGTGCGTGCCGGTCGCGTTGGCTATTTTTTTCTCCAGAACCTGGTGCCGGATTGACGGACTTTTTTTGAAAGGATGACGCAAATGACCACGACCAGTGAACGACACGCGGATAAAAGCCATAACTCCAAGACCGCCGCCGAAACGGTCAAGGCGCATGCCGCCCACGCCGTAGGCGATCTGAAGAGGCGGAACCACGACGGCAAGGATCGCATCGAGGATTCGGTGCACCAACTCGGAAAAAAGATCGAAGATCGCCCGTTATGGGGCGTGGCGATCGCCCTGGGAATCGGCTATCTCCTGGCCCGGCTGCTTCATCCAAAGAGGAAAGTCGCCGAATCGCCGGCCCGGTTGACTGTCCCGGCGACGAGATAAGTTGGAAAGTTTCTGCTTTGTTCATTGCTATTCGTCCGTCGGGGTCCTAGCGTATAGTCGTGCGTGGGATGTAATGACTCTCCCGTGACCAATAAAGAAAAGTCGGATGACTAAATGAATGGCACCCCGGGATCGCCCGGGGGGCCAAATGCAGAGTACGCCGACGCAACCGAATCCCGATTCTCGGGATCCGGTTGCGTCGGTTTTTTTTCGCCTTCGCGAAGCCCGATTCCTGAGATCGGATTCGCAAGACAAGCAAGTGCAGCGGCGGCCAGGCGGACCTCGCCGACCAAACGCGCGGGAGCGAACAAAATGTTAAGCATCGATGAACTGGCGAATGGAAAGCCCTTCCTCCTGGAGTTGAAGGACACGAGCGGAGTAGCGATTCAATGGCAACAAACCCTGCGTGGCGCCGTCGCCAAGAGATGGTACGAAATTTACCGGGACTCCGATTGGGCCGCTTTGCGGCTGGAAGCCGCCGGTGTCTTTCTCAACCGCGTCAGTCCAGCCCAAGCCGAACATAGTATCAAGTCAGGTTTATGCGTCGTGATCAAAACAGATGCGGTGAAGGAGAATGAATTGGTGCGCCCGCCTCAGGGCATCAAAGCCACCGACGAATTCGTGGGATAAGCAGTTCGATAATCCGGGCCGGCGCTAACCGGCAAAAGAGAATGTCATGCAAACAAACAGTCCAAATATGGCCGAACAAATTGCTCAAGCGGCAACCGCTGCCCAGCAGCGGCGAACCGGACACGCGCCCAAATCCGTCAGCGTGGTCCTCAGCGGCGACACCCTGGTCGTCACGCTCCATGGAGCCCTCTCGCCTGCCGAGCAGGCCATGGCGCAAAGCCCGGAAGGGGCTGCCAAGGTCCAGGAGTTTCATCGACAGTTGTTTCATAACGCCTCCGATACGCTTAAACAGGAAATCAAACGCATCACCGGACTTGACGTTCGCGAAGCCACCGCCGAAGTCGAGCCCACCACCGGCGCTGTCGTGCAGGTCTTTACCAGCGGCTCCATGGTTCAGGTCTTCTTGCTCTCCGGCAAAATGGCGTCCGAAAATTTCAGTTCCGCGAGCAAGGCGTGACCATCCACGCCCTCGACTAACCGAAATGATGAACGCAAACCAATGAAAGGAATTCTTATATGGGACTCATTCTCGTCATCCTCGTCGTCTTGTTGGTAGTGGGTGGATTGCCGAATTGGGGCTACAGCCGCAATTGGGGCTATGGCCCAAGCGGCGGCCTCGGACTCGTTCTGTTGATCGTCGTCATCCTCATGATCTGCAACGTCATCCCTTACCGGTAATTAACCTTCCTCAAGGAGATTCAAATGCTTCGATTTTTAGGCTTGCTACTCGTCCTCTCATTAGGGGTGGCCGCCGTCGGATATTACCGCGGCTGGTTCCATGCGGAATCCCATAACGCCGGTGGCCACGACAGCGTCATCCTGACCGTCGATAAGCCCGCCGCCCAGTAGCAAGTGCGATGTTTGAAAACCAGGCAAGCAGAACTTTTACCGGTGCCGAGGCCAAACGCCTCCCACTTTGTCCAGGAGTATGAATATGTTGGATAAAAATTCGGTCGTTTCGATCTTCGATCAGCACACGCAGGCGGAAAAAGCCGTCAAGCAACTCCAGCAGGCCGGCTTCGACATGAAAAAACTGTCGATCGTCGGAACCGGGTATCACACCGACCAGGATGTCGTCGGCTATTACACAACCGGCAAACGCATGAAACATTGGGGGAAAAACGGCCTTTTCTGGGGCGGCATCTGGGGCCTGCTTTTCGGCTCCGCCTTTTTCTTGATTCCCGGCATCGGCCCCGTCGTCGTCGCCGGCCCCATCGTTTCCTGGATCCTCGGGGCCTTGGAGACAGCCGCCGTCGTCGGAGGCCTCAGCGCCGTCGGCGCCGGCCTCTACAGCATCGGAATTCCCAAGGAAAGTGTCCTGCAGTACGAGACCTCGATCAAGGCCGGCAAATTCGTGCTCGTTTTTCACGGAACGGCCGATGAAGTCACCCGCGCCAAGACCACTCTCACCGCCTCGGGCGCTTCGGATACCCATTTGCACGTCTCCGATGCCCCGGTTGCAGCAACAGTTTAACCAATAGTAACCCTCACCCAATTTTGAAAAGGAATATCATGAACACCACGAACAACCGTTTGGTCAAAGCAAGTTTTTTGGGCGCTAGCCTCATAGGCATTCTCGCCCTGGCCGCCTGTTCCACCGCGCCACCCACCCCGGCAGGCAAATCCGATCTCCGCGATTCGTCCGCCGACGCGCTCAATCAGGCGCAGCAAAATGATCCCAGCCTGCGCGACATCATCCAGGCATCCTCCGGCTACGCCGTCTTCCCCAGCGTCGGTAAAGGCGCCATCGGTATCGGCGGAGCCTACGGCAAGGGCGACGTCTACCAGAACGGCGCCGTCGTTGGATATTGCGATATGACCCAAGGCTCGATCGGAGTCCAACTCGGCGGCCAGGACTATGTCGAAATCCTCGTCTTCCAGAACCCCGAAGCCGTCCAGCGATTCGAGAACGGCAATTTCACTTTTGACGCCCAGGCCACCGCCGTTGCCGTCAAATCCGGCGCCGGCGCCAACGCCAAGTTCGAAAACGGCGTCGCCGTCTTCACCATGGCCGAAGCGGGGCTCATGTATGAAGCCGCCGTCGGCGGACAGAATTTCGCCTACCAGGCCAGATGAACTCCGGTCCCGCCCGGCACGATCAGTGCCTTCGCTCAGGACCCTCACCTAAAAACAAAATCCCCGTCGCCCTGAAGCGACGGGAATTTCTATTTTCACAAATCGGACAACCTTCTCAGTGCCAACCTTAGCTGCCCGAAGGCGTCGACACCGACGGAGCCGCGACAAATACCGACCGCCCTAGCTTCTTGCTACGACCCAAGAAGTAGATCAGCCCGTAGATGCCCCATGCCGCCGCCACGCCCAGGGCGATGAACGGCTCTTCCTTGCTCATACCCGGCACCATGAACGGGCCCACCAGGTAGAAGATCATGCACGCCAGGTTCGCCAGCAGGCCGAATCCCGGAATCAAAATGTGCTTGATCGGGTTGTACATGTGGTGTTCATGGAACGCCACCATCGCCACGATGCAGCTCATCATGTACAGCAGGAACGTTCCGAAGTTGCTGATCAGAGTGATGATCAGCAGGCTGTTCGGAATCTTCGCCGCCGTTGCGAAGCTCAGCACGCCCTTATACCAGATGCTCTTGGCCTGATCGCTCGAGAGGTTGCTATCCAGCGACGAAGTGGCCGACGGACCGCACAGGTAAAACAGCACGCCGTAGATGCCGATGATCGCCGCCAGCGTCGCCAGCACCCAGATGCACCGGTGCGGCGTATTGTTCTTGCCGTGCAGAAGCCCGAAGTGATTCGGAACTTCCTCATCGCGGCCCATCGCGTACGTCACGCGAGCGCCCGTGTTGATGCACGACAGTGTCGTACCGATCATCGCCAGGAACACCGTGATCGCTTCCAGGAACATGAACCACCATCCAGCGCTGGCCGAACCGAAGCACCATGCGCCGACCAATTGCATCATGTCGCCGATCGGAGCCGGCGAACCCGATGCCGTCTGGTTCGTATACAACGAGCTCTGGAAGTAGTTAGCCGCGAAATATTCAAACAGGTAGCAGAAACCCCCTTGAATCAGCAGTGAAGCGATGATCGCGATCGGGATATGCCGCTTCGGATCCTTCGCTTCTTCACCCATCGAGGAGACCGATTCGAAACCGACCAGACACAAGATCGCAATACATCCCTGAATCAGAACGTATTGCCCCGAGTGCCAGTGAATGACCGATTTCGCGCTATCGTGATAGTTAAACTGCCAGATCCCATGGCTGTCCTGCACCATGCCGCCCAGGTACGAGATCGTCACCGGAGCCTGGATCGCCTTGGCAGCCCCCGCGGGAACCGCCGCCAGCACCCCGTTGGCGTCCGTCGGAACAACAATGTCGTTCCCGTTCTTATCCGTGATGAAATTCCCCTTCGCATCGGCCGCCCAGTAAATCCAAACCGGGTTGCCGTTCGCATCCACCTTCGGACTCGTCGCACCGCTCGGATCGACGATTTGCTTCGTCGGATCGTTCGGGAATTTCGGATCCTGGATCATGTTGGGAACGCTGTCCTGCTGGTACTGCGTCGCCTTGCCGGTTGAATCCAGCGTCCAGTCCACCATTCCTTCCTTCACATTCACGCGATGCGCGATCGCCATGATCGAGAAGATCAGCAACGCGGTGATCTGAATGATATTGATCGCGACGTTAACGCCCGTCGCGCCAACCACACCGCGGAACGCGATGTAAGACACCCCGTAGGCAAAGACGATGCTGAAGATAATCATCAATACCGGAGCGCCCTCTGCCACGCTAAATTTGCTTGGCCACAACTGGCCCGCCATATAGCCGATAAAAATCGACGTCACGCACACCATCACGCCCGGATAAACCCAGTAGTAAAGATGGCTCGCCCAGCCCACCATGAATTTGTAAATTCGCGCCCATTTGAACGCTTGTTTCTTCGAAAGGAATGCCTGCTCGGCGAAGAAATAGCTCGAACCGGCGCCGGGATAGAGCTTGGAAAGTTCCGCGTATGAAACCGCCGTCGCCAGGCACAGCACGGTCGCCAGCAGCATGCCCAGCCACATTGCCGAGCCTGCCGAAGGCGCTCCGTATGCCGATTGTTCCGCAAACGTCAGCCACAAAAACGCGCCCGGCGCGATCAGCGCCATCGCGTTACTCGTAAGCCCCGTAAGGCCCAAAGTTGCCTTCATCGACCCTTGACCCGAAGGTGCGGGTGAAGACGGAGTCTCAGTTGCCACAGACACTCTCCTTTCGACTGGTCTGGATTTCAGAACCAGCGTTGGTGTATTGACTGCTTGGCTGCACCACCGTCACAAACAAGTGCGCCAACAAAATAAACAAAGGGAATCCAAACCTTGGCAACCGCCCGAATCGCCCACGCCGAAAAACAAACGGGACGGCTCCTCGCGCTTTGCCTACGAGTCTGAATGACCGGCCGCGACCGCTCGAACGAATTACCACGCCGCAGCCAGACATTGCCCACTTAACAAAGCCAGTGCCGTATCCTTCCCCGCACAAACGCCCCAACCAATCGAATTTTTCCAACCCAACCAGCGTCTACCAAATGCGCAAAACGGCAATTTCCGCCCGCCACCTCGCCTCAAAGGCGCGCGCTGCAAAACGCCGCGTCGATCAACCCATCAAGAAAATCGAGTCCAAGCCGTCAATCAAAGCCAGGAATTTCCAAAATTGCCGAAGATATTCGCTAGTATCCGCGCCCGCGCCGTCCCCGGTTCTTCGCCAATCCGATTTCTCCTAACTCCAGCTTTTCCCCCTCATCGAAAATCCCACTTCACGTCAAAAAATTCTCCCTTGACCAATTCATAGGCTCGCGCGAATTTTTAATCAGCATGATTTGCGATGAACACTTGATTTTGCAGTATCAGCCAGTCGTAATAATCATTCTCCAACAGAATTAGCGCAGGCGGACAGAAAATGGGCATGGCCTGATAACCTGCTGAAAATATGCCCGTTGTCTTAGCATTGCAAATTACTGCCCGATGCCTAGGCACCCAAAATTCTCCTCAAATTTGCCGTCAACCCCAGCCCCGGACCGCCCAAACCCCGCCAAAATGCCCGATTATCACCCCCAAACCACCTACAACCCATTGCATCGTATCGACTGGCATACAAAATGCGGTGGATTCCCGTACGTTTTTTGCTTCAATTGGCGGCGCAGGAATCCATAAACTCATGCCCGATAATCAGCAGACCATTGCCCCTTTGCGCATCCTCATTATTGATGATGAATCCAATATCCGCCTCCAGCTCTCACTTTGCCTGGAAGCAGCAGGTCATCATGTAGTCGGCCATGGCAATATCCACGACGCCCTCGCCGAAGCCTCCTGGCAGGCCTTCGACCTCATCTTCCTCGACCTTCGCTTAGGCACCGACAACGGCCTCGATTTCATCCCCCGCCTCCTCGCCGAAAACCCCTGGACCCGTGTCGTCGTCATCACGGCCTACGCCTCCGTCGACACCGCCGTCGAAGCCATGAAGCGCGGCGCCTCCGATTATCTCGCCAAACCGTTCACTCCCGCCCAGGTCGATTTCGTCACCCGCAAAGTCGCCGAACGCCGTCTGCTCGAACGCCGCGTCGAAGCCTTGCAACTCGCCCTCGGCGACATGGACCCCGAAGCCGATCTCGCCAGCGCCTCTCCCGCCATGGAACGCGCCCTCGAATTAGCTCGCCGCGCCGCCACCAGCCAGGCCACCGTTCTCATCCGCGGCGAACTCGGCACCGGCAAAGGCCGACTCGCCCGCGCCATTCACGAATGGAGCAAACGCGCCAAAGCTCCCTTCGCCACCGTCCACTGCCACGCCGCCGCTCCCGACCTCCTCGAAATGGAACTTTTCGGCGTCTCACCCAAGGATCACCGCGATTCGCCCCATGATGCCCCCGGCTGGATCCAATTCTGCGACGGCGGAACCCTCTTTCTCGAAGAAGTCGGCGACCTCCCCCCAAGTCTCCAGCCAAAAGTATTGCGCCTCTTGCGCGACAAGGAATACGAACGTTTCAACGAATTCAAACCCCGGCCCGCCAATGTCCGCGTCGTCGCCACCACCAGCGTCGATCTTCGCAATGCGGTTGAGCACCTTCGATTTCTTCCCGACCTCCATCTCGCCCTCTCCGTCGTGCACATCGACATCCCGCCCCTCCGCCAGCGCCCCGAGGACGTGCAACGACTCGCCATGCGATATCTCACCTATTTCGCCCGCGAAAATCATCGCACCATCGTCGGCTTCAACCCCCGCGCCTGGGAAGTCCTCACCAAATATTCCTGGCCCGGCAACGTCCGCGAACTCCGCAACGTCGTCGAACGCGCCGTCATCATGTGCAAATCCGACAACATCGAACTCGAGCATCTTCCCCCCAATCTCCTGACCGGCCCCACCGCCTATTCCATCGGCGATCTCGTCCCCATGGACACGGTCCAGGAACTTCACATTCGCGGCGTCGTCGCCTCAACCCGCTCCATTCGCTCCGCCGCCGAGGTCCTCGGAATCCATCCCGACACCATCGTCCGCCGACTAAAACGAACCGGCCTCGACGCCCCAAAAATCCGCGGCGAAGCCCACAAATCCTCCCAAAACCCTCCCGGAGCATCCGATGATCAGTCTTCGCAGTAAGCTCTGGTTCGGCGTCGGTGGCCTCCTGGCGATCCTCACCATCGTTACCCTCCTCAGCATCGTCGTCCTCAATCGTTACCGCTTCGCGCTCGACCGTGTTTTCAAGGAAAATTACAACAGCGCCGTCTATTGCGACGCCATGAAGCGTTCCCTCGATCATCTAAACACCCACGCCCTGCGGCAGCTCTGGAATCAGCCCGCCGATGAATACAATCCCGACGCCGAATACCAGGCCTTCAAC
>JBEKPV010000119.1:0-16517 GCA_049520395.1 Tepidisphaeraceae bacterium
ATTTGCGGCACAGGCTAGGCACGACGACGAAGCGTATCTGAAAATTGATACGTTGAGGAGGAGTAACGACGCATGGGCCGCAAATGGCTGCGACCCGAAGGGTTGCGTCCAGAGGGGCCGCTCGCGTCGTTATCGCTCCTCCGAGGGTCCATACGAACCCGCGTCGTCGCTCTTCCTAGCGCCCGGCCCCTCTGGACGCAACGCAGACGCTATTATGAAATGGGAAACGCTCTGGCCCAACCCGCCCCCATGTGCATCCGGCCGCAAACTATGGCAAAATCGCGTTTTGCATGAAAAGCAAACCGCCGACGCACTGGAACAAAGTCGCCGCATGGTACGACCAACTCGTCGGCGAGCAAGGCAGCGAATTCCACCGCCAAATCGTCATCCCCGGCGCGTTGCGCCTAATGAAGCTGACGGCAGGCGAAGCCGCCCTGGACGTCGCCTGCGGCCAAGGCGTCTTATGCCGAGCCCTGGCCGAACGCGGCATAATCCCCACCGGCGTCGACGCCGCCAAAACTCTCATCGAATCCGCCCGCCAGCGCGGCCCAGCCACCATCCATTACCACGTCGCCGACGCCCGCCATCTCGAATTCCTGCCCGAAAATCATTTCGCCGCCGCCGCATGTTTGCTCGCCATCCAAAACATCCAGCCCCTCGCTCCGGTGATCAGCGGCGTCGCCCGCCTGCTAAAACCGCGCGGCAAATTCGTCATCGTCATGGTCCATCCCTGCTTCCGCGGCGCCAAACAGACCAGCTGGGGCTGGGACGATTCCGGCAAAATCCAATACCGCCGGGTCGATCGATACTTGATTCCCCGCAAAACCCCCATCGCCACCCATCCCGGCTCAAATCCCGACGAGTACACCTGGACATTCCACAGGCCCGTCGAAGCGTACATCAAGGCATTCCGTCAGTCGGGATTGCTGGTTGATGCGATGGAAGAATGGCCCAGCCACAAACACAGCGACAGCGGCCCGCGCGCCGCCGCCGAAAACACCGCCCGCAAGGAGATCCCCCTCTTCATGGCCATCCGAGCCCTAAAAATCCCCTCCGCGGATTTCCCCCACCCCGACCCCGCCGAGACCATCGCAGAATTACCCGGCAGCGACGAGCACTCGATCGACGCCTGAATAGTGTCGGTATACTTTGAGCGCATCGCCATTAAAATCACACCTTCGCGTCTGATCATTCCTCCATCGATTCATGCGCCATCCCATAGGAGACGGCGACTTCGCTCAAGCGGTCGTCCATCGCGCGGCAATTGGCGATTGCGTCGTAGCGCTTGAGTGAAGCGAGTAGTGATTCGTTCGCCGCCTCGGGCATTTGCAGATACCAGGCGTCCTGAATGCAGTTGGCCAATCCGTCCGGGGTGCCGTCGTAGAGGCAGCGCTCCTGCAGATTTTCCGGAATGATTTCGGGATAGAAGCCGTCAGCGGGCACGACCGGCCAGCAACGGGCCATCACCGCTCGCACCGCGTAATGATCCACGGCGGCGGCGCGGCGGGCGCTGAGGAAAACATCCGTCTGAAACATCGCGGCCGTGTGAGCGTAATCGTCCCATTCGGGCAGCGGCGTACGCGCGAAATCCGAGGATAGCTCCTTCACCGGGCCGACCGTCACCAGATCAAAATTCTCGCCGCGGTCGCGCAGTAAATGAAGGCCGTCGTTCAAGAGACGCATATCGGTGTCGCGGGTCTCGACGAAAATCAGCTGTTTGCGGCGCTGAAGCTGCTTGAAGGGAGATATGTCGCCGCTGACGCTCAGGTCAATCGGCGGCGGCATCAGGCGCGTCTTCTGCAAAATCTCCGGCATGGGATCGCGCGTGGATAATTCGGGATGACGCGAAATCAACGCCGATGCGCGACGAGCGAAATTATCGAGATGGTAGGAGGTGTTGAACCATAATTCGGTCGCCGCCTGTGCGGTGGCCATGTTGACCACGTCCTTGGCGTTGATCCGGACCGGAGGAGGGTCGGGAAGCTGATTGTCGTGGAAATAGACGACCGATGGTTTTTGCGCGACTTCCGGCAGCAGGCGAACCAGATCGGCAAGGTTCAGCGCTTCGCTGGTGAACAGGAGATCAACCCGCCCGACCCAATGGCGGGAAAGCTGTTCGGCGAACCAGTTGGCGGCGGCGGTGAGACGGCGCTCCATGCGACGCGGCGGAAGTTTGAGAAGCGTCCAGCGATGCCGGCTATGGTGAATCAGCGTTTCCAGCATGATCTTCCGGGCGCCGCCGTAGAACGGTTCCAGCGCCAGGATATCGAGCTGATCGGATGTGGGATTTTGCGGAAGTGTCAAATCCAGCCGCCTTCGAATCATACTGATGATTCAACGCTCGGCCGCGGAGATTGTTGCCTTCAACGGGCGCAGCCTGAAATGGAATCATCGCCAGATATGTATCTTATCGCGATAGCTGTTCTAGCAGATAGGACTTGGATTGGTCTAGGTTAATTCGCTCCTGCTGCATGGAATCGCGGTGGCGGATGGTGACGGTCTGGTCCTGGAGGGTCTGGCCGTCGATGGTGATGCAGAACGGAGCCCCAATTTCGTCCATGCGGGCGTACCGTTTGCCGATGGCCTGTTTGGCGTCGTATTCGCACGTAAAATGCGGCCGCAATTCGAGGTACAACTTCTCGGCAATCTCGGGCATGCCGTCTTTGTTGACCAGCGGGAAGATGCCGAGCTTGATGGGGGCGAATTGGGGCTTGAACTTCATGAACATTTTGCTGGGGCGGGATTCATCGGGCGTGTAGGCCTCGCAGAGTAGGACCAGGACCGCCCGAGTGAGGCCGCTGGCGGGCTCGATCACGTTGGGGATATATCGGCTTTTCGCTTTGATCTGGTCTTCGGAAGCGCCTTGCTCCTTGAGTTTGAGTTGAAGCTCCTGGTCGAAGTAATCGAGCTTTTTGCCGGAGTGCTGCGAATGCTGGGTGAGATCAAACTCGCCGCGGTGGGCGATGCCTTCGAGTTCGCCGAAATCGGGGGTGGTGAAGGGGTATTTGTATTCGATGTCGACGGTCATTTTGGAATAGTGGCTCAGCTCGTTTTTTTCATGGTCGCGGAAACGGAGGTTGGCCTCGGCCACGCCGAGAGAGCGCCACCATTCCATGCGCTTGGCTCGCCAGAATTCGTACCACTTAAGAGCTTCGTCGGGATGGCAGAACCATTCCATCTCCATCTGCTCGAATTCCCGCGAGCGGAAGATGAAATTGCGAGGCGTGACTTCGTTGCGAAAACTTTTGCCGATCTGCGCGACGCCGAAGGGGATGCGAACGCGCGTGGTATCGATGATGTTCTTGAAATTGAGAAAAATCCCCTGAGCGGTTTCGGGGCGGAGATAGGCCTTGATCGGATCCACGGCTCCGATTTCGGTGGTGAGCATCAAATTGAACTGGCGCGGCTCGGTGAGGGTGCCCTTCACCTTGGCGTCGGGGCCGACAATTTGCGCGTATTCGGCCAGCGCGACCAGCGGCAGAGGTTTTTCGAATGAGAGGTTGGGGTCGGAGCCGTAGGCCTTATCGCGTTTTTTTTGCGCGGCGGCGCGGCTGTCGTCATCGCCCTGAATGAAGGCGAACATCACGTTGCCGGTTCCGTGGCCGAGGACGGAGAGATGGTCGGCGCGATATCGCACTTTGGATTCGCGGCAATCGACCATGGGGTCGGAAAATCCGCCGGCGTGCCCGGAGGCGACCCAGGTTTTGGGATTTTGGATGATGGAGGAATCGAGGCCGACCATTTCGATGACGTGGCCGTCGGGTCCGATTGGGGGGCACTCGACCATTTCGTGCCACCACCAGTCGCGGATGTTATTTTTCAGGAGGACGCCGAGGGGCCCGTAATCCCAGAAGCCGTTGATGCCGCCGTAGATTTCGCTGGCTGGGTAGACGAAGCCTCGCCGTTTGGAGAGGGAGACGATTTGTTCCATGACGGATGAGTCGGGCATGGGTGATCCTTAGTGAAACGTGAAGACGTGATGACGTGAAAAGATGCTCTTCACGTTTTCACGTCTTCACGTTTTCACGGCATCACTTTTTCGCAGCCGCCGCGGTCTTGGCGGCGTTGAGCCGTAGCGTCAGACGACTGCGTCTCCGCGACGCGGTGTTTTTATGAATGGTGTTCTTGGCGGCCGTCTTGTCCAGACGCGCGGCGGTCTTGCGCAGTTCCGTCTCGGCCTTCGTCAGATCGCTCCCCGTCAGGGTGGTCAAAAACGTCTTGATCTGGGCCTTGAGGACGTCTTTACGAGCGCGATTTCGGGCGCGGCGTTTGATGGATTGGCGGATGCGCTTTTTTGCCGACAGTGAATGAGCCACGAATGGTTCTCCTACAAACAATCGACGCCGGCGAACGTGCGGGCACGGCGGTCGTGCCAACAAATGCGTCCGCAACGGCGTGGGTCAGAAGTTTAGGGATTTGGCTGGGTTTGTAAAGGCGAGCGATTGAGGCAGTAGTAGCATCCCTTCAATAGTCGGGGCTTTCTGCCGACCAAAAGCGTGCATTGAACCGCAAAGTGCGCGAAGAAAAAAGTCAGTTTTGCCACAGATAAAAAGGCGGATTCACACAGATAATACAAAATCAAATCTGCGTATTTCTTCGCGTCCTTCGCTTCTTCGCGGTAAACTGAATTTGATTTAACCGCGAAGAAGCGAAGCACGCGAAGTAATACTCAGGAAAGCCGTCATGGGCTTTGGCGAATCCGCGAACCCGGAATTGGAACAAATCGCAAGAATCATCGTCGATGCCATCTACAAGGTGCACTCGAGCCTGGGCCCCGGACTACTCGAATCGGTTTACTCGATTTGTTTAGCCCACGAACTGCGCAATCGCGGCCTGAAAGTCGACCGCGAAGTGATAGTCCCAGTCCTCTATGATGGCGTGCGCCTCGAAGCCGGGCTAAGGCTCGACCTCCTTATCGAGTCCTGCTTTATCGTTGAGGCCAAAGCCGTCGAGAAACTGATCCCAATCTTCGACGCACAATTGCTCACCTACCTAAAACTGACCGGCCACATCCCGGGATTTCTCGTCAATTTTAATGTCCCCCTGATCAAGGACGGCACAAAGCGAGTCATTCTCTCCCCCAAGTCCCGCCCCTCCTAACTCCCCCAACCATTTCTTCGCGTTAAAAAAGATACCAAGTTAAACCGACATCCCGTCCTGGGCATCCGCTTGCTGAGCCGCTTTCATCGCGTCCCATTCCTCCGCCGTGATCATTGCTTCGCGCGCCTGCGAACCCTTATAGCTTCCGACGATTCCCGCGGCCGCCATCGCCTCGATCAGGCGGCTGGCCCGGCTATAGCCGATGGTCAACCGCCTCTGCAAAAGGCTCACGCTCCCGCGCTTTGTCTCCAGCACGACGCGAACGGCCGCGTCGAACAGCTCATCCTTAGCCGCCTCCTCATCGATCGTCGTGGAGGATTTGATCTGCACCAATTCCGGCTCGTATTGCGCCTCCGCCAGGCTGCGCACGATCTTGACGCTCTCGCGAATTTCCCGGTCGTCGATGTAAGTCCCCTGCCCGCGCATGGGCTTCCCCGCCCCCGGCGGCAAGAACAGCATGTCCCCCTGGCCCAGCAGCAAGTCCGCACCGTTCTGATCCAGCACGATTCGGCTGTCCATCTTGCTGGCCACCCGAAACGCAATCCGGCTCGGCATGTTGCTCTTGATCAGTCCCGTCACCACATTCGCCTGCGGCCGCTGCGTCGCGACGATCAAATGAATTCCCACCGCGCGCGATTTTTGCGCCAGCCGCACGATGAACGCCTCGACCTCTTTGCCGCTGGTCATCATCAAGTCCGCCAGCTCGTCGATGATGATCACGATATACGGCAGATGCTTGGGAATGTGCGCTTCCTCCTCCTCCGAAGCCGGCTTGAACCGCTCGACCAGTTCTTCCGTCGTCAGCGCGTTGTACCCCTTGATATTCCGTACGCCCGCCTCGGCCAAAAATTCATATCGCTCGTCCATCTTCTCGCACGCCCATTCCAAAACGCTCGTCGCCCGGCCGACATCGTTCACCAGCGGACACATCAAATGCGGCACGTCCTTGAACGCCGCCATTTCCACCATCTTCGGATCGACCAGGATCCGACCCGGTGGTCCCGGCGATCAGGCAATGCGGCATCTGCGTTAAATCCGCCACGATCGGCTCGCCGCTGGCGTCCTTGCCCAAAAATAGCGGCACCCCCATCGTCCGCGTGTGGTCCGGCGCGGTCTGCATCAGCTCCTTCAGACGCACTTTTTCCTTCTGCGCATTGGGAACTTCAATCCCCACGGTATTTTTCCCCGGCACCGGCGCCACGATGCGCACGCTTTGGGCGCTGAGCGATCGCATGATGTCGTTGGAGAGCGCCGTGATGCTCGAAACTTTGATTCCCGGCGCCAGCGCCAGTTCGTACATCGTGATCACCGGCCCGGTGTCGATTTCGACCACGTGAGCTTCGATATTAAATTCGCGCATCGCCTGCTCGAGCACCGCCGCCATCTCGCGGACAAATTTCTCCTGCACCTGCGCAAACCCATGTTCGGCGTCCGCCAGCGCATCCCACGGCGGCAGATGATATTCCCCCAGCTCCTTCGGCGGCGGTGGCGGGGGGCTGATCTGCCGCGGCTTCACCATGCTCGGCAAACGCACGATAATGTCCCCGCGCGGCGCCGGCGGCGGGGGGACCGCTTCCGCCTTCGCCTCCGGCTCTTCCGCTACCTCCTCCTCAACCTCCTTGACGGCTTTTCGCCTCGAGGCCTTCGGCTCAACCGCCGCCGCTTTGGCGTCCCGCGTCACGAATCGCGGCAACGACGGAAGTTTCGGCAGCGACGGAAATGAAAATTTGAATCGAGGTTTTTTAACTTTGACCCGCGAGTACGCCTCAACCGCCATGGCCGGCGCTCGCAGCACCAGATCATCCGCCGCCAGCAGCAAGCCGAGCAAAATCGCTGTTACCAGGGCCAGCCGCGTGCCGACGGTGTTCAGATGCGCCTGCAAATAGCTGGACGCGACGATTCCGATCACGCCGCCATGCCCTTCGGGGAATCCGCTGGGCGAGCCGGGGACCAGATTATGGACCAGCGCCGCGAATCCGACCGAGAGCATCAGCAATCCGCCCACGCGGAACCAGACGTCTGTCAGCTTCCCGTGATAGCTCAGCATCGCCAGGCAAACGCCGCTGAAAAATAGCAGCGGGAAGACCCCCTGGCCGATCGCCAAAAATACGTAATAGGCGACCAGCGCCCCGACGCTGCCGCAGATATTCTGGATCGGCGGATACGGATACGCCGCATGGCTCGGCCAATCCGTCGGATGAAAGCTCGCCAGCGCCAGCATCAAAAACAGCCAGCCCGCCCAGGCGACGAACAACGCCATCGGTCTAACGATATGCGATCGATCGATCATTGAGTCCCCGTGTGGCCAAATCCCCCGTGCCCGCGTTTGGTGGCGTCGAGATCCTCAACTTCCACGATCTTCACGCGCGGCACCGGGCAAACCAGCATTTGCGCGATCCGCATCCCGCGTTCGACGGCGAACGCGGCCTTCCCCAGATTTATCAGCGGAACGCGGATTTCGCCCCGGTAGTCGGAGTCGATGGTTCCCGGCGTATTGATCATCGTAATTCCATGTTTCGACGCCAAACCGCTCCGCGGCCGAATTTGCGCCTCATACCCTCGCGGTATCGCCATGGCGAATCCGCACGGTATTAATCCAATTTCGCCGGGCTGCAGGGAAGTCGTCTTTTCGACCGCCGCGCAAATATCGAATCCCGCCGAATCGTCCGTCATTCGCTTGGGCAGGGGCAGACCTTCCCCCCCCGCCAAACGTTTGACTTTTATAGTTATCGGGCGGGGCAACCGGGTAACTCCAATCGTCGCCTTGGGGATCATCCAAACAACGCAACTGACCGTTGCAACAGGATATCGGCGAATTCGCCCTTCGAGCGGGAGGGGAGCCTTTCGGTCTTGCCGCCGGGATAAAGCAGCGTGGCGGCGATATTCGCATTGGCAATCGTCTCGATTGAATTGTAGATGATCAAATCGACCCGCT
The DNA here is from genome assembly GCA_049520395.1 of Tepidisphaeraceae bacterium. Lineage (GTDB taxonomy): Bacteria > Planctomycetota > Phycisphaerae > Tepidisphaerales > Tepidisphaeraceae > UBA1161. Next base: position 8,036 of record JBEKPV010000119.1, read on the forward strand.
TTTGTTCGATTTTGCGGGCCGTTCGGGTCAGGTCTGGGACCGATTCCAGGCTAAACCCGACCGTCCGCTGGTGGGGCTGCTTAATCGCCCCGGCGGCGGCCAATATGTCGGGGGTGGATTCCAACTCCAGGACCAAATTCCCCCCCCGTTCCAGCTTGGCTGGGGTCTTGTTTTTAGGCCGAAAATCGCTGACGGCGGCGGCCATAATGAGGAGATCGTGATGCGGAAATTCAGCCAGAACGGCGTCATACATCTGCTGGGCCGTCTGTACGTCAATGCGGTGGAGATTTTCCGGCATGAGTTCAGACACCGGACCTACAACCAGGGTAACTACATGTCCCGCGCGCAAGGCCGCCTCGGCCAGCGCCCGGCCCATGCGACCGCTGCTGCGGTTGCCGATGTACCGAACCGCGTCGATCGGCTCCTGCGTCGGCCCGGCGGTGATTAGGGTTCGCATGTTTGGCAACTTTCGGACGCGAAAAGAATGTTATACGGATGCCAGGGCTATCTCCATTATGGCGATTAGCCGATATCCAATCGAGGCCCCGGAAAGACTTTAAGGGCCGTCCGTAATTTATTGACCGTGGCCGAAAGTAAGGCTAAGGTTGAAAATTCGCGGCGAAATTGATTTTTCTCTCTACCTAAGGTGTGGCGAATGAAGCGTTTGTTCATTTGTTCGGGGGCGTTACTGGGGATTCTGCTGACCGGTGTTGTTCGCGCCGAATCGGGCGCGCCCTCCAACGCGCCGCAATCGCTGGCCGTCGTCGAGGAGCTCAAGAGCGAAGCGTTCCACGCCATTCGCGACGGGGATTTTCAGCGCAGCAGCGACCTGCTCGGCCAAGCCGCCAGCATGACGCAGGACCCGATGGTCCAGCGCATGGCGGATTGGACGCGGGCCTACGACGATCAGAGCAAAACCTTCGCCGGTGAGCGGCATACGCAATTCGAAAAAGCGGTGGCGAACGTTCATCTGCTGATGAGCCACAAGATGGACACCTACGCCGTCGATGAGGCGGCGCGGGCTTATACGCTGGCCGACAATAAGGACGACTTCCGCAATCAAAAATGGGTGGACGATCTGATCCACGAATCCGCCGCCAAGGCGGATCAGTACGAGGCCCAGGAGCAATGGCTCGAAGCGGCGCGGCTCTATTCCGATCTCTGCTCGTTGGAGCCGTGGGTCTCCAGTTGGCAGGACAAATTCGATCTGGCGATGCGGCGCGTGACCTTGCTGATGGTCTACGCTCCGGATCGGCTGAAAAAACTTCAGGACGCCCAGACCGCCAACCGGCAGGCGGCGGATAATTTAATCTTCCCGCAGACGCGCCCGTCGGTCGCCGACGCCGCGACCACGCAACCTTCGGGCGCCGACGACGATGCCACGCAGGATGTCGATTGGCACGACGTCACCAAGGGGATTCAGTACGACATGCTCTGGGATTCGCTCGTCCTGGCCGAGCAGCAGTATTACCGCGACATCAACTTCCAGGAATTGCTGGAAGGCGGAATGAACGGCTTGCAGACGCTGATCACCACGCCGGGATTGGAGCAAGCATTCCCCGGTTTGGGCGACAAGCAGAAGCGCGACGAGTTTCAGGCTGGGATCGACGCCTGCATGGCGGACGCCAAGGCGGCCACCGACGACAATGCCGAGGATGTTCTCACGCAGTCGCTCAATACCCTGCGCGATCTGAACGAAAAAACCATTCAGTTGCCCGAGGAAGTTTTCGTCAGCGAATTTGCCGACGGGGCGTTCGCGCCGCTCGATCCGTTTAGCAAAGTCATCTGGCCGTCGGAAGTCGAGGACACCGAGCGGATGACCCAGGGCGAATTCGGCGGCGTCGGGCTGGAGATCGAAAACGACGAACAGGGGAACCTGAAAGTCGTGACCCCGCTTGAGGACACACCGGCGTTTCGCTCGGGGATTCAGGCCGGGGACATCATCACGCAAATCGAGGGCAAATCCGCCAAGGGCCTGCCCGTGGATCGCGCCGTCAAACTCATCGTCGGCGTGCCGGGGACCGACGTCACGCTGCGAATCCGCTCCATCGACGGGATGGTCAAGGATCACACCCTGCGGCGCGAATTGATCAAGGTCGCCAGCGTTGAGGGCTACCAGCGCAAGCCGGGCGGCGGCTGGGATTATTTCGCCGATCCCGAGCAGCGAATCGCCTATGTGCGATTGACCAGCTTTTCCAAAACCACCAGCGAAGACCTCGACGCGGCTTTGGCCGAAATGAAAGCCGGCGGCGCCAAGGCGATTATCCTGGACCTGCGCGATAACCTCGGCGGACTGCTGCCCGCCGCCACCGCGGTGGTCAATAAATTCGTCGCCAGCGGCGTGATTGTGCGCACGCAGGCCGATCGTGTCACCAGCAATCCTCCGATCGTGATCGACGCGCGAGCGGACGACATGCAGACCGACGTGCCGATGATCGTGCTGGTCAACCAGTGGTCCGCCAGCGCCAGCGAAATTGTCTCCGGCGCGCTGAAGGACGACCGGCGAGCGCTAATCGTCGGCCAGCGCACCTACGGCAAGGGGAGCGTGCAAATGCTCTTCCCGCTGGATGCGAGCAAGGCTTATCTCAAACTCACCACCGCTCACTATTACCTGCCCAGCGGCCGCTGCATTCACCGTGAGAAGAACAGCAAGACGTGGGGCGTGGATCCCGACGTCACGGTGGAGATGACGCCGCAGCAGATGCGCTCGGTGATCGACGCTCGCGAGCAAATGGACATTCTGCGCGAGGCGGATGCGAAGCCCACCGGGCCGGCTTCCGGAGCGGCCGGCGCGACGCTGCTGAAGGCGGATGCGCAATTATCCGCCGGAATTCTCATGCTTCGGCTGGAATTGGCCGGTGCGCAGCTCTGATCCGGACGCGTCATTTCAACTCAAATCCCCTGCCGAGCGCGATTCGGTTGCGTAGGTCGTTTCGCCATCGTCCTTGGTTTTAATTTTGCCGAGGATTTTGGCGGTTTGTTCGATAAACACGCGTCCGCCGCGGTTGTGGATATCGCCGCCGATGACGCCGCCGACGATGATTTTGGTCCGCGGCATGGCGATCACGCGGCCTTTGACATTCCCCAGGATATGCACGCGTCCGCCGGGCATAACCGTTAAATCGCCAAACACACTGCCGCGTACGTAAAGTTTGCCGCCATCGGCGACGGTGATATTGCCGGCGATTTTGCCCCAGAGGGTGTAGGGCTCGCTGATTTCCAGATCGCCGGTGAGTTGGCCTCGCTCTTCGCGCATATTTGTTATTGGGTTCGCGGGAAGGGCTTGGGGGGAATTTCGCCCAGCGCCTGGCGAAGCCCGCGCTGGCTGTTGGCGTGGATGATCAGGAGGATGATCAGCGTCGCCGCCGGCCAGCCGACGAATCGGCCCCAGAACAAGATGTCCGCGTGCGCGCCGATCGGATGGGCCCTGGCGCGGGCGGCGAGTTCCGCCCAGTTGTAGAGGACGCCGGGGATTTTCAGTTCCGGGGAGTTGAACGTCTGGTTGATCAAAAACGCCTGCCAGGGAAACAGCAGCACGGTTAAAACCACGGACCAGAGGAACGCCGAGACGACCCGCGAGACGCCGATCAGTCGCCCGACCAGCATGATGACGATCAGCAGCAGCAGCACGACGCACAGGACGATCGACAAAACGATTCCCAAAAAGTCGATTCCGCCGGTGATGTATTTCAGAATGTCGGTGGCGCGGTTGACGGCCGCCGGGTCAACGCGATAACGGGCGACGAAAAAGCAGACGATCTGGGCACACACCATTAAAACCAGAATGATCCAGAGCAGGTGCTTGGCCTTGCGGGCGGTCAGCATGGCGTCGGCGTAGTCGGCCGCCGTCGCGATCGCGGATTGCGTCATGGGAGGCTCCTTCGTCGGGCGCGCGAAAGTGGTAACTCAAACGCTGCCCGTTGGCAAATCACCGCGACGTCGCGGCGGAAAACTCGAAGGCCTCGAAATGGTCCGGCGGAAGCTGCTTGGGGCCTAAATGCACATCCTCTGAAATATGACGGACCGGCGGCCGATCGAGATCGATGGCTAATTCGGTTTCGAGATTCGCCAGCCGGCGCGTCGTCACCACCAGCAGCGGGCCCGGCTGGTCGTGCCAGGAGTTATCATCCTGGGCGTCCCAAATCATCGGGTGGCCGTCCTGCCCGGCTCGCAAATACCACTGAAAATTCACCTGCACCTCCGCGCGCGGCTCCAGGACCGCGACCGGGGCCCCGGGCGGGGCCTGCTCCCAGAACGACCGCACCAGATTTCGCGCATCCGCGTCGGGGCGCGTCTGGTAGGGGTGAAAAATGTAATAGAACATGATGTATCCGCCGAGCCCGACCAGCAGCCAGCAGACCGTTCGCATGGCTTTGGTTCGCTTTTGCGAATCGGGGGAGAAATGATCGATGAGCCCGACGGCGCCGACGCCGATGAGCAGCACGCTCGCCGGCGCCAGGTGCTGCGCGACGCGAGCGCTTTCGCCGTAGGGGTATCGGTGCATCATCGCGGCCAGAAAATTCAGGGCGAAAGGTCCGAGCAAAACGCAGGGGAGCCAGATTCCCCGGCCGCGAAAAATGATCGTCAGGCCGACGACGAAGGCGATGAAGCTGACGATGCTCCCGCCATTTTTTGCGCCGCAGGGATAGGCGAACATGTTGCCCGTGTGAATTTCGATCAGCCAGACGAGCAGTTGGAACGGATGTTTCGGCGGAAACGCGTCGGCCCAATAGCTGGTCATCGCGGGGCCGGTGGCCTGGAGTTGGCTGGCGGTGTTGATCTTGAAGAGGATTAGAAAACAGATGGCCGCGATCAGCGCGTAGACGCCGGTCAGGATTCGAATTTTCCGCGAAGCGGCGCGGAACTCGCACAGCAGCGCCAGGCCAATTCCGCCGGCGACGAAAATGGCGGGGAATGACATCGTCAGACTGACGGGCAGCAGAAGGATCGTGACGATCAGCCACCGCGGCGTTTTGCGCAGAAAATAAAGGGTCGCGGGGACTACCAAAATCAAACTGGCGAAGAGATCGAAGCCGTACGGTTTTAGTTCGACGGCGTAGCGAACGGGATAATTTCCGACCGCCAGAATTCCCACGGCCACAGCCGCGGCGGCCGGCGCGGCGAGGAGCCGCACCCAGTAGGCGAACAGCAGCAGCGACCCCAATCCCGCCAGCATCGGCAGCAGTCGCATCGAATATTCCCCCATCCCTGCCCAGTCGTACATCGCCCGCTCGGCAAACAAAAATCCCGGCGGCGCGACTTGGGCGTATTCGAGGGGTTTGAGCAGATCGGCGAAGCCTCGGTTGATGACGTTGAGGCCAACGAACGCCTCGTCGCCCCAGACGGGCATGTGGATCGCGTAGCGGAGCATCCGGAGGAAAATCCCGATCAGGAGAAAAGCGATCAGCCACCGGTGGGGGGAAAATGCGGCGCGTGATTCGTGCGGCAAGTCGTCGGCCACAGGCCGAATTAGTAACACGTCGGCGGGAGAATGAAAAGCGCGATCATTTGATACAATCCCCGCATGACCGCGAGCTGGGACGCATTTGAGCGATATCGGCAAAAGGGCCTGGATGCCCGCCGCGGCGGGCAGTGGGAGTCGGCGCGGATTTATCTGCTGGAGGCGGCGCGGTCGATGGCGCAATTGAGCCGATCGGCGCAGTCGCCGGAGCTTCGCCAGGCGCGGCAGGAGATGGCGGCGAAATTGCTGGAATTGGCCCGGGATTGCCAAACCGCGGTGAAGCAAAATCGAAAAATGCCGGCGCTGGCCAGCGCCGAGGGCCAGACGACCCGATCGGGTTCGCAGTGGCTGGTGGCGGAAAAGCCGAAATTGCGATTCGATGACGTGGCGGGCCTGGACGACGTGAAGGGGGAGATTCTGCTGAAGATGATTTATCCGCTTCAGCACGCGGATTTGGCGGCGAAATTTGGGATTCGGCCCGGGGGCGGCGTGCTGCTGTACGGCCCGCCGGGCACGGGGAAGACCATGCTCGCCAAGGCGACGGCGGGGGAAATTGACGCGGCGTTTTATCACGTGTCGGCGGCGGACATGCTGAGCAAATGGGTGGGCGAAGCCGAGCAGAATATCCAGAAACTTTTCGCGGCGGCGGCGGCGCAGCCTCGGAGCATTATTTTTATCGATGAGATCGAATCGCTGATTCCGGCGCGGAAGGATGAGGGGTCGAGCGTGATGCAGCGCGTGGTGCCGCAGATTCTGCAGGGGATGGAGGGGTTCGACACCGTCGAGGGGAGGCCGATTTTGTTCATGGGGGCGACCAATGTGCCGTGGCAACTCGATCCGGCGGTGCTGCGGCCGGGGAGATTCGATGAAAAAATTTATATCCCGCTGCCGGATGCGCCGGGGCGGCGAAAACTTTTGGAGATTTATCTGTCGCATCGGCCGCTGGCGTCGGATGTGAATCTGGACGAGCTGACCGCCTCGCTGGAGGGGTATAGCGGGGCGGATATCAAATACATCTGCGATCGAGCGGCGACCGTGCCGTTTTTGCAAAGTGTCGCCACCGGGACCGATGGCGAGATTACGCGGCAGATTTTTCAGCAGGCCGTGGCGGAGGCGCCCAAATCGGTCAGCCAGGAAATGCTGTCCCGGTTCGAGCATTGGACGGGGCAGACCGTATAATCCGCCCGCATGTCCGACCTTCGCGATCAACTTCAGGAGCTTTTCGGGTTGGACGAATTTCGTCCGGCACAGCGCGAAGTGATCGAGGATGTTTTGGCGGGGCGGGACGTGCTGTGCGTGATGCCGACGGGGGCGGGGAAAAGTTTGTGTTACCAGCTGCCGGCGGCGATTGAGGGGGGATTGACGATCGTCATTTCGCCGCTGATTTCGCTGATGGAGGATCAGGTCCAGCAATTGCGCGACGAGGGGATTACGGCTGTTTTGCTCAATAGCTCGCTGTCGGCGTCCATGCAGCGGCAGGTGATCGCGGAATTGAATGAGGGGTATTCGGGGCTGCTGTATGTGGCGCCGGAGCGGATTTTCTCGGCTCAATTCGAATCGGTGCTGGCGCGGCTGCGGCCGAAATTGCTGGCGGTGGATGAGGCGCATTGCATCAGCCAGTGGGGACACGATTTTCGGCCGGAATATTCGCGGCTCGGCGAGGCGCGGGAGCGGATGGGGATGCCTCCGACGATCGCGCTGACGGCGACGGCGACGGAGGATGTGCGGAACGACATTATAACGCAACTGCGGCTCAATGAGCCGACGGTGGTGGTGACGGGGTTCGATCGGCCAACGCTGCGGTACGAATCGCGGCGAATGGCCAAAGCGGCGGAGAAGGACGCGGCCATGCTCGAGCTTCTGCGGCGCGAGCCGGGGAGTTGCATCGTCTATGCGGCGACGCGCAAATCGGTGGAGGAGGTCGCGGAATTTTTGAAGGCGGCGCTGGGCGGGCGCCTGGTGGTGCCGTATCACGCGGGGATGGATTCGGCCAGTCGCACGGCGAATCAGGAACGGTTTATGCAAACCGACGGCGCGGTGGCGGTGGCGACCAATGCGTTTGGGATGGGGATCAATAAGCCGGATATTCGATTGGTCGTTCATTACAACATCACGGGGACGCTCGAGGCGTATTACCAGGAGGCGGGGCGCGCCGGACGCGATGGGCTTCCGGCGCGGTGCGTTGTCCTGTTTAGTTATCAGGATCGCCACCTTCAGGAATTTTTCATCGGGAAACTCGGTGAGGAGAATCCCGAGGCGGACGTGCAGGTCCTGATGCGGCGCAAGGAACATGCGCGGCAAAAATTGGACTTGATGATTCAATACGCTTCGACGCATCGTTGCCGGCGGCAGATGATTCTGGATTATTTCGGCGACGAGACGGCGATATCCGATTGCCGATGCGATGTCTGCGCCAGCGGGCTTGCCCCCGATGCGCCGGCGGGGACGGCGGTGGTTTCGGATGAATTGAAAACGCTGGTTCGCCGAATGTTGTCGGCGGTTGCGCGGTGCCATGGGCGGTTTGGCGTGGGAGTGGTCGCGGAGATGCTGGCTGGGGCGGAATCGGAGCGGATGCAAAAATGGGGGCTCGAGGAACTGAGCACATTCGGCCTGCTGCGCGGATTTACGGTCAAGCGAATCGTTGCCATGCTGCATCGGTTGCTGGAGAGCGGCCTGGCGCGGCAGCGCGATCCGGAGGGGGTGAAATTTCGGCCAGTGATGGAAGTCACGGCCAGCGGGGCGGCGGTCATGAAGGGGGAGCATAATCCGCCGGCGAGTCTGGAGGATTTGGTGCCGCGGCGAATGACGATTTCGGAGCTGGATTCGGACGTGCCAAGCGCGCCGCGCCGGCGCGCCAGCGAGGCGGGGCCGGATATCGACGCGGATCCGGCGGCGGCGCAGCGGTTTGAGATTTTGCGAGCGCTGCGGGCGCGGATTGCGCGGGATGCGTCGTTGCCGGCGTATGTGGTTTGCCATGATAAGGTGCTCAAGCAGATCGCTCTGGAGCTGCCGGGGGATGTT
>JBEKPV010000120.1:0-10271 GCA_049520395.1 Tepidisphaeraceae bacterium
ACTAAGCCTCTGCGCGCTGGTGCCTATACATCAGGATCATGACGTATTCCATGGTGATCATCCCCTCGGCGACCATTTTTTCGAGGTGAGGCAGCAACAGCCTGATTTTGTCCTCGGCGTCGACGATTTCGATCACCATGGGCAAATCGGAGGACATTTCCAATAGCGCGGCTTTATGGACGACGCTTCGGGCTCCGAAGCCGTCGGTTCCGCGGAGGACGGTGGCGCCGGCGAGGCCGAGTTCGCGGGCCTTGCGAAGGATCACCTCGTAGAGGGGGTTATTTTCGAATCGGTCGGATTCGCCGATGAAAACTCGGAGCAGGATTCCGTTTTCCTGGATGTTCATATTGCTCCCAGGTTGAATGCGAGGCGTGGTGGATAGGGGCTTGAGGGCGGCGGCGAGTTGAAACGAATTGGGCTGGTCGGCGGTTCGATCGCGGTACATCATGACGGCGGCGCGTTCGAGCGTGAGCATGCCGCCGACCATGATATCGTTGAGTTGGGCCTGGACGAATTTGGTGATTTTGTCGGCGCTGTCGACGATTTCGACGATGACGGGAACGTGCTGGACGATGGACCAGGTGGAGCTTTGGATGAACCCGTGATAGCCGAAGCCGAGGATGCCGCGAAGGACGGTGGCGCCGGCGAGTTTTTCCTTGCGGGCGGCTTTGATGATGCGATCGTAGGTGGGGACATGGGGCGCGCGATCGGCGCTTTGGAGATAAACCCGCAGCAAAACTCGCTCGCCGAGAAGGCTCATTGGGCGTCTAGCTCCATCGCGCCAGGGCTATGCCGACGCGCACGGCCAGTATTCCTACGACGAGGCTTCCGATGAGGTTCAGCATGGCCTCGAAGCCCGCGCCGTCATCGGCGAGCTTGTTGGTTTCGTACATGAAAGTTGAGAAGGTGGTGTAGGCTCCGACGAATCCGACGCCGATGGCGAGGCGAGTGGTATCGGAGATGTGGTGCTTGCCGGCGTAGGTTAAAAACCAGCCGAGGAAGAGGCTTCCGGTGATGTTGATGATGAAGGTGCCCAGTGGGAAGCGGAGGTTGAGGCGTCCGATTTGGGCGGCCAGGAGGTATCGAAGGACGGCTCCGGCGGAGCCGGCGAGTGCGATCGCCAGGTATCGACCAATCAGCTCATTCATAAAATTCGCCTTGCAAATAAAATCGCCCTGACGCGCCATCGGCCCGCCAGGGTTCATTTCTGCAATTCTCCCGGCGGACGCGCGGCCCGACAGGAGTCATTGGTCCTGAAGTTTCAGGACGGTTTTGGCGGACTCCACCGCCATTTGAGTTTCAGGGGGCATCATAAATATTGGGTCCCTGCAAATCCAGCCGACTCTGCGATTTAGGGGTAAATTCGGCGGACCGAACCTGGGATCTGCGGAAAAGTCGTTGACAGGGAATCGCGGGCGGCGTATTATACCAATTAGTTAATTAACTGAGCGGTATAATACCAATGTCGACGGCTCAACTCGATCAAACCTTTTCGGCTCTGGCCGATCCGACTCGGCGGGCGATCCTGGCTCGACTGGCGTCGGGGGAAAGCTCGGTGACGGAGCTGGCGAGGCCTTTTGAAATGACGCTTCCGGGCGTTTCAAAGCATTTGAAGGTTTTGGAACGGGCGGGGCTGATTGAGCGCGGCAGGGAGGCGCAGTGGCGGCCGTGCCGGCTGGCGGCGCAGCCGCTGCGGGAAGTCGCGGATTGGGTGGAAAAATATCGGCGATTTTGGGAACAGAGTTTCGACCGCCTCGACGATTACCTCCAAGAGCTTCAAACGAAAGAGAAGAAACATGAGCGCAAAAAAAAGTGAAGGCGGCGATCCCGTCGAACGAGAAGTCGTTATCACTCGCATGTTTGACGCGCCGCGCGAATTGGTGTGGAAAGCCTGGACCGAGCAGGAAATGATGGCGCAGTGGTGGGGACCGAGGGGGTTTACCAACCCGGTCTGCAAGCTGGACGTGCGGCCGGGCGGGTCGTGGCACATCGTTATGAAGGCCCCCGACGGGGCGGAATATCCGTGCGGAGGCGTCTATCGGGAGATCATCGCGCACCAGCGCCTGGCATTTACCAACGACGCGGTGGACAAGGAGGGGAAAATCCTGCTGGAGGGATTTACGACCGTCACGTTTGCCGAAGAAAACGGAAAGACGAAACTCACCTTGCGGACCCGCGGGAAGGCGGTCGTCGATTATGCGGCCGCCTACCTCAAGGGCATGGAAGTGGGGTGGACGCAAAGCGTGGATCGTCTGGAGTCGCTGGTTGCAGCCGCCAGCACGGCGGACAGGGCGATGGTCATCTCGCGCGTTTTGGACGCGCCGCGCGAATTGGCGTGGGAGGCGATGACGAATCCCCGGCACCTCGTGAAATGGTGGGGTCCTCGAGGCTTCACAACCACGATCCAGGAAATGGACGTCAAGCCCGGCGGACGCTGGAAGCAGACCATGCACGGCCCGGACGGAGCGAATTATCCCAATCTGAGCGTCTTCAAAGAAGTTGTCCGTCCGGAGCGACTGGTTTTTGAGCATGAGGGAAAGAAAGAGGGCAGTTCGGCGGTTAATTTTGTCTCAACCTGGACGTTCGATGAAGTAGACGATGGCAAGACCAAAGTGACCATCCGCATGGTCTTCGCGTCGGCGGCCGAGCGCGATCGCGTTGCCAGGGAATTTAGAGCGATTGAAGGGGGCCAGCAAACGCTCGCGCGTTTTGCGGAGGAGCTGGCCAAGTGGCCGCTGATTGTCGAGCGGACGTTCGATGCGCCCATGGCGACGGTGTGGCGAGCCATTTCCGATTTTGCCGAAATGAAAAAATGGTATTTTCAGCCGTATCTGCAATCGTTCGAGCCGGTAGTGGGATTTCAGACGCAGTTTAACGTGCAAAAAGACGGAAAGGACTACCTGCATATTTGGAAGGTGATGTCCGTGACGCCGGGGACGAAAATCGCCTATAGTTGGAAATATGGAGGATTTCCGGGCGAATCGCTGGTCACGTTTGAGTTGTTTCCGGACGGAAACAAGACGCGATTGAAATTGACCCACGAAGGTCTTGAGACCTTCCTCCCGGAGAAGAATCCGCAACTGGCCAGGGGAAACTTCAACCAGGGATGGACTCACATTATCGGCTCGGCGTTGCCCGAATTTCTGCATGGCGGAAAGCCCGGGTGAGAAACGAGGAATTAATCATGCAAAGTTCCGCGGCGATTCAACTGAACTCCAGCAAAATGATTTGGGCCGGGCGCATCATCAGCGCGTTGCCTGTACTCCTCCTGTTCTTCAGCGCGAGCATGAAGCTCGCCAAGCCGCCGGGCGTGGTAAGCGGGTTTGAACATTTCGGCTATCCGCAAACGCTGATTCCGGTTCTGGGAATCCTGGAAGCCGGCTGCGCGATCGTTTATTTGATTCCGCGCACCAGCGTATTGGGGGCCATCCTGCTGACCGGATTCCTCGGCGGCGCCACCGCGACGCATGTTCGTCTGCTCGACCCGGCGTTTGTCATGCCTGTCGCCGTCGGTGTGCTGGTCTGGCTGGGATTGCTGTTGCGCGAGCCGAGGCTGCGCCCCCTTATTCCGCTGCGGAAAACGATAACCGCCTAGAATTACTTCATTGAGCCGGAGGTGCTTGTGAAGTGGGTTTGCCGTGCGATCGGGCTTTGTTTGCTGGGGCTAATGGTCGGGTGCTCTTCGTCGCCCTACGAGGAGGGGTATTTATATCTGCCGCGGCCGGCGGTTGCGGAGGTTCCGGCGCCGCAGCCGAATATTCCGCCGCCGGTGTCGGCTTTTGCTTCGATCGTGGGGATCCGAAACGCGGATAAGAATTTGGGTATGCCGGAATCGGTCGAAGTGCGGTTGCGGGTGGATAACAATGGACCCCTGGCAATTGGGTTTGATCCTCATTCATTGCAACTGAGCACGGGCGATCTCTTTCCATTTCCGCCGGCGCTGATTCAATCGCCGGCGCCGGTGACGCTGGGGCCGGGTGAATCCGCCTTTGTGACCGCCAACTTTCCATTCCCCGGCGGGAAATCGTACGAGGATTTTGATTTGGAAACTTTGCAGTTGCGCTGGCTGCTGCAAATCGGCCCGCAACGGGTGCAGCAGGTGGCGAATTTCCGGCAGGAATATCGGCGGTATTACTATTATAACTACGACCCGTATTGGGGGTATTACCCTTATCCGCCGGGACCGTATTTCCGGGGTGTGGTGATAATCCACCATCGATGAACAAATCGCATTGTCGAGCGGCGGCGAAAAGCTAAGATTTCGTGCGATGCCACTGAGGACGCTTCGATTCTGCCGAAAATGCCTGGTCGTCCGCCAGACGGCGACTCCGGAGGTGTGCGAGCGGTGCGACAGCGAGTTGCTTTTATTCTTAGATGAAAGCGGGGCGATCTCGCGCGACTATTTGGTGGCTCGGGGGACGTGCTGTGATTTTGGGTGCCGGAATTGCCCGTATAAAGCGGCCGCGCCGGCGGGGGGGAAGTGTGCGACTGGCGTGACGGAGAAGAATTGCCCGAAATGCGGGGCGGGGTTTGAGTGCCAGAGCGGCCAGTGCTGGTGCGAAAGTGTGCCGCTCAGCCCGGATGCCCTGAAATGGCTTCGACGGACGTATGTCGGATGTCTGTGTCCGACGTGCCTGGCGGAGATATCGGCGGCGTGAGTTACCGCTGGCGGCGCGCTTGTGCCCGGGGCAAATCGAAGAAACGGGGTGTTCGTCGAATTCGGTCTGTGTTTGTTTTGCCGAAATTAGGAATGCCGTTGGCAAGACGGTTATAGGTATCTCATCCGATCAGATTTAGTTCTGCGGCAGGTCCCCGGTATCAATTAGTTTTTCTATCTCAAGGCGGCCTTGGGGAGAGCCGGGCGACACTTCTCCCACGACCCGGCCGTCGCGAGCGATGGCCACGGTGGTGGGAAAGCTGGTGATCCCGTAAGCAGCGGTGGTTGCGCCCCGGTCGGTGGTGCCGGTGTACTGGATGCGAGTTGGGCCTCCCCCGTCGAGGGCGATGAGAAACGGCAAGTCGCGTCCGCCCCATCCGGCCCAAGGCAGCTGGCGGATTTTTTCCAGTTTCCGGTCCATCTGCTGGATTGAATCGACCGAATCGTCATGGACGGCAATGATGACCAGCCCCTTATCCTTGAACTCGTCGTAAAGCTTCATCAGAACAGGCATGCCCCTTACGCAGGGGCCGCACCAGTAGCCCCAGAAATCGAGGAGTACGACCTTGCCGCGCAGATCGGCGATTTTCACGGGTCCGCCATGCTCCCATCCTTGAACGTTTTTGAACTCGGGCGCGGGCTTGCCGATCAGTTGTGCGATCGTGTCGGGCGGAAGATCGAGCTCGAGGTTCAGTTGGCGCTGGCCGGGCTCGATGTGGAAGTAACGGTAGACGGAATCACAGTCGGAGCCGTAGGCTTGGATGCCGTAATCGCCGCTTGGAAGGAGGAGGTTGAACGCCGGGCCGTTGGATGTGCTTTGAAGGGTATAGTATCTGAGTCGACCCGGCTTGAAAGCGATGATATTTTTCCAGCCTATACTTTTGCCCGCGGCCATGAGACCGACGCTGGTTAACTGTCCGTGTACATTGCAGGCCGGTGACAGGTGAACCTCGCGGATTTGTCCCTGGGCGAAGTCGGCGCGCTCAGCTTCCACTTGTGCCACGAGTTGGCGCTGCTGGTCGAGGATGAAAAGCGGGACCGCCGGCTGATCGACGAATTTGGCGTCAAATGCCGTGACGGCCGAGATGGTCACTTCACCCTTATCGTTGGTCGTGGTCTGCGAGGGGTCGGCGTCGTTGGCAAAACGCACCCGGCGTAATCGCGGATAGGCATTGCCGAAATTGGCCCATATCCCGACCATCGCGCCCGATACCGGGTGGCCATCCGGATCCAGGACCTTCAAGGTCAAATTGCCGGCGGAGGGAGCGGGCTGAGTGGTGGCCTCGAACGTCGGAGTGACAAGTCGCGACTGATCCAGGGCATTTGCCAAATCCGGCGCGGTTGAGACAAATTCAAGGTGCCCGTCGGCGTAGCCGAGCCAGGCACCGTCGGCGTGCTGATCGATCGGCTCATAAAGCACCACGGTGACCGGAGCGGCCGAAGCGGCCAGTGCGACGGTGCCGAATTTCGGCGGGCTGACAGGCTTGGCGGGCCTGAGGTAGACCAGTTTCAGTCCGTCCGCATCGGCTAAAGAAAGCTGATCGGGCCAGACGCCGCCGTCGCGGTAAGATTGCTCCACGGTTTCCAGCAAAACCTGGCGAACTTGCAGACCTCGGTGTAGCCTGGCTTGTTCGGCATTTAACGTGGGCTGCGTCGAAGGCGCTTCTGCGGCATGAACGCCGGCAGGCAGAACGCAAGCCAACATCACTGCGAGCGACCATTGGACCGTGGCGGAACGGTTGGAGCGGCGAATGCCCAGCTGCATGCGATTTTCTCTCCCGATACAGCAGCCCCATTATCTCGACGGAGCCGGTCCACTTAAATTGCAAGCAGGGAAATTATTTCGATTGCGAGTGCACTTTATAGATCGCTCACTCTTCAAACAAGCCACGCCAGCGTGAAAAGACTTGAATCGGCATGGCCAGGCAGCCGATAGTGCAATGATGTATTCCGGCGTTCGATTTGACCGCTCAACGCGGCATGGGCGATGGATGGACCCCACGGGCCGTCCCGGGCTGGCATCGGTCATTATCCCAACCTTTAACCGCGCTGCGCTCCTCGATCAAGCGCTGGCTTCGGCCCAGAGTCAGACCTATCGCCCGATCGAAATCCTCGTTGTCGATGACGGCTCCGCCGACGATACGCCGGCGGTGCTGAGTCGCTGGCAGGACAAACTGCGCGGCGAGGCGGGCATTTCGCTGCGGGCGATTCGCCAGGTCAATTCGGGTGTCAGTTCCGCGCTCAACCACGGGTTGATCGAATCCGCCGGCGAGTTTATTCAATTTCTGGATTCCGACGACATCCTGTTTCCGGAAAAGATGCGGCTTCAGATCGCGTGCCTCGAAAAGCATCCGGAAGCGGGGCTCGCATTCAGCCAGACGGTTGAACTTGGCGCGGGGATAATTGAGCAGCCGCCTTCCCTCGATGAGGCCGTGGTGGTTCCGAGCGCCGGGTACTATTTGCAGAACGACGTGTTGAGAATACAGGCCGTTTATCGCCGCCAGAGCTGTTGGGCCGCGGGGCCGTGGTCGGAGGATATCCGGCTCAGCGAAGACCGGGAGTACAACTTCCGCGTTTTGCTTGTCAACGACAAGATCGTCCACCTTCCAGGGAAGCTCAGCGCGGTTCGAGCCCATACCAGCGGGCGTCTGATGGATTTGTATTACCAGCCCGATGGATTTCAGATTCGTCTTCGCGCGCTGAACATGATGGCGGATGTCGCCCGATCGCAAAATTGTCTCGATAACCGGCGGTTGATCGGCAACTTGTCGCAGCGTTATACCGTGCTGGCGACCGATGCGCTGCAGCGAGGTCATTCGGAAATAGTCAGAGCCGCCATTCGATCTTGCAGGGCGCTGCCGATTTCGCGGGCCCGTCGCGTTAGACTGACTGTGTATCAGTTATTCAATTTCTTCCCACCGGCCGTATATCGGGCATGGGCGCCGCTGTGGCAAAACGTGCGCCGGCGACTGCTTCGCGCCAATGGGTAAGATGCCGACGTTGCCTTCCATTTCGATCGTGGTGCCGAATTACAACGGCGCGGCGACGCTTGCGGCAACTTTGCGATGCCTCGTTGACCAGCAGTATCCCGGCCTTGAAATCATCGTGGTCGACGGAGGGTCGACCGACGGCAGCGCCGAGATCATCAAGGCGTTTGAGCCGCATCTCGCCTGGTGGGTGAGCGAAAAAGACGGGGGGCAGAGCGAGGCGCTCAATAAGGGCCTGGCCCGGTGCACGGGTGAGATCGTCAGCTGGCTCTGCAGCGACGATCTTTTGACGCCGGGCGCGCTGGGAATCGTGGGGGAAAAGTTCGCCGCCGATCCGTCGATGGATGTGCTGGTCGGAGCGTGCAAAAAGGTCTCGATCAAAGGGGACTGGTCGAGCCTGTGGAAGTGCGACGCCGGCCGCATCGAGCTGATGCCCTGCTGTAACCCCATCCCGCAATCGAGCTGCTTTTTCCGGCGGCGCTTGCTGGCGCGCAAGCCGGCGGTGGATGAAAGCTACCATTACACCATGGATTTCGAGCTCTGGTGTTATTTTAAATCGCGCGGCGTCAGGTTCGGCGTGTGTGACGAAGTGCTGAGCCTTTTCCAATTCAGCGACAACAACAAAACCGCCGTGGGCGGCAAAAAGATCATCGATGAATTTCAGCGCATCTACAAAACTTATGTCGCCGAGCGTGTTCCCCTCATTTTCTGGCAGCGCTATTTTAAATTTCCCGTCGAGCGAATTCGTCAGAGGTATCGCAATCGCGCGGTTTTCTATCTCACGCGTTGCTACACGGGACCGCTGACACGTCTTTTGGGATTGTTTTATGGCCGCCGCCGGGCGGATGCGATGAATTGGGAATGGATCAAGTTTTAGAGCGAGATGGAGCCGCAAACCCGGGGTTTCGATGGATAGTTTAAGGTTGTGAACGTTCTCTTTTTGCCCCGACGAGTTTTTCGACCTCAGCGAGAAATTCCTTTGCGCGGGCGTGCCAGCTATGGGAGGCGATGTAATTTCTTCTGGCGGGGATATCGGGGGAGCGGCGGCCGGCGAGGATTTCGCGGATTAGAAGGATGGCCTCGCCGGGGTCCTTGGCGATGTGGATATGGGGGAGGTGTTCGTGGGCCTCGCGCACTGGAGTGGAGATGATGGGGCGATCGGTGGTGAGGTAATCGTAGAGGCGAAGCGGGGAGCGACGGTCGCCAAACGCGTCGGCGCGAAGGAAATTCATCAGGATGTCGAAGCTGCGCATGTAAGCGGGCATTAGTTGGTAATCGCGCCAGCCGAGCAGCAGCATATTGGGATTGCTGCGAAAGATGTTGGAGATTTCGCGGTTGGCCTGCGGCGCTGGATCGTGAAGGCGGCCAAGAAAACAGAATCGCACTTGGGGCAGCGCTTTGACGATCGCCTGAACGTAATCCCAATCGTAATCGCGGTTGATTTCGCCGACGCTGCCGATGAGGGGTTGATCCGTCGGCAAGTCGGCGGGGCGGGGAGAGGTATCGCCCAGGAACCAATCGCAAACTCCGTTGGGGAGGTAGAAGAGCTTGGCGCTGGTGCGAGGCTGGAAGTCGCTGACGATCAGACGTGAGACGGCGAAAACCGCGTCGACATTCTCCAGAAGGCGCGTTTCATAAGGGCGGATGTAGTCCGCGCCCCAGGTCCAGTACTCGAAGGGGTCTTTGCAATAATAGACACGCGTGAGGTCGGAGAGTTTTTCGGCCAGATAAGCGTGGTGAGGCCAGGTGAAGACGACGACGTCGGGCGTGCCGGTTCGGCTGAACCGCCTCCGGCAGAACCAGTTGGAAAGAAACGCGGAGACTTGATTCCACCGGCGAGGGACCAGCAGCGTTGCCTGGGGAATTTCGCCGGCGTTTTGGGACCATCGCCAGGATTTGAGAAGTCGCCTGAGCTGGGGAATCCGGCCAATGGGCTCGACATCCAGATAGGTGACGTTGGCATACCGCGCAACTTGGGAAAAGAAATCCCGAATTCGCGGATTCTGCGTGCCAATGACCAGAATGGATAGCTTCATTGAGGAATGCGGGGGCATTGTGGTTCAAATCGTGACGCAGAAAGTCTCGCGCGAGCTAGGTTCGATATCGGTCGCCTATCTCGGCGCGCTCAGAATTGAGGTGGCCGGACTTTCTCAGTCCTTTACTTATCGGTCGTTGGGCGGGCCGTCTCTGGCGATTCCTTGCTGAGGCAGTCGGAAGATCGCGGCGGCGTTCGCGCAAGGAGGGATTTCTGCAATTGAGTTGGGGCGACGGGATTCGAACCTGCGACCTGTCGCCGCGGCGACCGCGCTAAACCATCATTCGATCCAGCTCGTCTCGACCTTTGCCAGTTTTGAAGTACCGTTCCCGGTGTTCTGCATCGGAGCGGGTCGGGTGTTCCTCGCGGTGGATAAGAGTCCAGGGTCTGCCGTGCCGGGTGGATTTGGACTGGCCGCGATTGTGCTGATGCAGGCGAGTGAGCCAGTCCTCGCAGGAGCCTACGTATCGGCGGCCCGTCGTTTGACTCCGCAAAACGTACACGTAATACACATCGGGGCGACAGGATTCGAACCTGCGACCTCTTGACCCCCAGTCAAGCGCGCTAAACCAAACTGCGCCACGCCCCGGAC
>JBEKPV010000121.1:0-10245 GCA_049520395.1 Tepidisphaeraceae bacterium
AGAGGGTGAGGGTGAGGGGCCGTCAGCAGACAGTCAAAATAACCCCTAACGACTCTTCCCCCCCGGATACGCAAAAAACCGATCCGACCCCGTCACCATCTCCATATCCCTCCAGCTAGATTCCGACCGTTCATTCCCATTCCCATACCACGTCGTCCAAACCGCGCTCCCATCCGCCAAATATTCCCACCGCCAAACCGGATTCCCCTGCGGCGAAAAATAAACCTCCGAATCCACCTTTTCCCCCAGATGATAAGTCGCCTGCCGCTGGAAGACCCCGCTTGGGTAATACCAGGTCTCCGGCCCCTCCAGCAGATACCGCCCGTCATCTCCAATCCCCGCGCTCCAGGTAATCCGCGGCGACCCATCCGGATAATCCTCCCGAAAATCCCTCACATCATGTATCTCCGTCGCCGAGTTCGCCGTCAGTTTCGCCTCATCTGTCTCAGCGGCATCGCTCATTATCCACGCCTCATTAAATTCCAGATCCAGCGCCGGATGCGTCAGCGTGGTGATCAGATGAATATCCCCGTTCGGCCCCTGCCGCGCCACACAATACCCCAGCGTATCCGCCCCATGAGTCCCCGCCTGCGTCCCCGGCAACGTCTTAAAGCGCCACGTCTTCCCCTCATCATCCGAAAGCGCCACATAGCACCCCGTCTCGGAAAACCGATTAATCAGCGGCCCCTTGCTCACGCGATAATCCCCCGCCATCAGAATTCGCCCGCTTTGCAATCGCAACACACAAGGCCGCTGCGCGCTCCTCTCCGCATGAAACGGGGACGCCGAGATTTCATACGTTTTCCCCCCATCCCGGCTCACCGATTGCGGCATATATCCGTTGATGTCCGTATCCTTCCCCCCGTACCCAAGAATCGTCCCGTCTTTGAGCAGGACGAACGTCGTATGCCGTCCCCCCGTTCGCCCTCCCGTATCGCGCCACGTCTTGCCATTATCATCCGTCGCCCAAAGAATCGCGTGCGATCCCTCCCCATCCGTCGGAACATACATCGTCCCGCTCGCATCTCGAATCACCGTATTAATCGGCTGCGGCCGGCCAATTTTCCCGATCGCTCCCACCACGTTCGGATAATTCACCCCGCTCCAGTCCGCCCCATTATCAACGCTCGTCGTAAACTGAAACGGAAAATGCCCCCACGCATACGGATTCCCCCAAAACAGAAAAATCCGCCCCCGATCGTTATAAAGCAGCGGCGCATGATCGTTCGCCCCCGGCGTATCAAACATCGGACTAGGCATATCCCACTGATCCGCCCCAAACCGCAGCCGCGAGGCCATCAAACTCACCTCCGGCTCATACTCGTTGTGCGATGTATAAATAATCAGTAGCACATCCCCATTCGGCAAAATCTCCATCCCCGGGCTGTGATTGTGATGCCGAAACGACGGATCGAGTCCCGCCTGTCGAATCAGATCATCCGAACTATCCTCCGGCGGAATCGGCAACATCCGCCGCTTGCGAAAATACGGCCGACTCGCCTCCGGCCCCACCGCCGCAAAATCCGCCGTCTGCTTAATCCCCTGCTGCGCATATGGCGCAATCCGCGGCAGCAAAACCCCATCCGGCGCATACCCCCGCACCACGCGAAATCCAATCTCATGCAACCCGAACGGATGAGCCTTATCAAAGCTCATCCCCGGCCCAAAATTCGGCGGCATCCCCGACCGATCGCTCGGCCTCAGATAATTCGCCGGATCGCTGTATCTGCTACTTTCATCCAAATCACCACCCCTGACGACTCTGTTTCTCCCGTCGCTATACCCCATCGGATCAACCTGATCGTCATAGGAATACGGCCCATACCAATCCTGACACCACTGCGTAAACCCCAGCATCTTGGCAAACCCCCACGGATTCGCCCCCTCCGTCTCCCAACGACCCCCATCCCCGCGCCCAGCCCGGCAAGCATATTCCCATTCCGCCTCCGTCGGCAGCCGATACGGCTTATGATCCACACTCGACAGCCACGCACAAAACCCAACCGCGTCATACCAGCTCATCCCCGCCGCATACGGCGCGCATTTCTCATTCAGCACCGCATCCGGCTTAAACCGCCGATATTCCTCAATCGTCACCGGCGTTTCCGACATGTAAAACCCCTGCGAAATCGTCACCCGATGCACCGGCTGCTCGTCCCACGTCGCCTTCGGATCATTCGACCCCATTAAAAAACTCCCCGCCGGAACCGCCAGCAGCTTCATCCCCACCGAGTTCACCACCGGCTCGCTCGAATCCCCCAAAACCAACCCCGCCCGCAAACTCAAAACGAGAAACAATAATCCCAATCGAAAAATGTCGGTTGCCGCCATAGCCCACTATCTTACACCGGCGCTTCCCGACAAAAAGTGCAACAGGAACAACTCCGTTGATCCCTACCGACGAACACTCCTCTCCGCTATCATCCCGCAAAGATGGAGGCACGAATGAGACTCGTCCGATCCGCCGCTTTTATTCTCGCCGCACTCTCCCTCATCGGCGCATACGGCTGCGCCAGCAATCAATCAACCGCGGTCGCTCCCCAGCCCGCCGTCGCTCCCGTTCCACCGCCTCCGCCTCCGCCCCCGGCGATTCTTCAAATCGTCGTCGCCGCCGACGGCACCGGCCAATTCACCACCGTCCAGTCCGCCATCGATTCCATCAACGTAAAAACCCCCGTCGAAATTCACATCAAGCCCGGAACCTACAAAGAATCCATCGTCTTCCCCCGCGCCTTGCCCCCAACCCGCATCTGGGGTGACGACGCCGCCACAACCGTCCTCACCTTCAATCGTCAGGCCAATCAGCTCGGCCCCGACGGCAAAAAAATCGGCACCTTCAGAACCGCCAGCGTCGTCGTCCAGGCCAACGACTTCGAGGCCGACCAGATCACCTTCGAAAATTCCACCCCGCGCGACATCTCCCAGGCCCTGGCAATCTCCTGCGTCGGCGACCGCCAAATCTATCGCCACTGCCGATTCCTCGGCTGGCAGGACACCATCTACACCAACGGCGGCCCCGGCCCCGGACCCCTGACCACCGCCCCTTCCCTTCCCGCCGCAACCGAGCCCGTCCCCGTCGTCCCGCCCGCCAACCGTCTCTATTTTGAAGACTCTTACATCGAAGGCGGCGTCGATTTCATCTTCGGCAACTCCACCGCCGTCTTCAACCGCTGCGAAATCCACTCCAAACGAAAAGGCTACCTCACCGCCGCCTCCACCACGCGCGGCGTCCTGTACGGCTACGTCTTCATGAACTGCAAACTCACCGCCGAGCCCGACGTCAAAGACGGCTCCGTCTATCTAGGCCGCCCCTGGCGCGGCTACGCCAACGTCACCTACCTCAACTGCATCATGGGCCCCCAAATCAGCCCCGCCGGCTGGTCCATCTGGAAATCCGCCCCCGAGCGCATCTTCACCGTCCTCTACAACGAGTACAACAGCACCGGCCCCGGCGCCTCCCCCAGCACGCGCGTAAAATGGTCCCACCAACTGACCGCCGCCCAAGCCGCCGCCATTACCATCCCCGCCGTCCTGGCCGGCGACGACAACTGGGACCCCAAACCCACCCCCTAAATGACTTCTCTCCGTGCCCTCTGTGTTCTCTGTGCGCTCTGTGCTAGTTCTTTTAAAACAACAGCATTAGCACAGAGGCCACAGAGAACACAGAGAATACAGAGACGGAAAGAATTTCTAATTTGTTTTTTTGTTCTCTCGTGCTTCGCCGCGGCAAGCTTCGCCTCCGATCAACCGCAAGAAATCCATTTCACCATCGACGCCACCGCCGACGTCAAACCCATTTCCCGTTTCATCTACGGCGTGAATGAACCCCTCGGCGGCCCATTCACCAATCTCACCCTCACCCGCCTCGGCGGCAATCGATGGTCCGCCTACAACTGGCTGAACAACGCCTCCAACGCCGGCAACGATTGGCATTACCAAAACGACAATTACCTCGGCGGCGGCAGCGCCCCCGGCGGCGCCATGATCCCCGGAATCGAAAACGCCCGCCAAAACCACGCCGGCATAATCCTGACCGTCCCCATGATCGGCCGCCTCTCCGCCGACAAAAACGCCGACGGCGACCCCCGCACCACCCCCGACTACCTCCAAAAGCGCTTCCGCCCCGAACAGCCCGCCAAAAATTCTCCCTTCAATCTCTCCCCCGATCCCAATTCCTCCGTCGTCTACGAAGACGAATTCATCAACTGGGTGAAATTCCATTATCCCTACGGCCAAACCGATCCCCAGACGCCCATCTGGTTCATGCTCGACAACGAGCCCGATCTATGGGCCGGCACTCACGCCGAGGTTCACCCCAATAAAACCACCTACGCCGAATTAATCGCCAAGACGATCGCCTACGCCACCGCCATCAAGCGCGTCGAGCCTAACGCCGTCATATTCGGTCCCGCCAATTACGGCTGGAACGGTTTTGTCACCCTGCAAAACGCCCCCGACGCCGCCGGCCGCGATTTTCAAACCGTTTATCTCCAAGCCATGGCCGCCGCCGAAAAACAATCCGGCCACCGTCTCCTCGACGTCCTCGACATCCATTGGTATCCCAGCGAGCGCATCGGCAAAATCCGCATCACCAGCCCCGACACCACTCCCGATCTGGACGAAGCCCGTATCCAAAGCCCCCGATCCCTCTGGGATCCAACCTACACAGAATCCAGTTGGATCACGCGAAACCTCAACGCCCCCATCCGCCTGATCCCGCGACTGCAAGAAAAAATCGCAAGAAATTACCCCGGCACAAAACTTTCCATCAGCGAATACCAATACGGCGGCTACGATTCCATCTCCGGCGCTCTCGCCCAGGCCGACGCCCTCGGAACTTTCGGCCGCCAGGGTCTCTTCGCCGCCAACCAGTGGCCCCCCGGCATCCCCCAACCCTACACCACCGCCGCCTTCGCCATGTTCAGAAATTTCGACGCCCACCGCGCCACCTTCGGCAACATCTCCATCCGCGCCGATTCCGAAAACCCCTCCGCCGCCTCCATCTACGCCAGCCTCGACTCCGCCAACCCGCGAATAATGATCCTGGTCGCAATCAACAAAACCCTAAAACCATTATCAGCCACCGCGATTTTGACCCATGCCGCCCCCTTCACCAGGATGGAGATTTTCCAACTAACGTCCGCCGACCCGCATCCACATTTCGTAATCGAAGAAAAGATACCCGATCCCCAAAACCTGCGTCTTTCTCTCCCCGGGCGCTCGGTAAGTACGTTTCGTCTAAGCGTCGGGCAATAAACGCTAACACGGATTTCCATCACAGTTCGTCACGCTATGTCAGCCCAAATTCGTTCGAGCTGGCCTGCGAGTAATCAATCCGCACCCTTCGCGGCGTGTGGGCAAACCCAAACCACGATTTGCATGTACGCACAAACGACAAACCCAAACATCACCCCAGGAACATCGATCACGCGCCGCTCCTGCGCTAGGAAACCATGTAGTTCCCCCTCGATCCGCGTGGAGTGAGGATCAATCGCGACTGCCGAGATTTGAATCCTGTATCCGTCGTTGGCGGACGAATGTGGGACAGCGAATGGATCCTCGAGGGTCACCCTGCCAAAAAGCGGGTACTTAACCACCGGCAGGTTTGCATCCTGCGGATTGTCGTAGTTTTTCCACGTCCCGTCCGGGATGTACCAGGAATCCACCAGCGGTATATTCTTCAAACTATCTTCAAACCTCTCCCCGACTGCCAGCGATCGATTGTAGCTCAAAGCGAAGCAGCCGACTTTTTCCACGTCGAACGCTAGGGTGCGTCGCCCTGGCGTCGCCCACCGGTATTCGGCGGAGCAACGATACAACTCGTGCGCCGGCGGTTGCGGCGGATTCGCCTGGCTGATCGTCCCCGTAAACTCCATCTTCGGAACCGTCACCGTCTCACACCCACCGAGGCAAAAGACCCCAAGGGCAGCCGCCATCCAGCCCCACCGCCACCCCCGACCCATCGCGCCAATTCCCATACTCATATCTCCCCACTATACATCGGATAGTTAGTAAACGCTAGTTAAATTTTTTCGGAATAACTGATCGAGTAAGAACATCGCTAAAAATCAATTCCCCCCCTGCGAGACACCCATTTGGTGATCAAACTCCGTCACCAAGACAACACAGCAAGCCAACCCCGCCTATGCGGCAACGCAGTCGCTGCTATAAAATGCAAATCGCTCGAACCCCGATGCAAAAACATCAGCCAATCATGGATTGGATCGCCGCCCGCCAGCAGGCCATGCTGCAGCAGGTCATCACCTGGTCCAACATCAACACCGGCTCCGCCAACGTCTCCGGCATCACCAAACTCCTCGCCGCCTTGCGCTCCCAATCCGCCGAACTAAACGGCACAACAACTCTCGAATCTCGCCCCCCCGCGGCGGTATTCGGTTCCCACGGGCACCCCGTCGAGCAACCCCTCGGCCCCGCCCTCCAAATCGTCAAACGCCCGGACGCCCCCCGCAAAATCTTTCTATGCATTCACTCCGACACCGTCTACCCCCCGGACAGTCCCTTCCAAACCGCCGCCCTCGGTCCCGATGGAATCCTGCGCGGCCCCGGCGTCGCCGACGCCAAAGGCGGACTCGCCGTCATGTTCAACGCCCTGGCCGCCTTCGAGCAAAGCCCACTGGCACAGCAAATCGGCTGGGAAGTCCTGGTAAATCCCGACGAAGAAATCGGCTCCCCCGGCTCGTTCGATTTGCTCATCGCCGCCGCCAAACGAAATCATCTCGGCCTACTCTTCGAACCCGCACTCCCCGACGGCGGTTTAGCCGCCCGCCGCAAAGGCGCCGGAAACTTCTCCATCGTCATCCACGGAAAAAGCGCCCACACCGGCCGAGATTTCTCCGCCGGCCGCAGCGCCATCCTCGCCGCCTCCGAACTGACCCTCGCCCTCCACGCACTCAACGAAACCATCCCCGGCATCATCGTCAACGTCGGCTCCATCGACGGCGGCGGCCCTCCCAACGTCGTCCCCGACCTCGCCATCTGCCGCGTCAACGTCCGCACCCAAGACCCCCAGGACGAATCCCGCCTGCGCGATGTCCTGAACCAGTGCGTACAAAAAACCAATCAGCGCCCCGGCATCTCCGCGCAACTCCACGGCAGCTTCCACGCCGCCCCCAAAATCCCCGATGCCCCCGCCCAAACTCTCCTAGATGCCACAATCGCCTGCGCCCGCGAAATCGGCCTGACTCTAACCACCCACTCCGTAGGCGGTTCCTGCGACGGCAACAAACTAGCCGCCGCCGGCCTCCCCAACGTCGACACCCTCGGCGTCCGCGGCGGCAAAACCCACTCCCCCGAAGAATTCATGATCCCCGCCAGCCTCACCGAACGCACCCAACTCACCACACTCCTACTCCTCAACCTGGCCTCCGGCGACATCCCCTGGCCAATCAAATAAAAACATCCAGGAAAAGGAACTGGCACAGAGAACACAGAGGACACAGAGAAATATTTCTCCATTCAATTAATTCGTATTTTCTCCGTGCTCTCCGCCTCCTCCTCTGTGTTCTCTGTGGTGCATTCAATTAGAATAGAAGACCCATGGTCCTCATCCGCCCCGCAACCATCGACGACCTCGACGAAATGCTCGCCCTTGCCTCCTCCGCCGGCGTCGGACTCACCACCCTCCCCAACGACCGCAATCTCCTCAAAAAGCGAATCCTCAAATCCCAACGCAGCATGGAAAACATCCCCGACCGCCCCGGCGGCGAAAGCTACCTCCTGGTCATGCACGACCTCTCCACCCAAAAAATCGTCGGCGCCAGCGGCGTCGTCTCCAAGGTAGGGGGGTTCGAACCCTTCTACGCCTATCGCCTCGAAACCCAAATCTTCGATTGCAAACCCCTGCAAGTTCATAAAGAAATCCAGGTCTTGCATCTCCATCGCGAGCACGACGGCCCCGCCGAGGTCGGCAGCCTTTTCCTCTCCCCCGAATACCGAAAAAAAGACTTCGGCCGATTTCTACAACTCGTCCGATTCCTCTTCGTCGCCGAACATCCCGCCGCCTTCGAACCCTTGATCGTCTCCGAACTCCGCGGCGTCAGCGACTCCACCGGCTTCTGCCCCTTCTGGGACGCCGTCGGAAAACACTTTTTCGAAATCGACTTCCCCCGCGCCGATCACCTCAGCGTCGTCAACAAAAAATTCATCGCCGAACTAATGCCCACCTACCCAATTTACGTCCCCCTCCTCCCCATCGCCGCCCAAAAAGTCATCGGCCAAGTCCACGAATCCAGCAAACCCGCCCTGATAAACCTGGAAGCCGAGGGCTTCAAATTCCACGGCATGGTCGACATCTTCGACGCCGGCCCCTGCGTCAGCTGCCAGCGCGACGACATCCGCACCGTCCGCGAAAGCCGCGTCGCCACCATCGAATCCCTGGCCAGCAGCATCGATTCCCCAACCCACATGATCGGCATCACCGATGGCGAATTCCGCGCCGTCATCGGCCCCGTCGAAAATCTCTCCAGCGACACCATTCGCATTTCGTCCGATTGCGCCCAGGCCCTGAAAATTTCCAAAGGCGACCGCGTCCGCATCTCCCCTCTAAAGCCCGGCAAACCGCGCGAGGAGAAAATCTGTGAATCCGACTGACACCCATTTAATCGCCGGCCGCTGGCTTCCCCCCAAATCCCCCGAAGCCGACGCCGCCTCCGCCGTCGCGGCAGCAGCCGCGGCCTTCCCAACCTGGTCCGCCACTCCCCTGGCCGCGCGAGTTTCCCTCCTCCACGCCCTCGCCGAGCAATTCCGCGCCGCCAAAGAAAAATTCTCCGAAACCATCTGCCGGGAAACCGGCAAACCGCGCTGGGAAGCTTTAGCCGAGGTGGACGCAATGATCGCCAAAGTCGCGATCTCGATCGACGCCTATAACGAGCGTTGTCGCGAGCAAAGCCGCCCCCTCGCCGGCGCCACCGGCGCCACCCGCTACCGCCCCCACGGCGTCCTGGGCATCCTCGGCCCCTTCAACATGCCCGGCCACCTCCCCAACGGGCACCTCGTCCCTTCCCTCCTCGCCGGAAACACCATCGTCTTCAAGCCCAGCGAAAAAACCCCTCTCTCCGGCCGATGCCTCGTCGAAGCCGCTCAATCCGCCAGCTTCCCCCCCGGCGTCGTCAATCTCCTCCAAGGCGGCCCCGAAACCGCCGTCGCCCTCGCCCAACAAAAAAATCTAAATGGAATCCTATTCACCGGCAGCACCACCGCCGGCCGCGCCCTCAGCAAATTACTGGCCGAACAAACCGGCAAGATCCTCGCCCTGGAAATGGGCGGCAACAACCCTCTGATCGTCGATGAAGCCGCCGACCTCGAAGCCGCCGCCATCCTGATCATCCAATCCGCCTACATCACCGCCGGCCAGCGCTGCTCCTGCGCCCGCCGCTTGATCCTCCCTCGCGGCTCCCGAGGCGACGCACTTCTGCAAGAACTCATCGAAAAAATCGCCCACATGCGCGTAGGCTTCTGGACCGACGAGCCCGAGCCCTTCCTCGGCCCCGTCATTTCCCTCACCGCCGCCGAAAGTCTTTTGAATACTCAAAAAACTTTGATCGCCTTCGGCGCCGTTCCCCTGGTGGAAATGCACCCCAGCCCGCGCTCCGCCGCGCTACTCACTCCCGGACTTCTGGACGTAACCAATGTCACCACCCGCCCCGACGCCGAAATCTTCGGCCCACTGCTGCAAGTCATCCGCGTGGAAGATTTCGACGCCGCCCTCCGCGAAGCCAACAACACAACCTTCGGCCTATCCGCCGGCCTGATCTCCGACAACCCCGCCCTCTACGAGAAATTCCTCACAAAAATCCGCGCCGGCGTAATCCACTGGAACCGCCCCCTGACCGGCGCCAGCAGCCACCTCCCCTTCGGCGGCATCGGCCAAAGCGGCAACCACCGCCCCAGCGCCTATTTCGCCGCCGACTACGCCGCCTATCCTGTCGCCACGCTCGAATCGCCAAAATTACAAATCCCCGCCCAATTGCCGCCGGGCCTAAGCTGACCAATCGAGTTCACGAACCGGCGTGACCAAATCGCGCCATCCAAAAAAATCAAAATTTTTTCACATTAATATTTCAACCCCCAGCAATTCCGCGACTTGCAATCTCCCCCGCGCGACTTACGTCAATTTCGCGCGCAAAAACCTTCAGGCGCCGCCTATATATATAGAGGGCCTCACTTTTTTTATCGACCAGGACGCAGACCCCTGGAGTATGGCCGGCCAAGCGCTTGACCGCCCAG
>JBEKPV010000122.1:0-10232 GCA_049520395.1 Tepidisphaeraceae bacterium
TATTAATTTATATATACTTATGAATGATTGGCCCGTTCGAGCACCAGATTATCCCGGTGGATGGCCTCGTCATAAGCGGCTTCGGCGAGCATTTGACGAATCTGCTGGGTTTTGAGCCCCAGAATGCGGGACATGTCGGCGGACGAATAATTGCTCAGTCCCCGGGCAATTAAAACGCCATCGGCGCCGGCGATGCCGATGGCGTCGCCGCGCGAGAAATCCCCCTCCACTTTCACGATTCCCGCCGGAAGCAGGCTGCGATTTTTTTCCACCAGCGCCCGCCGCGCCCCGTCGTCGATCACCAGCGTGCCGCTCAATCGCAGGGAGCCAATCCAGCGACTGCGTGAGGATCGTTTCTTGCCGGCGGGAACAAACATCGTCCCGATCTCCTCGCCGGCGAGGAGGCGCGAAAAAACGTCGGGCATTCGCCCATCGGCGACGACCATGACTTCACCGGCATCGGTCACCATTTGCGCCGCCTGCAGTTTCGAATCCATCCCCCCTCGCCCCAGCGGAGACTTTTCGCCCCGAATGTGCTTGCGAACGTCATCGAGATGATTGACCATTCGCACGGGCTTCCCACTGGCATCGAGTAATCCATCCACGACGGTAAGCAGCACCAGCAAATCCGCGCGCAGCGCGTGGGCGACCAGTGCGGCCAGGATGTCGTTGTCGCCGAAGGAGATTCGTTCCAGCTCGGCGGTGCTGACGGTGTCGTTTTCGTTCACGATGGGAATGCCGCCCAGTTCGTGCACCGCCACCAGGGTGTTGCGGAGATTCAAAAACCGCGAGCGGTCGTCGATGTCCTGGCGAGTGAGCAGGAGCTGCGCGACATGCAATTGGTGGGATTCAAAGGCGTCCGCCCAGACGTCCATGAGTCGCCGCTGCCCCACCGCCGCCACGGCCTGAAGCATCGCCAGATCGGTCGGGCGCTTGGCCAACCCCAGTTCGCGCAAGCCGCAGCCGATGGCGCCGGAGCTGACGATGGTCACCCGCATCCCCGCCGCGCGCAGTTTCGCCAATTGCCCGGCGATGGCCGCCACGAAGGCGGCGTCGAGCCGGCCGTCCTTGTCGCTGAGCAGTTGGGTGCCCAGTTTGACGACGACGGTTCGCACTCCGGCAAGATATTCCGCGCGATTGGCCATGAGCGAATTGTCGCAAAGCACCCGGGGGATTCAACGTCTGCCGCCGGGCCGGATTATACTGGCGGATTCCGATGAGCACTCCACCCCGATTGCGGCCGCACCGACTCAGCGTCGTCCTGCTCCATCCGCAGATCGCCCCGAATACGGGAAATGTCGCCCGATCGTGCGTGGCCACCGGAACCCATCTGCATCTCGTCCGCCCGATGGGATTCATCCTGAGCGATCGGAATCTGCGCCGCAGCGCCATGGATTACTGGGAACGATTGAAATTGACCGTTCACGATGACGACGATTCGTTCTTCCAATGGGTGCAAAGGAATGGCGGCGGCGTGCATCTCTTTACCAGCAAGGCGGAACAATCCGTCTGGGATGCTCGGTTCGCCGACGGCGACTGGCTTATCTTCGGCAGCGAAACCGCCGGGATACCGCCGGAAATTCTGCAATCATTCCCCGGCCGCGGTTTACGCATTCCGCAAATTCCCGGCGAGCGATGCCTGAATCTGGCGACCGCCGCCGGCGTTGCGCTTTACGAAGCCCTGCGGCAGATTCATGCGCCGATGGTACAATCGCCCCCCATTCAATTCGGAGATGTGACATGAAAACACGCTTAGCGCAAAAACGTTGCAAAGCCTGCGAGCCAGGCACGCCGCCGCTTTCCAAGGTGCAGATCGGCTTGCTTCTGCCGCAAGTCCCGGGATGGGAAGAAGGCAAGGGGGAAATTTTCCGCACTTACAAGTTTCAGAATTTCTACCAGACGATGGCGTTCGTAAACGCCGTCGCCTGGGTGGCGAATCAGGAAAATCATCACCCGGATATGGAAGTGGGATACAACCGCTGCCGGGTTCGCTTCAGCACGCACGCGGCCAAGGGACTGACCGAAAACGATTTCATCAGTGCGGCTAAGTTGAACACCCTCCTGTAAAACACCCCTTCATGCCCACAGCGGCTCTCTTGCTACTGATCGCCATGCTCCTGCCGCTGGCGTCGTTTCTGCTCCTGTCGATCATCGGCCGGCGCATGGGACAACCGCTGGCGGGATGGGTCTCCACCGCCCTTATGGCGGGCAGCGCGATCTGCAGCCTCGCGGGAATGATCGCCTGGTTCAATACCGGACAACTCGCCGGTCTCACCTGGGGCCCCGGCGATAACCCGATCGAAATCTCGCTCAAGTGGCTTCCCGTCGGAGCCGGGGTGGCCCAGGACCATCCCGGCTTCCTCGACCTGGTGATCTATGTCGACAGCCTCTCCATCGCGCTCTTCAACGCCATTACGCTGGTGGCCCTGCTGGTGCATCTCTACGCGATAGCCGCCCTGCCCGAGGAGAAAACCTTCTCCCGTTTTTTCACCTGCCTGGATTTTCTGGTCTTCAGCTCCCTCGGCCTGGTCCTCAGCGGAAGCCTGCTGCAGATGTTTATCTTCTGGCAGCTTCTGTCGGTCGGGGCTTATGTGCTGGAAGCATTTCACTATCAGCGGCCCGGCGCGCGGCAGCAGGCGGCGCGAAATTTTATCGTCGGCGCCGCGGCCGATGTTGGGTTTTTACTGGCGCTGGTCGTGCTGGCGCACGCCATGGGAAATTTGACGCTCTCGGATCTGACGCGCTTGCTGCGCATCGGCGTCGCTCGGCCGGAGGGTGTCATACTCTCGGGCTCCACGCAGACGGCGCTCGGATTGCTCCTGTTTCTTTCCGCCGCCGCCAAGGCAGGTCTTTTTCCGCTTCGCCGCTGGCTGAGCGCCGCCGAGAACGCTCCCCCGGCGGCCTCGGCGCTGCTGCAAACCGCCGCCGGCGGCGCCGCCGCGATTTATCTGATCGCCAGAATTTTTCCCATCCTCACGCCCACCACGCTCTGCGTGATCGCGGCCGCGGGATTGCTTTCGCTGACGCTGGGCGCTCTGATCAGCACCGTCCAAACGGATCTCGATCAGGTTCTGGCGCTGAACACCCTGTCGCAATTGGGATTGATGTTCCTGGCCCTGGGCGTCGGCAGTTGGATCGGAGCCCTCTTCCAATTGCTGTCGCACGTCTTCTTCAAATCCCTGCTTTTCCTGTCGACGGGAAACGTATTTCGCGCCACCGGGGGCCAGCGCGATCTGGAACGATACGGCGGCGTCTTCGCGGCGGCCCCGCTGACATCGGTGGCCCTGGCCATCGGAGCTTTGGCGGCCGTGGGGGCGCCATTCACCTGCGGATATTTCAGCCAGGAGATGGTGATCACCCACGCCGGCGCGTTCGCTATCGCGGGTTGGCAGGCGAATCATGCCTGGTGGTACTGGGCGCTGTTCGCGCTGCCGATGCTGTCGGCGGGCGTGACCTCGTTTGCCCTGATGCGCGCGTGGATGCTCATCTTCTGGGGCAAGCCGCGGACCATGACGGAGGCGGCCGTTTCCGATGCCCGGCCGATATTGTGGGTTCCGCTGGCGGCGCTAGCCGGGCTCAGCATCGTCGGCGGCAGCCGCCTGCTGGAGATTAAACCGCTGCTCGCCCAAGCCGTCACCGAAACCGAGGACTACTCGTTTTCGCAGCAGGAGAGCGGTTCGCGCCCGACCGTCGGATTTTTACAGGCCTGGCCCGTCGATTTGGACCCGCACGGCACGCCGGATACCGACGAAATTCGCGCCGCCGATCCGGTGCGAAATCAACTGGATATCAGCGCTCGACTTTTCCGCACCTACTTGCCCTGGTCGCTGGGAATCGGATTGGGGCTGGGGTTCTTGATCTATCTTCGCGGGCTGGCGATTCCGACGATGCTTCTGAAATTGCCGCCACTTCGATGGATTCATTCACTGTTGCGGCGGCGTCTGGGTTGGGATGACGCCTGCTCTGGATTCGGCTCCGCCCTCGCCGAGGCGACGCGCCGGATTCGGATCGACGCCGAAAAATGGGGCGCGGGCAGCGCGGCCGAGCGGCTGGCGGAATTTCTGCGGCGAACCTCCCGCTGGCTCTCCTCCTCTGGCCGCTAGAGCGCGCTTCACTTAACGTAGTGCTCCTGGCATCTCGATGATTGACCTGCTGCAACATTATCTGCTGTCGGTTCTGATTTTTCTGCCCACCGCCGGGGCCACGGCGGTTCTGATTGTCCGCCATCGCGTTGCCGTGCGCTGGATCGCGCTGGGAGTCACCCTGGTCGACGCCCTCCTCTCACTGCTCCTGGCGGTACCGGCTGTCTACGAGTGGCGAATCAGCGGCGCTTACGCCTGCGGCGATGCCGGCGGCGTCGTGCAACTCGTCCAACGCGCCGATTGGATCGCCTCACTGCACGCACAATATCTGCTCGGCCTCGACGGACTGAGCCTACCGCTGGTCATCCTCACCTGCATCCTCTTTTCCATGGCCTGCGTCGCCGCCTGGAAAGTCGATCGCCCCACCGGCTTTTTCGCCCTGCTGCTCATGCTGGAAACGGCGATTCTGGGGGCTTATCTCTCCCTCGATTTTCTTCTATTTTTCGTCTTCGCCCAGATGTCGCTGCTGCCGATTTTTTTTCTATTCGGTTGGTGGGGCGCCAGCCGGCGAGCCTCCGCGGGAACCAAATTCGTCCTCCCGGCCCTTTGCGGCTCAATCGCCCTGCTGGTCGTACTGATCCAAACGCATTTGCATAGCCGCGGCCTGGCGCCGCCGGGAACATTCGATCTGATCCAACTCGCCGATCCGCGCTGGCGATATCCGACCGGCTGGATCGCCGACGGACTTTTTTTGCTCTCGCTCCTCGCCTTTTTCGTGCGCTTGCCGGTCATCCCGTTTCACTACTGGGCGGAGGAAACCTACGCCAACGCGCCCGCCCCCGTCGGCATGATCCTCGCCGGCGCGATGGCCAGTATCGGTGGATATGGTCTCTATCGCGTCGCCTGGGCGCTCTTTCCGCAAACGGCCGCCCATCTGCGCCCGCTGATCGTGCTCATCGCGCTGCTGAGCATTCTCTACGGCGCTCTGTGCGCGCTGTCTCAAGATAATCTCAAACGCCTCGTCGCCGATTTGTGCATTTGCCAGATGGGATTCGTCCTGCTCGGCACCGCCACCGGCTCCGCGAGCGGCGTGAGCGGCGCAATCTTTATGATGGCCGCGTGGTCGCTGGTCGCCGCTTCGCTACTGGCGGTGGCGGGAATTTTGGAGGATCGCGCCGGGCATTGCGACATCGCGCGCCTCGGCGGCATCGCGGGCGAAATGCCGGTCTTCACCGGCCTCAGCCTCGTCCCCTTCTTCGCCTCCCTGGGCTTACCCGGCCTCGGCCTCTTCGTCGGGCAATTTCTGGTCATCATCGGCACCTTCAGCGCCGGAAAAACCGGGTACTGGGCGCATCTCGGCTGGCGATCCACGGCCGTCCTGGCCTGCGGCGCGATCTTCCTCACGGCGGCCGCCGCACTGGGCGCATTCGGAAAAATCTTCTTCGGACAGGCCAGACAACCACGCGATCCCATGCCCGATCTGGATCAGCGCGAACTGGCCCTCTTCATTCCACTATCGGTTTGCATCGTCCTCCTCGGCGTCTTCCCCTGGATTCTGCTTTTATGCCTCACGCAGCAGACGGTCGCCGCCATGATTCGATCGTTTTTCTGATTGCGGCCCGCCCGCCGCGGGGGATAATTCCTGCCAATGTCCAGGCATGCGATTTTCTTCGATCGGGATAACACGTTGATCGTCAGCGACGGCTATCTGGGCGATCCCGATGAAGTGGAACTGGTCCCCGGCGCCGCCGCCGCGGTGGCGCGGGCGCGGCGGCTGGGATTCGCCACCGTCACCGTCAGCAATCAATCCGGCGTGGCGCGCGGCATGTTCAGCGAAGAAGACGTCTCAGCCGTCAATCGGCGAATGGACCAGCTCCTGCAGCGGGAAGAGCCGCAAGCCATTTTCGATCGGCACGAATTCTGCCCGTTTCATCCGCAGGCGACCGTCGAGCGTTATCGCCAGGAAAGCGACCTGCGCAAGCCCAAACCAGGCATGATCCGCCGCGCGGCATTGGAAATGGGATTGGACCTGACCGGATCGTGGGTGATTGGCGACGCCCCGCGCGACATCGAAGCCGGCCGCGCCGCCGGATGCCGGACGATTCTGATCGTTAATCCGTCACTTGCGCCTTCGCCGGCCGCATCCCAAGCGGGCGCCGCCGCGCCGGACGCGACGGTCGCCAATCTGACTCAGGCGCTGGACGTGATCACTGCGAATCAGTCGCGATAGTGCACACCGCAGCCGTACGGATGCGTCTCCGGAACACTGACCGGCTTGCCGGCCAGAATTTCATCCAGCGCTTGCTGCACGTAATTCACCTTACCGCTGGTCAGGCTTCCATCCGGATCGTTGTCGATGGCCCCTTTGTAAAGGAGGGTGCCGTCGGTTCCGACGATGAACATCTCCGGCGTGTTGGTCGCGTGATACGCCTTACCCACGTCGGTCTGTACGTCGTTGAGAATTGGATAGCTGATATTCTGCTCGACGGCCCACTGCTTGTCGGCATCATTGCTGGCGTCGGCGCTGGAATTGATCGCGATCCAGACAACGTTCTTGGGTTGGTAATCACCGGCCAGCGTCTGCATGGTCTTGGCACGGTAAACCCTCTGCACGAACGGGCAATTCGGATTGGTCCATTCCAGCACCGTGATTTTGCCCGAGGAATCGCTCAGGCTCACATCCTTGCCGTTCTGGTCCTGAAGCGTGAATCCCGGCGCTTTGCCGCCGATTTCAACGCCGGCCGGCTGATCGGCCCAGGAATGAATAACCAAAGCCAGTGAGGTCACCGCCATGACCAGCAACAAACCCGCTTTTCGCATGAGAGCCTCCGTTTTCTAGAGATAAATTTCCGCCTAGCTGGAACTGCCCGGGATAAAGACGGGGACGATCACGCCGCGCCGCTCTCCGGACTGATTTTCGTAGCCGACCACCGCCTGAAGTTTTTGACCAGCCGTTTTTCCCGCCATGGTTTCAACCGTGAAGGTGATCCAGGTCGTCGCGGCGGTCGATTTTACCTGCACCGGCCCGATGTTGTACACGTCGTTTAATTCCGGCAAAAACTGGACGGAAGCCGGGACCGCCCCTTTCCAGTCGATCCGCACTTCCATCGCCTTGGGCGAGCCGGAAGCTCCCGGCGAGCCGCTGCAATTGACCGCCGCCACGTCCGCCGATTGCGAAACGTCCACCGGAGCCTGCCGCGCCCAGTCGTCGAAAAGATCGGTGTTGGCCGGCGAAGAGGCCTGCGAAGCCGGCAGCACGATCGAATCCGCCCCTTTGCCGGGAATGCATTCATCGGAGCAAACCAGCCACGAGACCGCCAACCCGAATTTTCCCGAAAAATCCCCCGGCAACTGGCTCGGAGGAGTCACCAGCGCGGTAATGAGAACCGAATTCTCATATCCCAGCAGAGAAATATTCCCCGGCTCGTCCATTCGCACCGGCGTCGGAAATTGCACCGAGCCAACGGCAAATCCATCGGGCGCACTGAATGTGACTTTGGTAGGAAGCCCGGCGTCCCCCGGATTGGTCCAGTAGACATGCCAACCGGGATCGATCGAAAGGCGCACGCCGATCCGGAAAGGTTTACCCGGAGTGACGGCCGACACATCCGCCAGCATCTGGTAATGCACGTGCTGCACCGTTTGCGCCGGTGCGCTCACCGCCATCCCCAGCAGCATGGCCGCCAGGGCTACGAACCTCCATTGAACCCGCATAACGGTATCTTAGCCCCGCCCCGGGCGATGGGAGGGCAAATTGAAAAACTTTCATATAAAACTTACAATTACCGGACATCATGGTTGTGGGCTTTTTGCCAGGGAATCATGAACTTCGATCGCACGCCTAATTCCTTACCCTCCAGCGGCCTAGCCGCCTCGGCGCTCAACGCCAACGTTCTAGTCCTCAATCGCTTATATCAGGCCATCCGGGTGGTGAATGTCCGCCGCGCTTTTTCCATGCTCTGCCGGGAAATGGCCGAGGTCATCCACATCGAAGTCGACGGCCAGGGCCAGAGCCGCTGGCAGAATTTCGATTTCGAAGGCTGGCGCGAGATCAGCCAGTTAAAGGCGGAATTCGAGCCGCAGGATTACGACTGGATTCACACCGTCCGTTTCCAGATCGCGGTGCCGCGCATCATCCGCCTGCTCGCCTACGACAAGCTGCCGAGGCAGGACGTGAAATTCAATCGGCGGAATATTTACGCCCGCGACGGCAGCCGCTGCCAATACTGCGGCAAGCGCACGCCGACGACGGAATTATCCCTCGACCATGTCGTCCCCAAGAGCCAGGGCGGCCGCAGCGTTTGGGAAAACGTGGTCTGTTGCTGCGTAAAATGCAACGTAAAAAAAGGCGGCCGCACCCCCGAACAGGCGCACATGCACCTGATCGTCAAACCCGTCAAGCCGCGCCGCAGCCCGGTCATCAATATCCGCCTGGCCGACGAACGGTATTCCAGCTGGAAACAGTTTTTGGATACGGCTTACTGGACTGTGGAATTGAAGTGATCTCGATCGATCTTCTTCATCAAAATCAAATTTCTTCGCGTCCTTCGTGCCTTCGCGTTAAAAAAATTGATTTACCGCGAAGGGACGAAGGACGCGAAGAAGAAATCAATTTCAAATTGGCCGGATGCGCCAGCCGGTTCATTTCACCGGCGCCGTTGTCGGCTTCTTATCCACGGCCCGCCACAGATACCAACTCGCAATCGTCCGGTGCGGACGCCACGCCTCGGCCACCTTGATCATCTGCCGCGCCGTCGGCGTGTTCCTCATCCCGTACGCCTGCTTCACGGCGTTTCGCAAACCGAAATCCCCCACCGGCCAGACATCCGGCCGATTGAGCACAAAAATCAAAAACATCTCCGCGGTCCAGCGGCCGATGCCGTTGACGGCCGTCAGCGCTTCGATCACTTCCTCGTCGCTTCGCCGGTGCAGATTCCTGGGAACGCGACCGTCCAGAAAATGATTGGCCAGATCGATGAGATATTTTTTCTTCTGCCGCGACAGGCCGCAGGCTTGGGGGATTTCCGGACCGCTCAGAAGTTCCAAAACCCGCCGCGGCGTGGGCCGCTGGCGCGGGAAGCAGGCGCAGAACCGCAGGAAAAGAACTCGCGCCACCTGCGCGGAGATTTGCTGCGAGTAAATCGCCCGGCAAAGCAGCACGAAATGATCCCGCCGCGGCTTCAGCGTGCAGGGACCGGCTTGGGCCCGGATGCGCTTCAGCACCGGATCGCGGCAAACATGCCTTTCAGCGGCCGACCAGGAGGGTTTCTTCTTCATGGGCGCAGGCGCATGGACGCAGATGGGCCGACACCTTACAATCGTTGCGTCCCAAACGCACGTGCGAAGGAGTCTCCATGCGTCCGCCGATTAAATTGAGCGCCATCGATCAGGAACATCTTCAGGAGTTATACAACGAGGCGGGCTTCGCCAGGGACGAGTTGCCGTACACCTCAGCCTTCGACGCGATCTGCCAGGGATTTCAGGACCGCACCTTCAAGAACGCGCATCCGGAGCAGGTTTACGCCGCTCTGCTGAAATATGTCCGCAGCGGCTCCCACCCCGCCCAGCCGCCGATCGAATCGACCCTGACGGAGGAACAGCTCAAGAAATTGAAGGACCTTCTGCCGCGCCACGCCAAGGGGGGCAAGGTATTGCCCTATGGCGATGAGTTTGAAGCCGCGCAAAAGGAATTCAACAAATTCGCCAACCTATCCCTCGATGGCGGCGAGTTTTGGCGTGCGATCATCCGCTCCCAAGGTCCCAAGCGCCGCCCGCCCAAGCGCGTGAAAGTAACGGCCCCGGCGATCGAAGAGGATGATGAAATCGAGTAGAAATCGGCCGCGATGCGGCTTGCCGGAATTGGGTTGAGGCTTTGGCCCAGAACTCTGAGTTTTCTGCGGGATCTGGGGCAACGAAGCGACTTGGGGGCAGCAAATCCGGCGCTTCAATCATGCTTGGGCGGTGGGAGTTCCTTAAATTGCTTGGCCGCTTTTTTCAGGCTTTTTCGCGTATCGGCAATATCCTTTGCGAGGGGAAGATTTTCCGGCTTCGTGTTGCTCAATTCCTCCATCGTTTTGCGGACTTTTTTACCAACGTCATGGGCCGCTATCTCGCAGGCCCTTTGGCCGCGAATTGATTCATTTTTGATCT
>JBEKPV010000123.1:0-10231 GCA_049520395.1 Tepidisphaeraceae bacterium
ATTCGCATGCTCAAGGAGACGGGGCACAAGCATCTGGGCGGGTTTGTGCAGGGGGAATTTAGCCGGGTTAGTCCGAAGGTGGCGAAGGAGATTTGCGAGAAGGCGGGATTGACGGCCAATACGTGGTGCGAGCGCGTGGCGCGGGAGGAGGCGGATCGGCTGCATCATGCGATTCAAGAGACGCGGATCATTGCGCCGCCGACGGATTGTCTGGTGCCGATCGGGCCGCAGCAGATTTTGAAGGGTTTGCTGAAGGAGATTAAGGCGGAATTTTATACGGCGGATACGCGTGATCCGGCGGTTTATCGGGGGAATCCGTTTCAGATCGAGGTGGGGCTGGCGTATGGGGGACAGTTGCCGATCGAAGAGACGGCGCGGGTGATTCGATTTGCGAATCGGGTGCCGCTGCTTTATCAGCCGTCGTCGTGTTGCATTACCAAGAGCGTGATCGATACGAATTGGCGGAACTACGGGATGAGCCAGCCGCGCAATGGGGCGCCGGAGGGGCCGCTGGTGATTTTTGTGCATATGGCGTCGGTGTGGGTGCCGTTTACCAGTGAATCGAAAGAGGCGATCGCGGATTACGATGAGATTCGCAAAGAAATCAAACTGGCGATTCAGGAATGCGGGAGAAAACTGAATGCGTATGTGCGTAAGCGGCAGCGAATCGCGCGCGAAGGGGAGCGGCGGCACATTTTTGAGAAATATATCGGCGAGGTGGTGACGGCTTGCCGGAAGATGACGCGGTGCGATGCGAAGAAGCTTTACGCGGAACTGCAGGCGATCGCCAAAAAGCGGACGGCGACGGCGGATATGCAGTTTGACGAGGATGGGAATCCGCTGAAGCCGCCGCCGAAGGCGGGGAAATTGGATGGGGATAAGAACGTGGTGTTAATCGAATCGGCGGTTCCGGCATCGGCGGCGGAGGGACCGGAAAGCATTGATGAAAAGATTCCGGCCTCCAAACGCGGCGATCCGGGTCTCTTTGGGGAAGAGGCGGCTTGATCGGCATTTTTTTTAACGAGTGAACATGCCCAAAACAGCATCCCGTAAATCTCGCGGCAACCCTACGGCGGAGAAACTTAAAGACCTGGCCGACGCTGTTGTCGTCTACGCGAAAAAGAAACAGGACCCTGGGTTCGATATTCCGACGCGGGCGCTTTCCAACGCCAAGTTTGATGAGAAGAAACAGATCATCATGATGGGGAAGGCGGCACAGCGGCGGAGTTTCTTTAATCTTGGGCAAGCGAAGAAATTCATGCAGACGATGCTGATCGCTTCGGGGTGCAAGGAACTGGCGGATCAGGGGAAGAGCACGTCGATCCGCGATATGTATTACCATACGAAGCACACCATCGAGGGGACGCGCGAAAATACGTTTGACGATCAGAGCGAGAGCGATCCGATTATCGAGGATTTGGAAGTGACGATCGAAAGTTTGCGGGAGGAATTGGGGCTGTTCGCGGAGAATCGCGGGGCGATGGTGGGGCCGATGACGCTGGTCGACAATGGGGACACGATCGATCTGACGCGGATGGGGTCGGGGGGGTGGGCGATTCCGTCGATTGTGGAACCGGACATTATTCAATTTAAAGCGTGCAAGGCGGAATACATTCTTTTAATCGAGAAGGGGGCGGTTTGGAATCGGTTTAATCAGGATCGGTTTTGGGAGCGCGATCGATGTTTGATTGTGCACGGGCAGGGGCAGCCGCCGCGCGGGGTGCGGAGGCTTCTTTACCGGATGCATAATGAATTGAAATTGCCGGTTTATGTGCTGACGGACAACGATCCCTGGGGATATTACATTTACTCGGTGGTGAAGCAGGGATCGATCAATCTGGCATTCGAATCGGTGCGGATGGCCATTCCCAAGGCGCGGTTCGTGGGGATGAGCAGTTTTGACGCGGAGACTTTTGGGATCAACCGGACGGTGGCGATCGCCATGAAGGACGAGGATGTGCGGCGGGCGAAGGAGATCATGGCTTATCCGTGGTTCGCGGAAAAGAAGCCGTGGCAGAAAGAGATTCAACATATGCTGAAGACGGGGGTGAAACTGGAACTGGAAGCGCTGAGCAGCAAGGATTTCAGTTTTATCACGGAGACGTATTTGCCGCAGAAAATGAAGAAGAAAATGTGGCTGGACTAGCTATCGTCTGGCCAGAGGAACATCCTCTTGAAGAGTCTGGGGAGTTTCGGCCAGGACTTTTTCGAGAACCATGTCGGTGGTAATTCCCTCGGCTTCGCCTTCGAAATTCAGGATGACGCGATGGCGCATGGCGGGGATGGCGACTTCCTTGACGTCCTGGAAGCTGACGTGAAATCGGCCGTCGAGCATGGCTCGGACCTTGCTGGCGAGGGCGATGGCCTGGGCGGCGCGGGGGCTGGCGCCGAAGCGTAAGAATTGGTTGGTCATCGGCACGGCGAAGATGCCCTGCGGATGGGTGGCCAGTACGACTCGGATGGCGTAGTCCTGGACGTGGGGGGCGACGATGACGCGCTTGACGAGCTCCTGATGCTCCAGAATGCGCTGGGCATTGATGACGGGTTTGACCTCGACTTTTTGGTTCGTCGTCGTGCGATCGAGAATC
Organism: Tepidisphaeraceae bacterium; assembly: GCA_049520395.1. Lineage (GTDB taxonomy): Bacteria > Planctomycetota > Phycisphaerae > Tepidisphaerales > Tepidisphaeraceae > UBA1161. The sequence continues at coordinate 2,589 of JBEKPV010000123.1, forward strand.
TGCTTTAGTTCGTCTCGGCCGCTGTACTGGACCAGGAGTTTGAAAAAGAAGCGGTCGAGCTGGGCCTCGGGGAGTGGATAGGTTCCTTCCTGTTCGAGGGGGTTTTGGGTGGCCATGACGAAGAAGGGTTCCTGGAGCTTTCGCATTTGGCCGCCGGCGGTGACCTGCTTTTCCTGCATGGCTTCCAAAAGCGCGGATTGGGTTTTGGGGGTGGCGCGATTGATTTCGTCGGCCAGGACGATTTGTGCGAAGATGGGGCCGGGCATGAAGGTGAAGTTTCGATGGCCCTGCTGGTCTTCCATGATGACGTTGGTGCCGATGACGTCGGCGGGCATGAGATCGGGGGTGAACTGGATGCGGCTGAATTTTAAATCCAGGGCGTCGGCCAAGGTTCGGATGAGGGCGGTTTTGCCCAGGCCGGGGACGCCTTCGAGGAGGGCGTGGCCTCCGACGAAGAGGCAGGTGAGGACGCCGTCGACGATTTCTTTGTGTCCGACGATGACTTTGCCGATCTCGGCCGAGAGGGCGAGGTAGTCCTTGCGGAACTGGTCGCAGGCGGCCTGAATTTGTGGGTCGACATTGGGAATGTTGGCATTGGCCATGGTTTGTCCTTGGGGGAGAGTATAGCGTCAGGATTCTTCTTCTTTGCGTTTGATTTTTTGCTGGGCGCGGCGTTTTGCTTCGAGCAGGCCGCTGGTGTGCTCGCCGGGTCCGGCGGGGGGTTTTGAGTCGGATTGGTCTTTGGGCCTGGGCGTGGGGTCGTTTACGGCGCCGCCGACGATTTTGGTGATGTCTCCTTCGACACCGGCGGCGCCGGCGTCGAATTTGGCGGAGGCGTCGGGAGCAGGCGACGGCGGGGGGGCGGGCTTGAACTTTTGCTCGGCAACCTCGGTTCGCACGCGCTTGAGATTATCGAGGAGCTGGCGATTTTCCACGGGGCGGACGGTGGTGGTGAATTGGCGGATGGCGCCGGCGGCCGCGGCAGCCATGCGCTTGATGGCGATCCAATCCCAGGCGATTCGACGGACGGCAATGTCGATCAGAACCAATGCCAGGGCGAAGGGGAGCAGACGGTCCCAGATCGGCTGGGGGGAGGAACTGATCTGGAGTCCGTCGCGGGTGAAGAGATCGGCGGAGGCGGGATCGAAGGGCCTCAGCATGCGTCCGCCGGTGCGCTGGGCGATTTGATTGAGCATGGGGTCGTTGCTTTTTAGATCGCGCAGCTCGGGGGAGCTGTTAACGCTGGTTCCGGCGAGGAGGACGCCGCTTTTTCCGTTTTGTCCGGAATAGTTGAGGTAGCAGATATAACTTCCCTGCTGGCTGGCGTCGAAATCGGCTTCGTAGGTTCCGGGGCCGGTTTGAAGCAAGCGGATGGGGTGGGGCGTGAGGTCCTGTCCGCCGGCGATGGTCCCCATGATATTGAGAAAATTGTTGAAGGCGTTTCCTTCTTCCTGGGCGTGGACGGTGACGTGTCCTTTCTCGCCGTCGGTGGTCATGTCGATTTCGAAATCGCTGGAGACGGGCGAGCGTGAGACGCCGCGAATGATTTGCGACCAGAATTTGGAATAGAGGTCGCTATCGACCCAATTGGCGTCCCAGCGGTTGAAGGCGTCGCCGGTGTAGACGGCGGTTTTGCCTAATCCGGCCTGCCAGTGGGCGAGGACGGGGTCGTTCCTGATTCCGGCGGTGATTGGTACTTCGACCAGTGGATTGTCGCGGCGGCCGACGAGGTCCATGCCAAAGAGGGACGGCAGGGGACCGGGATTGATTCCTTTGACCAGTTCGCTGGCGGTGGGGGCCAGGCGGACGGGAATTCCCTTGGGGTCTTCCTGAACGATGCTGCGCTTAACGACGGTGGCCTCTTTGATGAAGATTTGGGGGAGTTGATTGGGGTTGGCTTCGATGGGTCCGTAGGATTTGCCGCCGGTGGCGCGGGCCATTTGGCGAATGCCGGGTGCGACGTTTCCGGAAATGTGGGGATAGACGGTGATGGCGGAGATGCTGATTTTATTTGCGATGCAGCGCTGGATGGTGGCGTCGGTGGGAATCTGGGGGTCGTCGTCGGTGATGATGATGATGTGTTTGGTGCGAGCGTCGGAGGCGATTAAACCGTGGCTGTCGGCGTTGCCGTCGAGGGCGAGATTGACGGCGTCGTCGAAACTGGGCATGTCGCCGAGGCTCCAATTTTTAATGGCGGCCAGGACGCGGGCGCCGCTGCCTTTGGGTGCGAGGGGGGCTTCCCAGCGGACGCCGGTGGGGTTGCCCCAGGCGAAATCGATGACGCCGACTTCATCCTGGGAGGAGAGAGCCTCGGCGGCTTTGATGGCGCACTGGGCCCCCCAGTAATTTCCATCGGGCGCTTCGGAGGGGTCCATGGCGAGGACGAGGGCGCCCTTGGGGATTTGTCGCTGGGCGGGGACTTCCATGGTGACGGGGAGTTCTTGTTCGAGGCGTGAGCCTTCCCAGCCACCGGCGCCGTAGGCCTGGGGTCCGCCGATCATGACGAGGCCGCCGCCGGTGTCGTGGACGTAGCTGGCGAGCATTTGCTCTTGCTCGTCGCTGAGGCCGCCGACGCCGCGAGGGACGTTGGCGAGGATGACGGCGTCGTAGCCCTGAAGCTCGATGGCGTTGTTGGGGAATTCCTCGGGGGTGATGGGGACGACATTGAGCTTTTCGGATCGGAGGGCGTCGCGCAAAAATTGGCCGGCGTCGAAATTGTGATCGGGATCGGTGTTGTCTACGAAAAGGATCTGGCCCTTGCCCTTGACGAAGGTGACCATGTCGCCGGATTTGTTGTCGAGATCGCTGGCGGGGGGGGATTGATCGGAGGCGTCGAGGGAGGCGTCGACGTTTTTGACGCCGTCGATGGTGGCGTGAAATTGGTGGACGCCGGCGGTGCGAGGGGGGACCTGGACGCGCTCGACATTGCGGCCGGGCTTGAGGAGGATGACCTGGGTTGTCTGGCCGTCGCGGAGGGGCATCAATCGGCCGTTGTCGCTGACGGACAAATTCGCCTGGACGTCGCCGGGGTTGGTGCTGAGGACGTGCACTTCGATGGTGAAGGGCTGCCCCTCCTGTCGCCAGGTGGGGGCGATGAATTTGTCGAGCATGACTTCATGGGTGACGTTGTATTCCAGGGGCATGACGTCGATCGGCACATGCTGACTGGCGGCGGCGGCGAGGGCGGTTTCGAGATCGCCCTGGGTGGAATTTCCGTCGGTAATGAGGAGCAGGCGGTGCATGGCGTCGGTGTCCATGGAGGCGAGTCCGAGCTCGATGGCGGCGGCGATGTCGGTGCCCGTGCCGGGGCCGCGAATGGCGCGAGCCTGGAGGGAAAGCCGGTCGGAGGGGATGGCGTCGATGTAGGGTTCTTCGTTGAAACTGATCTCGCCGACTTTATCGCCGTCCTGGCGAGCCTGGGAATGGGATGGGTCGGTTATGGAGAGCAAATAGTCATCGACCGAGGATTGGAGGAAGCGGCCGGGGAAATCGCGGACTAATTGAGTGGAGCGGCTGATGTCGCGCACGACCATCACTTCGACGGCGGTGTTACGGCGGACCCATTGGATGTCGCCCAGAATCAAAATCAGGAGAAGGAGGAGGAGCAGTCGGACGCCGATGGCGACCCATTTGCGGATTGGGCCTAAACCGGCGAGGGAACGCATGCCGAGCAGGAGGGTGAAGGCGCCTAGAACGGCGAAGATCGATAGCGCGGTCCAAGGGGAGAAATAATCGAGCCGCAGCGTGGCGGTCGAGAGAAAATTGAGCGTCGGCGGGGGCATGATTCCCAAGCGGCGCAATATAACCGGTTGCGGGCGCGGGGGGGAAATGATGAGATGTTGGTGCGGTGGGTGGGTTTGGGGGCTGGTTGAAAAAGGGATTGCTCCACGGCGAGGCGGTGGGGATTCTCTTTATTACTGCTGCTGTTGTTGTATGGACGAGAAATAATCTTTGACGGCTTGCTGGGCATCGCGGGAGACGTGGTCTTGTTCGATGTCGTCGGGCTCGTCTTGTTCGCCGGAGACGGCGGCGGCTTTTAGGCCGGCGGTGGATTGGCCGGGGTCTATTCCGGCTTTGACGTATCGGCTGGCGAGGATTCGGCCGCCGTCGATGTCTTTGGAGGGATCGACGACCTGCTGCATGTGATAGGGGGTTTCGACCATGTCGGGATTTTTTGCGCCGCCTGGGCCTTTGCCGCCGGCGCCCTGGCCCTGGCCCTGGGCTTGGCTGTTGGTGTTGGAATTTTGATCGGTGGAATCCTGTCCGGGGCTGATCTGGGGCTGGGAGTTGCTGCTTCCGGCGGTTTGGTCCTGCCCGTTTCCGGAGCCAGGGCCGCCTGGATTTAAGCCGGCGGCGGCGTCGGCGGCGGCTTGCGATGAGGCGTCGGCGGCCGCTTTCATGGCCTGAGCATCCTTGGCCTGGGCTTGCATCTGCTGCAATTGCTGCTGGAGATTCTGCCCGGCCTGGGAAAGTTGGGGATTGGATTGACCGGGGCCGGGCTGCTGACCGGGATGGCCGGGCTGCGGTGTGCCTTGAGCCTGGGACATCGCACCGGCCAATTGCTGAGCGGCGCTGGAAAGGGCGCCGGCCTGCGCCTGGCTGTTGGCCAGCGCCTGAGCCTTGGCCATCATGGATTGCATTCGCTGCTGTTGCTGCGAGGTGGGACCTTGGCCGTTGTTCATCTGTTGGCTCATTTGGCGGGCCATTTGCTGGAGTTGCTGGGCGGCCTGCTTATCGCCGGCGGCCGCTTGCTGCATGGCGGCGGACATTCGCTGAGCCATGGCCTGGCTGGCGCCCATTTGCATCAGTTGCTGCGCGATTTGCCGGCCCGTCGCGGGGTCGTTGGCGGCGCGGGATAATTGCTGGGACATTTGCTGAGCTTGCTGAATCATTTTTTGCTGCTGATCGGGGGTCATTTTGTTGAAGTCGTTAACCGCCGTGGCGATTTGGGACATCGCGGAATCGAGATCGCCTGTTTTTAAGTCGTTTTGAGCTTTGCCCATGGGTGTGGATTCGTCGATCGCGCCGCCCATTTGTGAAAGGGATTCCTTGATTGTCTGGGCGTTTTGAAATTCCTGATTCTTTTGCAGTTCATCACGAATAGCCTTTTGATAATCCTGCAGGGCGGCCAGGGCGCTGCGGCGGGCATGGAGTTCGTCGCCATCGGTGGTATGTGCGGCTTTTTCCAAATCGGCGCTGGCGCGTTGGATTGCGTCGTTGCTGCCGAGCAATTTGGCGCCTTGTTCAATGCGGGGGAGTTGATCACTGACGAGCTTGTCGCGGGCGGTTTGGTCCGCCGTGAGGGCGACGGCGGCGGGATTTGGCGGGGAGGTGGCCAATAAATGCATCGGGGGCAGCAGCCAAGCCATGAGGAGGGCGGCGAGGAATATGGCGGCGGCTACGCCGGCGGAACGGGGAAATTTCAGGGGGAATTTCTGGTGAAGCGAGACGGCCTGGGCGGTCTGCTGGGCATCGAGAACTACGGCTTTGGCGAAGGGATCGTCGGAGGGGCGAACGTGCAGAGCGGTGCTGAATTTTTCTTTGAGGTGCAGTTCGTGATCGAGGGCGACGGCCGCGAAATAGGGAGTGGGGCGGTGGGCGAGGCTCCAGATGGCGGCGGTCAAAACGGTGGCGCTTAGGCCGATCCAGAAGAGAGTTCCGGTATGGGGAAGGAGCCGGTTCATCGCCTTTTGAGCAAGGACCGCCATCCAGACGATTACCGCCAAATAGAGCAGGGCCTGACCCCAGATGCGAAGGAACTCGGCGAGCGTGAGTTTATTTCGCACGGCCAGGATGTGGCTGTCCAGACGGTCCATTGGTTCATTTTACCCGCGCTTTGGCGCTGCGGTAGGACGAGGGGAAAAATCTTCCAAGTGTCGCCGGGGGGCGGCATCCTTATAATCGGGGCGATGCTTCGCGTTTTTGTGGCGATTTTCTGTCTGTCCGCCCTGGGAGCCGCCACGCAGCCGGATTCTGTTAAACCGGGCGACATCGTTGCCGAGGCGCAGGCGGAGATTCGCCAGCGGCTGGGGGCGCAGTGGGCGCCGTTTGCGGAAGTGCCTGCAAAAGACCTTACCGATATTGTGCGGCTGGGGATGAAAAACGATTGGCTCGTTGCCAGTTCGCCTGTTTACGGAGGGAGTAGCGTCAACAATCGCGTTGCCATCTCGGATGTGAACGGCGTTGGAGACCTTCGGCTGACGGCGAGCCGATTCCCGGGCGCGTATTATATATTTTTCGAGTTTCACGACTTCTCGCAGCCGGGCCTTGTCGAGCGGCAAATTTCTTTGCTTAGCGCGCCGGTGACTCTTCAGCTCGATCAGGACGATGTTTTTTCGGATAGCTCGAGCATGACGGTTTCGCTGGAGGAGACGGTCGATCCGGGCGCGGAGGCGCCGATTACGCTGCGGGTTCAGCATCCGAACTCCAACGAAGCATTCCTGGGAACGAGCCTGTCCGACCTGCGCCGGAAATACCCGGATGAGTTTGAACGATACCTTCGCCCGCTGATGCGAAATTTTGAGGCGGAGCCGGTGGGTTTTCGCGTGGACGACAAGACGGCGTGGCAGGTGCTGTCCGATACCTGGCGGGCGCCGGTGGATTTGCCGGGGAAAGTCGAGGCGATTGTGGTGCAACTCAATGCGGACGATTACGTTTCGCGGGCAGCGGCGCAGAAGGAACTGGAGCAGATGGGAGAGCCGGCGGCTCTGTATCTGATGTCCAGTACGCGAGCCGATCTGAGTCCGGAGCAAACGGCGCGATTGGCGAAGTTTCTGGCTCCGTATCGGCCGCTGACCGATGGGCAGATTGGCCGGTTTCGTGGCGATGTGAATTTCCTGCTGGATTGTCTTTACAGCGACGATTCGGCGGTGCGGGGGGCGGCTTTGGCGCACCTTCGGGCGCTGACGGGGCACGAATTGCAGATGGAGACAGACCAGACGGCGGAGGGGCGGATCGCATCGATTCGGCGGCTGCGCGACCAAATCGCACCTATTTCCAGTACGGAACCTTCGGGCAATTGAGGTTTGGCTGATCTTGCCGCATGATAGAGGTGGGATTGGGACGCGGATGAACGAAGATCCACACGATTTTCCGAATCAGGGCAAAATTCGGCGGACCTTCGTCGCGGGGATTTTTGCATCGGTGCCGCTGGCGGTGACTATTCTCATTATCTGGTGGGTGGACCAGAAGACGCGGGTGATTACTTATTGGCTGTTTCACCGGAGCATTCCGTTTGTCGGGGTGCTGATCGCGGTGGCGGCGATTTATGTCACGGGGATGATCACTTCGAGTCTGGTGGGGCGATTTTTTCTTCGGCTGCTGGACAACATCCTGATGCATTTGCCGGTGGTTCGCCAGCTCTATCTGGGGTGGAAACAGATTGCGCTAACGCCTGGGGGGACGGAGGGGACGTTTTCGCGCGTGGTGATGGTTCCGGACGAGACTGGGCAGATGCACATGTTGGGATTCACCAGCGGCAGAGTCTTGGAGGGGGATCCGCCGAGGCTTTGTGTGTTTATTCCTTCGGCGCCGAATCCGATCACGGGGCGACTGTTTTTCATTGAAGCGGCGAAATGCGAGATATTGCAGATGACGCCGGAGGAGGCGTTCAAGGTGATTTTGTCGACGGGGAATTACATTCC
>JBEKPV010000124.1:0-10163 GCA_049520395.1 Tepidisphaeraceae bacterium
CGACCCTGCAAGACCTGCATTTGACGCCGGATCAGCTGACGGCGTTGCAGGCTTTGTCGGCGGACACGGCCGGGACGTTGCCGACCGCGCCGCTCAAGCTGGAAGCCGGGCATGTCGCGGCTTTGCAGACGCTGCGGACCGCCCTGATCAGCGGGACTGAGGAACAAATCAGCGACGCCGAGGACAAGGTGGCGGATTTTGAAGAGCAGCAGGATGCGGACGATGAGCCGGATGTGGATACGACCGACGCCGCCAAGGGGAAGGCGGGGGCGGCCATTAAAGTGCTGACGCCGAGGCAAATCGCCGGTTACATTTCGGAAAACATCGACGACGTTGCCGATCCGGGCGAAATCCTGGTGGACGCGCTGAATCAGTGCCACGATCTGACGGAGGACGACTATCAGTCGCTGAAGGAGGATACGTGCGATGATTTGGGGCAATTGGCGGGGGGTTTCAGCCCCAGCAAGCCGCCGTCGATTATCGGGAAGGCGGGTCGTTTTCTGGACGGTGCCCGTCATTTATCCGCCGATGATTTCAAGACGCAGCTTCCGACGCTTCGGGAGCAGGCCGTGAAGCTGGGGCATGGGATCGACCCAATGGGCTGTTTGCGTCATTGGTTTGAAGGCGAAATGGCCGATTTACTGTCTAATCCACAATTGGGCGCGGCCTTGGCGGATCGCGGGGTGACCCCCCCGCCAGAACCTGCGGCACAATAACTTGGTGCCAGCGGCGTTTCTAAGTTGAGGTGGGACAAGAAACGAGGAAGAATTGCGGACAAAATTACTAATGCTCCTGGCGGTCTTGCTCCTCTGGGTGCCGGAGGCGGCAACCGCGGCCCAGCCTCCGGCGGCGATGCGGTCGGGCGTTGTGCAAATGGCGAGTCATAAACATAAACACCATAAGAAGCACCACCACAAAAAGCACCATCGCCGCAAGCATCATCACAAAAAGACCAAATAGACACCTGCATCGGGCAAGGCCGTCTCAAGGCTGAAGAAGCAAGCGGATTTGCGTCACCGAGTTGGGCGGGAATTCGTGCTGGAATATGGGGCTGACCTCCGTGATATCGCGCCGATGGGGGACGATCTTTTTGGGGTTGGTTGTGGAGTTTGAATCGGTCGGTTGACCGGTCAGGACTTCCGTATCGGCCCAGGGCTCGAAGTGCTCGAAACCTTCCAATTCGATTTGTATCCGCCGGGCGTGGTCGGATGTGTTGACGGCCTGGATGAATAATTCCCGGCCCTGCGCGGCGCGGCTGGCCAAGGCGAAGAAGGTCGGAAGCGGCGGCGGGGGATTGTCGGTCGCCTGGTTGGTTAATTGCCCATTCACAAAGCAGCGGATTTGCCGGCCGGTTAATTCGATGCGCAGGTCGTACCATTTGCCCGATTCGACGGTGAGGGGCTCGGAGTTGCCGATTTGCGTGGTGGCGCCATCGGCGATTTGCTCGATGGCGGCGGCGGTGTTGTGCCAGCCGCCGATCGACCAGCGCAGGAAATTTTCGCCGTCATGAAAATGGAAGAGGACGGTAAATCCGTTTTCGCCGGCGAGCTTGCGCGCTTTGAGTGAAATGGAGTAATCCCGCCAGGATGAATCCCCGGCGACGGCCCGGCATTCGCGCGAGGCTTCCGATTGACTCAGTATGCCGTCGCGTAAGATCCAGACCCCTCTGTTCATTTTCCAGGATGGTTTAGCCGCGTCTGAATCCATTTGAAATAGCGTCGCCCCACCGCTGGTGACGGCAATGTCTTTAAACTGGGCGCTGGTCATCAGTGTGCCGACGCCGCAGGCGCCGGCGGGCGGCGGCGGCGAGACCGCGGTGGTGGACTCGGCGGATTCGATCCGCAGGGGCAGGACGCGCTGGCCGCGAACGCGGGAAAACATTTTCTGGACGTAATAGGAGGGTGAGCCGAAACTGCTGACGGCATCATAACCGATCAAGTTGGTCGTCCACTGATAGGCGCCGGAATTGACGTTGACGAGCAGCGGCGCGTAACTGGACATGATCACCAGGTCGGAATTTCGTTCCATTCCCATAAGCCAGACGGCGTCGCCCAGGGCGGCTTGAAGATTGGGCGTGGGTTTGCCCTCTTTGGTCGCCCATTCGCCGACGAGAACGTGCGGGGCCCCGCGATCTTGATCGTCATAATGCCCGGCGTCGCGCTCCATGTGGCGATGCGAGCGATAGAAATGATCGTCCGTCAGATCGGGCCGGCGGCTGCCGACGGCGGCGGTGGCGATCAATTTTAGTTTTGGGTATCGCGCCTTGATCGCGTCGTAAAACTGGGTGAATCGGTCGTCGTAACTTTGCGAGGGATCGAAATAATCCTCGTTGCCGATCTCCACAAAATTGAGATGAAACGGGCGGGGATGTCCGTCGGCGGCTCGCTGCGCGCCCCAGGGGGTGGTCGGGTCGCCGGTGATGTATTCGATTTCATCCAGCGCGTCCTGAACGTAGGGCGCCAATTGCGGCCCGGCGGGAATGTGCTCTCCCTTGAGGGAGTACCCGGCGTAAACCGCCAGCAGGGGCTCCATATGCAAATCCTCGCACCATTGGCAAAATTCCAGCAATCCCAATCCATCGGAGGATCGATATCCCCACGGACCGAGGTGGCCTGGGCGCTGATCCAATCCGTGCAGCGTATTTTTCCAGGTAAAACGGTCGGCGATGGTGTCGCCTTCCAGATAATTCCCGCCGGGGAATCGGAGGAAAGCGGGATGCAGATCGGCCAGTAATTTCATGAGGTCGATGCGATTGCCGTTGGGGCGATTGTTGAAGGTCGGGGGAAAGAGGGAGACCAGATTGAGCCAGATGCTGCCGGGCGCGGAGATCGAGATGACGAAGCGATTGGCAGCGCTGATGGGCACGGAGCCCGTGGCCAGCGTGGCGGTGTATTGCTGCCATTGGGTCGTGATTTTGGGAACGATGGCCGTCGAAAAGACGGTTTGGCCGTCGCTGGATTCGATGTCGAGGGTGACGGGGCCGGCGAAATCGGCGCTGCCGCGGGCCCAGAAGGAGGCGGTGTATTGCGTTGCGGGCCAGACGGGGATGCCCCAGAAACCGTCATTGGCGGCGCCGACGCGGCCGGAATGGGCGTCGAGGCGCAAACTGGTGGTCAGGGCGACCGTATTCACCGGATCGGTTTGATCGAGCGCGATCGCGCCGTCGGATTGGTCGTGCTTCACTAGCGACCAGTGCGCGGGCGAAGCCGGGTCGTCTTTGAAAATTCGATTCTGAATCAGCTCGGCGTAGAGCCCGCCATCGTAGGAATGATTGATTTCCTCGGTCATCAGGCCGATCAGGCGCGGGCTGATGGTGATGCCGGGCTGGTCTATCTCGATCTTCATTTTATCGACGGCCTGCGCGCGCGCGACGGCAACCATCAAAAAAAACGCGGCGAAGACGATTTTGCATGCGGTGGATTTCATGTGTGCTTGCGTTTGTTACGCGTGCGGCGGGCGAGCAGTTCATCGACGGTCGCGCCCAGAAGAATTACCGTTCCCATCACGGCCAAGTTAAGCGAACTGGGGATTCCCAATAGGTTTACCAGATTTTGGAGCACCTGCAGCAGGGCGCTGCCGAGGAGGATACCGAGGATGGATCCTTCGCCGCCGCGCAGGCTGCAGCCGCCGAGGACGGCGCCGGCGATGCCATATAACTCGTAGGATGTACCGTGACTGCTGGGAGAGACGGAATTGGTGTAAAAAGCCAGTTGGATGCCGGAGATCGCGGCGAGAAGCATGGAGAGGGCGTAGGCGGAACCGATCACGAGCCGGGTGTTGATGCCGGAATATCGCGCGGCTTCCTCGTTTCGACCGACGGCGAAAAGGTGCCGGCCGTAAACCGATCGATGCAGGACCACTCCCATCACAATCGCAACCATCAGCAAAACCACGAAGGGCATCGGCACCCGGCCTAACTCTCCCGTGGCCAGGGGACGCAGCCAACCGAAATTGCTGGTTCGGAAACCTTTGGTTTCGTCGTTGGCGACAAAACGGGCCACGCCGCGATAAATGAGCAATCCGCAAAGGGTCACTACGAACGCCTGAAGGCGCAGGACGGTGATGAGAAATCCGTGAATGACCCCCAGCAGCACAACGCCGGCGATCACCGCCCCGGTCGCCAGCGGCCAGGGCCAATGATATTGCAGCAGGAGAATGGAAAGGGTGACGCCTTCCAATGCGAAGACCGATCCGACGGAGAGATCGATCCCGCCGGTGATGATGACGATCCCCATGCCGATGCTGAAGATTCCGTACATGCCGATGAGGCGGGATGTGTTTTGAAGATTGGCTGCGCTGAGGAATTTGGGATTGAGAAACGCCACGGTCGCGCACAGCGCGATCAGAAGCAACCCGATGCCGAATTCCTTTTTCATGCGGCCGCCCAAAAGGCCAAATCCATCACCGCCCGCTCGGAGAATTGCGAGCGGTTCAAAATCCCGGCGATGGCCCCTTCGCGCATCACAATCAGCCGGTCGCTGATCCCCAGAATCTCCTCCAGATCGCTGGAAATGGCGATCACTGCCACGCCTTGATCGGCGAGTGTTCGCAACAATCGGTAGATTTCCGCTTTGGTCCCCACATCGATTCCGCGGGTCGGCTCATCGACCATTAAAACCTTCGGCTTCATCGCCAGCCATTTAGCGAGGACCACTTTTTGCTGAGTCCCGCCGCTGAGATTGGCCACGCGGGTCTCCGTGCCGGGGGTTTTGATCTGCAAGCCGCGAATTTGATCGCGGGCGAGTTCCAATTCGCGGCGCTTTCGCACCAGCCCCATGGTTGAGAGACGTCGCAATTGCGGAAGGGAAATATTCTCACGAACGCTCGACTCCAAAAGTAACCCCAACCGGCGGCGATCCTCGGGAACCAGATAAATCCCGGCGCGAATCGCATCGCGGGAATTTCGAATATCCAGAGTTATCCCATCCAAAACGATTTTGCCATCCAGTATTGGGTCCGCGCCGAAAATGGCGGCGGCCAATTCCGAGCGCCCCGCGCCGACCAGGCCGGCCATTCCCAGAATCTCCCCGCCGGCGGCGTCGAAGCTGACCGATTGATTCGGCCAAGCGGAGGTGCGCAATCCACGAATTTCCAGGCGACGCGCCGGGGTTGACGCGGGCGGAAGATGCAGATTCCGCAGTTCGCGGCCGATCATGAGGCGGACCATGTTGTCGTGATTGATCTGATCGCGCGGAATCTCGCCGGCGTTTTTGCCGTCGCGGAGCGCGACCACGCGATTGGCGATCTGGCCAATTTCGCCGAGTCGATGGGAGATATAGACCACGGCCACGCCGGCGCGGCTCAATTGCTTCACGACTTCCAGGAGCCGGGCGGTCTCGGCGCTGGTCAGCGAGCTGCTGGGTTCGTCCAGAATCAGAATCTTCGCATTGAGCGACAGGGCTTTTGCGATTTCCACCATCTGTCTCTGCGCCAGGGACAATTGCTCCAGCGGCTGGGCGGGCGAGATGCGCAGACCCAAGCGCTCCAAATACTCCAGGCTATCGCGCAGCATTGCCTTTCGATCCAGCCAGCGCAGGGGACCGAGCCACTTCATGCGCGCCGGCTCGCGGCCGAGAAATAAGTTGCCCGCCACGTCAAGATTGTCCAGCAGATTCAGTTCCTGATGGACAAACGCGATGCCCAGGGCGACGGCGTCGGTCACGGAGCGAATGTGGACGGGCTGGTTATTGAGGGCGATCGCGCCGGAATCGGGGGTGTGCACGCCGCCGAGAATTTTCATGAGAGTGGATTTGCCCGCGCCGTTTTCGCCGATGAGGGCGACGACTTCGCCGGCTTCAAGGGAGAGACTGACGCGGTCCAGCGCCACTACGCCGCCGAAACGCTTGCTAATGTGCGCCAGTTTCAGCATGGGATTCGCGTGAGTGTGCTTATCGGCCGCGGAGTTTGTTCAGATTCGCGGTGAATGCGTCCACGTTGGTCGCGTCGATGGCCTGGGTGGGGATGAAAACCTGCTTGCTGGGCGGAATAAAGGAGCTGTCGCCGCCGAGGTATCTGGCCATAAGAGTGATCGCCTGATGCCCGAACTCGAATGGCTGCTGCACCACGGTGGCGAATATCGCGCCGGATTTTACGCCGGCGAGCGTCTCGTCCTCTTCGTCAAAACAGACGATCTTCACCTGTCCGGTTCTTGCCGAATCCTTGACGGCGTTCAAGATAGCCGGGCCGTTGTAACTCCAGAGGCCGACCAACCCCGCGATATCGGGATAGTTCACCAGAACGTCCTGGGCATTGGCTTTGGCGCGAACCCGATCGGATTCGTCGGTCCGCACGTCGATGATCGAGATATTGCTGCCGTCCAGGGCTTGCTTGATGCCGGCATATCGATCCTTGGCGTTTTGGGCGTCGAGCGTGCCGACGAAGAGCATGATTTTGCCGCCATTGGGGAGGGCTTTTTTGATTTCTTCGCCGGCGAGTTTCCCGGCGTCGACGTTGTTGGTTCCGACATAGCAGACGCGGTCACTGTCGGCCGCGTCGGAATCGTGGCAGAACAAAAGCGTCTGCTTGGCGACTTCGTTTAGTTTTGGCGTTTCATTTTCCGGATCGACGGGGCTGATGGAGATACCATCGACGCCCTTGGCGAGGAGATCGTCGATAATGCGGACCTGGGTGGCGGCGGTGCCGTCGCCGGGAATTTGAAAATCGACCTGAACGTTGGGCAATTCCGACTGGGCTTTTTCACATCCGGCGCGGGCGATGGTCCAGAAATCGGAGGCGTTGTTGGTCACGAAGGCGAGCTGAAGGATTTTGGGGCTGGGGGCCGTGGCGGCGGTTGGGGAGTTTTCGGATTTGCCGCAGCCGTCAAAGAGGGTCAATAGCAGAATCGCCACTGGGAACAGCGCGATCGATCTCTTCATGTGGTCTCCTCGCAGACTTGCCACCGCCAGAGACGGAAGAATACGCCAGACCCCGGCAGTGATTCAAGCGGGGATGGAACGGGTATTTTCCAATCGGCCAAGCAGCCGCAATAAGCCGTCGAGAATCGTTAGCGGGTGCGGCGGACAGCCGGGGATAAACAAATCGACGGGTACGACCGAATCGGCCCCGTTGCCGACCTCCTCGTGATCGATATACGGCCCGCCCGCAATCGCGCACGCCCCCACCGCGATCACCAGCTTCGGGTCGGCAACCGCGTCATAGGTCTTTCGAAGCGCCAGGGACATATTTTGGGTGACCGGCCCGGTGACCAGCAGCCCATCGGCATGCCGCGGCGAGGCGACGAATTGAATCCCGAATCGACCCAGATCCCAGACGATCGTGTTCAAGACATTCACGTCCGATTCGCACCCGTTGCATCCCCCGGCACTAACCTGGCGGAGACGCAGGGACCTGCCGAATAATTTTCGAAGTTTGTTGTCCAGAGCCCCGGCCGATTTCAATTCGGCATCCGGTCCGAGGAGCAAATCATCGCGCCGGCGCGCGGCCAGCCGATAATCGCGGGAATAACTGATCGCGCCCTCCGGGCAGGCATCCAGACAATCGGTGCAGAAGAGGCATCGACCCAGATCGACGCTCGGCTTGCCATCCACGCGAATCGCCTGGGTGGGACAGGCCTCCTGGCACTGGGCGCAACCGTCGGGACATTTGGCGGCGTCGAAAACAGGACGCCCGCGAAATCGGTCCGGCAATTCCGGAGCCGCCTGGGCCGGGAATGGCAGCGTCGCGTGGCCCTGCTTCAATCTCGCTATGAGTAGTGACACCATCGCTTTATTCCTACAAATCGTGGCCGCAGTATGAGAGGGAGAAACTCTTATTGCAGATCGGGAAATCGGAAATCTGTTGATTGCGCATGGCCATCGCCAGTCCGGGCCAATTGTGAAAGGAAGGATCGACGATTTTGTAGCGAAGGAATTTGTTGTCCTCTCCGGTGATGGCCACGTGGCAAATTTCGCCGCGCCAACCTTCGACGATCGAGACGGCCAATTGATTGGGCGCCAGCGGCTGGAGAGGCACGCGAATTTCGCCGACGGGGAGATTCTGCAATTGTTCGAAGACGAAGGTGAGGGATCGCTCTATTTCCAGCCGGCGGACGAAAGCGCGGGCGAAGACGTCGCCGCCGGATTCGGTGGAGACGGGGATTTGAGTGAATCGGAAAATTCCCGAGGGATGGTCGAGGCGGGCGTCGCGCGTGAGGCCGCTGGCGCGGGCGGCGACTCCAACCATGCCTAATTCCTGGGCCATTTGCTGCGTAACGATCCCCGTCTCCTCGAATCGGGACATGACGGATTGGGCATTCCACAGCAATTCGATGACCCCGGCACAATCTTTTTTCGCGGCCCGGAGGCGCTTGAGCATTTCGGCGATTCGGGTTTCGTCGGCGCCGAAACCGACGCCACCGGGGCGAATCAGGCCGCGGCCGAAGCGATTGCCGCAGAGGAGCGCGGTCATATTCAGAAATTCGCCGCGCAAACGGCCGCAATAAGACGCGGTCGGGAGGAACCCCACGTCGCCGGCCAGGGCGCCCAGATCGCCGACATGATTCGCCAGCCGTTCCAGTTCCAGGGCGATTCCGCGCAGGGACTGCGCCCGCGGCGGTTTCTGGCATTTCGCCAGGGCTTCCAGGGCGGTGCAGTAGGCGGCCGTGTGGCCGATGGTCGTGTCGCCGCAGAGTGTTTCGGCATAGTGAATTGAGCGCGGATTGGGGCCGCCGATCAGGGCTCGTTCGACGCCGCGATGCTGATATCCCAGCGATAATTCGAGGAAGAAGACGTTTTCGCCGTTGCATTGGAATCGGAAATGGCCGGGCTCGATGATTCCAGCGTGGACGGGGCCGACGGAAACCTCGTGAATCTGCGATCCGTCGATTTGATAAAACTTTATGTCGCCGGGGACGATTTCAGAATCATCCGGCCGATCCCAGGCGTCGTGGCCGGGCCGATAGGATTTATGAAATCGCAACGGCTTAAACCAGGGATGCCCGTCGAAAGCGATGCCGAATTGCTCGCCAATCTCCCGCTCAAAAAGCTGCACCTGCGGACACTGCGGCGTAAGCGATTCAAACCGATCCCCCTCAACGATCGTCCCGGCCACGTGCAAAAGAGATTGATGATCGTCGGCGAGCACGAAGATCAGTTCCACCGCGTTGCCGACGTCGAGGCCGAAGAAAGCCGCGACGCGCTGGCCGGATTCGACGCCATCGAGAATCGACTGGCGAAAATCGTCCGCGTTTAGTTGAGGCACGGTGTCGAGATCGACCGCGCGTCCGTTTCCGAGGGTGGCTGGGTTCATGGGCGAACCTCCAGGAATCGGGCGGCGTCATGAAGCATATTGGCCAGCGGGCCGGGGATATGCAGGCCGAGAAGCAGGAGGAGCGCCATGGAGATCACAATGGGCGAGCTGGTGAAAAATTCATCGCGAAGCTTTGTTCGCCGGGCCGCGGGGGACGGGCGGCCCTGCACGACGGCCAGGACGGTATTTCCCATGCCCAGGAAGATCACCATGAGCAGCAGCAGAATCCCGCCGGCGACGAGGAACTGGCGGGCCAAAAATGTGCCGCTGAGAATTGTGAATTCGCTGATGAACGGGCCGAAGGGGGGAAAGCCGGTGATGGCGAAGAAGCCGAGCATGAATAGGGTTCCGGAGAGGGGCAGGCGCCGCATGGCGCCGTGGACTTCGTGGACGGATTTGCTTTCGTAGGCTCGGTGAATATTTCCAGCCGAGAGGAAGAGGACGCCTTCGCTGAGGCCGTTGTTGAACATGTGAAGCAGCGCGCCCAGGATACCCGCCCCACCGACGCCCAGGCCGATAGCCATGATTCCCATATGTTCGACGCTCGAATAGGCGAGCATGCGTTTGAAATCGCGCTGGCCGAGCAGGAAGACCGCCGCGATGGCCATCGAGAGCAGCCCAATGAAGATAAGCAATCGGCCGGTGTAGAGCGTTTCGCCGGCGTCGCGGCAGATGTGATGGACGCGCAGCAGGGCCAGAAACGCGCAGTTGGTGAGGCCGCCGGCAAGCAGCGCCCCGACGATCGCGGGAGCTTCGCCGTAGGCGTCGGGCTTCCAAGTGTGCACGGGAGCAAGACCCATTTTGGTGCCGTAGCCGACGAGCAGGAGGACGAACGCCGCGTGCAGCCACGGCTTGGAGAGGAGCGGCGCGTCCCGCAGCAGGTCATGGAATAAAAGCGAGGAATGGAGCCCGACGAC
>JBEKPV010000125.1:0-10147 GCA_049520395.1 Tepidisphaeraceae bacterium
GGATAGCGTTAAGGGCGCGGGAATCGTGCACAATGAACCGAGCGTCGTGGCGGTTAAGAAGGGGACCAATCGCGAAAAGCAGAACGGGAACGCCGTGGGCCAGGTCGCCAAGGAGATGCTCGGCAAGACCCCGGGCTCGATCACCGCGATTCGGCCGCTGAAGGACGGGGTAATCAGCGATTTTGAAATCACGCAGGCGATGCTTTCCTATTTCATTCGCCGCGTGCACGGGCGGAAGCATTTCATCGGGCCCAGAGTGGTCATTGCGATTCCGTCGGGCATAACCGCCGTCGAGCGGCGCGCCGTCTACGACAGCGCCGAGCGCGCCGGAGCGCGGCGAGTCTACCTGGTCGAAGAACCCATGGCCGCCGCCATCGGCGCGGGACTTCCCGTCATCGAACCGACCGCCAGCATGATCGTCGATATCGGCGGCGGAACAACCGAAGTCGCCATCATCTCGCTGGCGGATATCACGGTTTGCGAATCCGTGCGCGTCGCCGGAGATGATTTCGACGAAGCGATCGTCGGCCATATGAAGCGCACCTACAACATGGCCATCGGCGAGCAGATGGCGGAGCGCATCAAAATCGAAATCGGCTCCGCCGGTCCGCAGGGGGATCATGAGCCCACCATGGAAGTGCGCGGACGCGACATGATCAGCGGCCTCCCGCGAAAAACCACCGTCACCAGCGAGGAAATCCGCGAGGCCCTGCAGGAGCCCGTCACCCAAATCATTCAGGCCGTCACCCGCACGCTGGAACTGGCCGAGCCCGAACTCGCGGCGGATCTGGTGGAGAACGGCATCACCATGGCCGGAGGATCGTCGCTGCTTCGCGGCCTCCCCGGGGTCATCGGCAACGCCACCGGCCTGGACGTGCGATTGGCCGAGGACCCGCTCACCTGCGTGGCGCGCGGAACCAGTGTCTACCTCGAAAATCTCGAGGTTTGGAAAGACACCATGGAATCCGACGCGGATGAACGGTAAGCGTCCGTGTTTCAACTCCGATTTAACCAGGTTTTTTTCGCATTGATGGCGCTGAGTTTTCTAAGCGCGTTTGTCGCGCCGGCGCGATTGACCGAGTTGCAGCGCGTGCCGCTGGAGGGCCTGCTGGTTCCGATATCGCGGCCGACCTATCACATCGCCACATGGCTGCGCGGCCGGCTGGTGCGCACGCCGCCGGAGGATTCGCGGTCCTTCGACGCCATCCGCCAGGAAAATCTTGAACTCCGACAGGAAATCTCCCGCTTGCAAATGGAAGTCGAGAGATTGGGGGCTCTGGCCGCCGAGCGGCAAAACCTGGGAGATCTGAAAAGCCTTTGTGACCGATTCCCCGTGGCCGGAACGGATTCGGGAGACCGCGACGGATTAATCCTCAGCGGAATTTCGGCCGCCGTGAAAGAACAGCAGCCCGTGTTGTATGGCGGTGGATTGGCGGGCACGGTCGACCGTGCCGGCGAGGGCGTGGCCCACGTGCGGCTGGTCACCGACGCCGGTTTCGTCGTCAGCGGCCAATTTGTCCGGTTCGTCAAGCAACCGGATGGAACCGTGCAGGTGGTTCGCGTCTCCCAACTGTTGCCAATCGTGCAAGGAGCCGGCGGCGGCCAGATGGTGATCGCGAATCTGCCGCTCCAGGATGTCACCAGTGCGCAGCTTCAGCCCGACGACTGGGTGGTTCTGTCGGACAACACTTGGCCCGCGGCGATTCAAGGGATTCGAGTCGGGCGAATCGCCTCGATCAAGCGGGCGCAGAGGGCGGCGCTATTTGCGGAAATAAAATTGGAGCCGGAGTCGGGCCTGATGCGCCTTGGCGATGTTTGGGTCATGACTCGCAATCCGTAAACTATGCGCTGGATCACCTACGCCATCCTCGCCTACGTGACCCTGGGAATGCAGACCGGTTTGTCGGCGGCGCTGCACGTGGCCGGAGCGGGTCCGAATTTTGTATTGATGTCGGTGATATTTATCTGTCTCAATGCGCCGCGCGACACCGCTTTGCTGGGCGCATTCCTGCTAGGCGCATTGCAGGACTTAACCAGCCAGGGAACAATGGGCTTGTATTCATTCAGTTATGGCTTGGTAGCACTGATGGTCGTCTCGTCGCGGCAGACGATCTACCGGGAACACGCACTAACGCATTTTTTTTTAACACTGGTCGCGGGGGTGTTGACGGCGATGGTGCTGGCGATCCACGATTGGATCAGGCCGCCCGGCTCCGGCGTTCGGCCGGCGGCGTGGCCGCTGTTTTACTCGGCGTTTTATTCGGCGCTTCTCGCCGTGCCCGTGCTCGGGGCGCTTCGGCGAATGAAGCCCTTCTTCCGCTTCCGCTCCCAGCAGCGCGGGAGAATGCCCAGAATGTTCGCCGCTCGGTAAACGCCCACGCGGATTTTCCCAAGGACGGGAGATGTTCCAACGTCGCCTCAAAATCTACTTAGCCCTCTTGCTGCTGGTCGGCGGGCTTCTCACCCTCCGGATCGTACAAATCCAGTGGATTCAGCGCAATTTCTGGCGCGCCCAGGCCGCGGAGCTGATGAAGCGCTGGGAGCCCCTGGAGACAACCCGGGGGGCGATCCTCGACCGCAAAGGGCGCGTTCTGGCGTTCGATGCCCCCTGTATCGACGCGTGCGTGGATTATCGCGCGATTGTCGACGAGCCGGATGAAGACTGGATTCGCCAGACCGCCGAAGCGCGCTTGAAGGATCGCCTCGCCGATCGCTATCACGACATCCGCCGCTCCGACGCCTGGCCGGCGATGCTCAATAGCGAAATGGAGCAGGCCCGTCAGGATTTGGCCGCCATGTGGGCGGAACTGGCGCAAGTCTCCGGCAAGACGCCCGACGAACTCGACGATATTCGCCAGGCGATCGTCCAGCGCGTCGAGATGCGGCGTCGCTATTTGTGGTGGCGGAATTTCGAAACCGCTTCCAAGCGCTCCGACGGGCAGAGTTCCCCCGCCTGGTATCGTGATTTTTTAATGGACAACGGCGGCGAGCAGGACATCGATCAATTTGAACTGGACGTCGCCGAGCAAACCGAGCCGCACGTCATTTTGCCCGCCGTCGATCCGGAAACGCAGGCCGTCCTGGCCCGGCAGGAGGACCGATTTTTCGCCCTGAGTCTACGCCCCAGCAAACATCGGGAATATCCATACGCCAGATCGGCCTGTCATCTGGTCGGGCATTTGGCGCAAGTGACCGCCGATCAATTGGGCGCCAGCGATCCATTTGGCGCCGATGAACTTCGCCGCTATTGGCCCAACGATGATATCGGAGCGGGCGGCATCGAAGGGTTGTGTGAAAAAACGCTGCGCGGCGCTCGCGGCCGGGTCGAAAAATTAGCCGATTCCGATCAAACCCTCTCCAGCACCGATCCAATTCCCGGAAGCGACGTGCGGATGACCATCGACATCGATCTGCAGCAGGATATCGAGGCGGCCTTCGCCAAACGCCGCGAATACAAGAACGGCGACACCATGGAAGCCCGCTACGATCAGCACGGGGCCGCCGTCGTGCTCGACATAGCGACGGGCCAGGTGCTGGCGATGGCGTCGAATCCGGGGTTCGATCCCAACATGCTCGACACCGAATACGCCATGCTATCGCGTGACGATCTGAATATGCCCCTGATGAACCGGGCGACACAAATGGCGCTGGAGCCCGGATCGACGGTCAAGACCATTGTCGGCTGCGGGTCGATTACCCACGGATTCATGACGCCCACCAGTACCATTGAATGCACCGGATATCTGGTGCTACGCGGCGTGAAATATCACGTCGGCCGCTGC
Source organism: Tepidisphaeraceae bacterium (assembly GCA_049520395.1). Lineage (GTDB taxonomy): Bacteria > Planctomycetota > Phycisphaerae > Tepidisphaerales > Tepidisphaeraceae > UBA1161. The sequence goes on from JBEKPV010000125.1 coordinate 3,783, forward strand.
TGGGTGGCGGGGTTGTACGAGGCCGGCAAGATTCCTTCGCCAATGCACCATCCCGTCCCGGTGCCGCATCCAACGGGCTTTTTGACCGTCTCCGACGGGCTGGAGCGAAGTTGCAACGTCGTCTTCGAAACCATCGCCGACATGATGGGCATGCGCGAATTGAGCTATTGGTTCGATCAATTCGGGCTCGGACGGCCGACCGGAATTGGCATCGAAGAGAGCGCGGGCATGATTCCCGACCCCGTGGACGCTTCGATCCATTCGCCGCTTCGGATTTGGACCTGGTTTGCCGGTATCGGCCAGGGCCGCGTCCACGCCACTCCGCTGCAGATGGCGAACGTCGCCGCCACAATCGCCCGCAACGGCATCTGGATGCGCCCCAGACTGGTTTCCGATGACGACAGGTCGCTGGCGCCCGACGGACCCGATACCGTCGATTTGCATTTAGCGCCCCAGTCCGTGGCCGCGGTTCGCGAGGGAATGCGCCGAGTGGTCAACAGCGACGCAGGCACGGGCACCGGGATTTTGCCCGAGAATCAGGACCCCCCCGAGGCGGACGATCCGCTGCGGGGAATTGAAATCGCCGGGAAGACCGGTTCGGCCCAAACGACGCTGATGACCATTCCCCTGCGCGACGCCGACGGGGAGATTGTGAAGGTCAATGGCCGCGTGCAGCGCGTCCCGGTCGAACTGGGAACCCCGGGGACCGAAGGGTGGTATCAGGGCGCCGGCGCGGCAAAACACATGGTTCACGCCTGGTACATCGGGTACGCGCCGGCGGACCATCCACAGGTGGCTTTCTGCGTCATGGTGGAATATGGGGAAGCCGGCGGTATCGTGGCGGCGGCGATCGCTCACGATGTGCTTGAAGCCTGTGTCCGGCACGGCTACCTTTCGCGATCTCGATGAGGATGAAGTGACCAAGCCCCCCTCCCAGCCCAATCGGCCCCTCCGGGGTGCGCCCTTGCCCTACGCCTCGGCCGCCAACAAGTTGCCCCCGCATACGGCATCGTCGCCCCAGCCTCCGCCCGACCCTCCGCGACCCATCACCCCCGCCGTGCGCCGACGCAGTTGGATGGAACCGCCGGTCCGCTTCTGGTGGGTGGCGACCCTCGTGCAACTGGTCATCGCAGCCACCTTCATCACCGAGCAGATCACCTTCTATTGGCGCGACAACCGGCTGATCCAGTATGGCGTCGCGGTGACCGCGACAATCACCTCAGCCGGAGATGAGCACGACACACGCACCAGCCGCACCTTTCCCCCGGACTCCCCCTGCGATATTCAATTTGTCTGGAACGGCCAAACCATCCAGCAGACCGGCGTCCTGCTGACCGTCGTGAACGACACCGATTTCATTCATCCCGGCGAAACCATTTCCCTGCGGGTCGACCCCTCCGACCCCACGACCTGGACCGACCGGAAGGTGCCCGAGCCCCTGCCGCGGCGCCTGGTGGCCGCGACCATCATGCTGCCGACGGTTCTGGCGACGGTTCTGGCGGCCTACTTCCTGAACCGCCGCGTCCTGAGGGCATGGCGCTACTCCCAGGCCGTCGAATACGCCGTCGTCGACAGTACCCATTCGGCGCTGGCGCCCCTTTCCCACGCCGTCCGCTGCGAACCCATCTTGCCGGGAATGGATCGAAGACTCGTCACCATCTATCTCCCCGGACGATTCGCCAAACCCGCCACCGGCGAAATTCTCTGGCTCATGCGCCCCCCTGGAAAATCGCAGTCCTGGATCGCGGCGGCGGCATACGAATGAACCGCGTATGGCAACAGCTCGCCATCGCCACCAATTGGCCCGTGCTGGCGGCTGTCACGCTGCTCTCGGCGCTAGGGGTCCTCTGCATCTGGTCCAATTCTCCCGCCGACGGTGAAAAACAGTTGTTCTTTGTCCTCGTCGCCCTTGCCGCCATGGCGGCCGTACAGGCAATCAACTACCTCAACCTGGGACGCTGGGCCTGGGGGCTATATCTGCTCAGCCTCCTCCTGATCATCTACACCCTCCTGGGCGCCGTGGCGGAACAACATCACCACCCCCTCCCCGGCGTGCACGCCATTAACAAAGTTCATTGCTGGATTACCTTTGCCGGATTCAGCTTTGAGCCCTCGGAGCTGATGAAGATTTCGTACGTGATGGTTTTGGCCAGGTATCTGCGGTTTCGAAGTAATTACCGCACCCTGCCGGGATTGCTCGCGCCCCTGGGGCTGACGCTTTTGCCGATGGCGCTGATTTTGAAGCAGCCCGCCCTGGGAGTCGCGACGCTTTTTGTGCCGACGCTCATGGCGATGCTCTTCGTCGCCGGCGCGAAAATCGTGCACCTGGCCGCGGTCGTCGGCATCGGCATCGGTCTGGCGCCCATCTTCTGGCTCTCAGGTGAAAAAAATGTCCCGATCCTGCGCCATTTCCCCGCCTTCGTGCACGATTATCAGCGCGGCTACGTGCGCGGCCTCTTCGGCAAAGACCCCAAAACCCTCCGCGAATCCGGCTTTCAACAGCAACGCGCCCTGGTCGCCGCCGGCTCCGGCGGACTCACCGGAAAAGGCGTCGGCATCATTCCCATCGGCCAGGGTGTCCCCGAAGCGCGCAACGATATGATTTTCTCCATCATCGGCGAGCAATTCGGCCTCGTCGGATCGATCACCGTGCTGGCCGCTTACATCGTCCTCTTCGCCGCCGGAATCGAAATCGCCGCCGCCACGCGCGAGCCCTTCGGACGACTCGTCGCCGTCGGAATCGTCAGCTTTCTCGCCGCGCAGGCGTTTTTAAACCTCATGGTGGCTATGCGCCTTTTCCCGGTCACCGGAGTAACCCTGCCGTTTGTCAGTTCCGGCGGAAGCAGCCTCGTCGCCAGCTGCATTCTGGCTGGATTGCTGCTCAATATCGGGCAAAACCGTCCCCTGGTTATCGCCCGCGACAGCTTTGAATTCGATTGACCGCCTACAAAATTATTTCACCGGCGCGCTTCCCGACAATTGTGAATGCGCGATCGGCGCCTGCAGCCCGTCGGATTTGGGCGTTGATGTGGGTGTCGTCGTGACGACCGAATTAACCGTCAAGTTGTCCGGATCATAAGTGTTGTCACTCTGGCTGTAGTACAAGGTGTCATTGAGGCCCGGAGGTAGGGTCTCCTGAGTCGCGCCGGCGGTCCCGAAATACGCGATGCCGAACGAATGCCCGCCGCTGGCCGGGTATAAGCTGACGTGCGGACTGCCCGCATAGGTCATCGGAAAAATAATCGTGAATTCCCCGGTGCCCCCGGAAATCATCTTCACCTGCCCGGAACTAACGTCAGCGCTTCCGCCGTGGGTGTACGGCGCTGCCGTCACAAACGCCGCCAGCATCGCCTGGTTTTGGGACGTCAGGGAATAAATCCCCGTGATCTCATACTGGTTTCCCGGCAGGAACGTCGCCGCCGTGCCGCGGATTTCCTGTATCACGATATTGTCCCCCTGCTGAAATTGCCGAAACCCATTTTGAAAATTGATCCGGTAGGCAAAATTTCCGCTGGCCGGCCCGGGCAGGATCGACCCCGTGCGACTGAACGAAACGCTGCTTAGCGCGGTGTCGACATCCAGCGTGATCCCGCCCCCCGATTGATCCGCCGCCGCATCGGAGGCGGCGGTTATGGAATCGCCGGAGGCATCCGCCGCAACCTGCAAAACAGTTCCCGTCGTTCCGAAATAAAGCTGGCCGAAACTCACGTTGTCGTCCGCCGTGCTAAATCCAAGATAAGGATACCCCTTCACCGGGACGGCCAGCATCAGATCGAATTTCCCCATCCCCTTATCGACAACCGTGGATTGATTTTTGCCCGAAGTGTCAATGTTATCCCCTCCCATCGGCGTGACCCCGGCCACCAACCGCGCGTCGTCGTGCGATGAAAGAATGTAAGTTCCCTGAACCTCATACGTGCTGCCCGGCGAAATGGAATCGCCCGGCCCCCGAACCGATGTGATGAGTATGGTGTCGCCGCCTTCGAAGTCGCATCGGCCTCGCTGGAATTGGATATCCTGGATGGAATCGGACGGCGCCGTCGCCGGTCCAGCGCCCAAGGCGGGCAGACTCGTCATGGCGATGCCGCAGCGGATAAAGAAGATTCCCCATCGTCCGGACATGCGATCCTTCATGGTGAGTCTCCTCGCCCCGTAACGCGATTTTAACGGGGCCGATCCGCAATGTGCTAACAAATCGCGCGCAACTGCCCCCTTTGACAGTCCATGCGGCGGGTTCTACAGTCGGTCCCATGCGTTTTGGGCTGGGAACGGCAATCGTATGCGTGCTCCTGGCCGGGGGTTGCGCGCCCGCACCACCGCCGCCGCCCGATCCATCGAGCAGGCTCTTCGCCGTTGTCTCCATGCAGCTCGATACCTTCTCGAAGGTGAAGAATTGGACAACGGGCGCCGCGCCCGACGGCGTGGAAGCCGTACTCGAATTCGACGACGCCTTCGGCGACCGCACCAAAGCCGCCGGTACCGTCCTTTTCGAGCTGTTCAACTACCGCGCCGGCTGGCCCGACCCGCGCGGCGATCGCGTGGTAAATCCCTTCAGCGCTTCCCTGATGACTTTCGACGAGCAGCGCGCCCATTGGGACCGCGCCAGCGGAGCATATATTTTTCGCCTCGCCTATGCTCAATTGTCCTTCGACCAGAGTTACGTGCTGGACGCCACGTATGAACCCCCGCCGGGTTCGGGCACGGGGGATCGGCTCTTCGCCCAGATCGTTCTACCAGCGCGAAAATTGCGGGAGAGTTCAAGTGAAACCAATCCCCCAGACGCAGCCGGACAACACGACCTCCAGCCATGAGCTGATGTCGCTGTCGCCGGTGAAAAATCTGCTCGACCGGGTCAAGCGGGAATTGACGGCGGATTTTTCGCCGCAAGCGGGGGCCATCCGCGTGAGCCGATCACCCGGGCGATTGGATGTCATGGGCGGGATTGCCGATTACACCGGATCCATGGTTTGCGAAGCCACGCTCGATCGCGCCGCGGCCGTCGCCCTGCAAAACCGCTCCGATCGAAATATCCAGGTCTTTTCGTTCAATCTGCTCGACGAACATCAGCCGTTTACCCTTCGCATGCCGCTGGATGCGCTGGCCGAGCACTCCATCGAAACCCTGCGCCAGGAATTCAATCAGCCCGGCCGCCGCTGGGCGGGATATCTTGCCGGCTGCCTGGCGATTCTCCACCGCCACGAATTGCTGGATCTGAAGCATCCAAATCTAGCCGGAATGAATCTGGCCCTCCTCAGCGACGTCCCTCTAGGGGCCGGTGTAAGCAGCTCGGCGGCGATCGAAATCGCGGCGATGATGAATTTCCTCGATCATCTGGGAATCCGCGATCGCACGGACGCCCTCAGCGTCGCCGCCATGTGCCAGGAAGTGGAGAACCAGGTCGTCGGCGCGCCGTGCGGTATCATGGACCAGGTGAGCAGTTGCTGCGGCGAGGCAGGGTCGCTCCTGCGCATGATCTGCCAGCCGCACGAGCTGTTGCCCAACCTGAAATTCCCGACCGGCATCCGCGCGATCGGAATCAACAGCCAAGTCCGCCACTCCGTCGGCGGCGGAATGTACGGCATCACCCGCTGCGCCGCCTTCATGGGCCACCGCATCATCTTGGAAGAAATGCGCCGCCTCGGCCAGGCCGCCGGAAGGGAAATGACCGGCGACCCCATGCGCGGATATCTGGCCAATCTCGATCCCGACGATTACAAAAAATTCTTCCGTCCCGTTCTACCAGAGCGAATCGACGGAAAAAGTTTTTTAGAGAAATTTGGCTCCACAATCGACACCGCGACGCAGGTTCAGCCGGAGACGAGTTACCATGTCCGCCAGGCTTGCGATCATCACGTCCTGGAAGCGCGGCGAGTCGCAAATTTCGTGAAATATCTGCAAGCGGCCGCCGAATTGCCGCACGATTCGCCCCAGCGCAAGCGCGAATTGAACAAAGCCGGGCATCTGATGTACGCCTCACACCTCTCCTACACCAACGACGCCCTGCTCGGCGCCGACGAATGCGATTTGCTCGTCGATCTGGTACGCCAGCGCGAGGGCCGCGGCCTATACGGAGCCAAAATCACCGGCGGCGGCGGCGGCGGCACCGTTGCCGTCTTAGCCGACGAAACGCCCGTCGCCACCGAGGCGATTGAGCAGATTATGCGCGAATATGCCCAGCAAACCGGACGGCAACCCGAAGCGTTCTTCGGCAGCAGTCCCGGCGCATGGACCGTAGGAACGGAATTGACAAAATAAAGGTGAACAAAATAGAGGTGACCGCTTTGTGAGTTTGAAGCGACCGCAAAAAATCAAACATTTCCGCTATGCCTTATGGTAATGGATTACGACTTGAGGCAATGAAAAAC
>JBEKPV010000126.1:0-10104 GCA_049520395.1 Tepidisphaeraceae bacterium
ATCGGGAGTTGCAATTGGGTGTGACTTGCAGTTTTGGCATCGCCGAAACCGAGCGCGGAGATAATTCGTCGCCGCTGGATCGCGCTGAAGTGGCGCTGTGTTGCGCAAAGCGATCAGGAGGCAATTGCGTCTCCCTCGGCGACCCCGTGCAGACGCGGATGGTATCCGTTGCCTGACGTGGCCTGATGCGGAGAATTCCCAGGATGAGGGAGCAAACCGTCCATGGCAAAAACGATATTGATTATCGATGATTCCGTTCCACTGGGCAAATTGATCAAGTCTCATTTGGAGCCGGACAACGTGAGGGTGAAATGTGCGCACAGCGGCGAGGCCGGTCTCGCCCTCGCCGCCAGCCTCCGGCCAAGTTTGATCGTTCTGGATATCGAGATGCCGCGTCCCGACGGTTTTGACGTCTGCCGCCGCCTCAAGGCAGATCCGGTGACCGCCGATATACCGGTCCTGTTTCTGACCGCAAATCCGATGGTCAGCGAGAAGATCAAGGCCTTCGATCTCGGTGCGGTCGATTACATCACCAAGCCGTTCAAAGTGGTGGAGTTTCGCGCGCGAATCAGGGCGGCGTTGCGGGCCAGGCATCAATCGGAGGCGGTCACCATCGTCGACGGGTTAACCGGATTGTGGAATCGCTCGTATCTAACCCTGCACCTCCCATCCTATATATCGCTGGCCAAGCGAAGCGGGAATCCGCTCGCGTGCATCGTCGTCAAGATCGATCACTACGAAGCTCTCGTCACCAAGCACGGCGACATCGCCGCGGGGAATGTTGTTCGGTCGACCGCGCACATCCTTCACAGCCAATGCCGCGCGGAGGATGTGGTCTGCCGCTACGACGAATGCAAATTTGCGATGTTGCTCGCCGGCGCCAATCGCGCCGCCGCGGCGCTTCTTGCCGAGAGGCTTCGCGCTGACCTGGAGCGGCAACTCAGCGCTCAGAGCGGGCTGCGCAGGAGGCTAACCTGCAGTTTCGGAGTCGCTGACACGCGCGTCACCGACGAGCCCGCCCTTGTCGAACAAGCGGATTTGGCGCTGCGCAACATGCGGCAGGTTGCTGGAAATTGCGTCTTGATCGCGCCCGATCACAAACACCGCAAGCAAGCCGCCGCCTAGGTCGATGCTTGCGGCCGCCATTTTTTGTGCTGCACCTGGAGGAAGGACAAAATGCGACAACAGCTTCTCGTTATCGACGATTCCCCACCCATTCACACATTGGTCAAGGCGATGCTTTCGGAAGAGCCCGTGGACACGCATTCGGCGATGGATGCCACCTATGGGCTGACACTTGCGGATTCCATGAAGCCCGATTTGATTTTGATGGATATTCAGATGCCCGGAATGAACGGCTTCGAAGCGTGCAAAAAATTGAAGGACAACCCCGACACCGCCCATGTGCCTGTCATATTCCTGACCGCTCTCACCTCGACCAAGGAAAAGGTGCTGGGCTTGGAACTGGGCGCCGTTGACTACATCACCAAGCCGTTCCAAGCTTCCGAACTGTGGGCGCGCGTCCGCGCGTCACTGCGCATGCACAAGCTGGTGCAAGACCTGGAGACCAAAGCCCTATTGGATCCATTGACCGGGTTGGGGAACCGCGCGATGTTCGATCGGCAGCTTCGAGCGGAAGTGACCGTACGCATCCGATTTAATACACCACTTTCGGTCATCATCATGGATGTGGATCGTTTCAAAAAGATCAACGATCATTGCGGTCACCCGATCGGCGACGTCATTTTGCAGAAGGTCGCGGATTGCATTTCCGCAATCTGCCGCGCCGGCGACGTCGCATGTCGCTACGGCGGCGACGAATTTGCAATCATCGCGCCGCACGCGAATGCGGCTGATTCCGCGATGCTGGCGAAAAGGATGAGCGAAGCCATCTCCGCAATCCGCGTCATGCACAAAGGGCAACCGATCCCAGTGACCGCGAGTTTTGGCGTCGCCGATTCGACCGCATTGTATGATCGCTCCATGTTTCAACGAGCGGACGACGCGCTCTATCGCTCGAAGCAGAGAGGCAGAAACCAGGTGTCGATTGCAACGCCTGCTGTCGAGCCGGATAGCGCGGCCGCGTGATTGGGAATTCGCTTGTAAACACCTGACGCGTCGTTCATGCGGCGGCACCCGCGACGACCGTCGTTGAGATTCACCAGCCCAATACCTGCGACGCAACGCATCTTCTGTCACTGCTGAAGGCGATCGCGAAGAATGTGCCGTGCTTGCGTTGAATGAACTCGCAATTAAACCGAATTGTCGAACCAACAGATCCGGGGCCCAACCAACCCAACAATTTCGCGAAATCGCCTCATCTTGCGCATGGAAAAAGATAATGAAGCCGATTTGGATGTTACAGCATCTCCTCCGCGATGAGTCGAGTGCGGAAGCGCTGGAATACGCCCTGGTCGCGGGGATGATTGTCCTCATGGCTATAAGCGTCATCACACGCATCGGCATAAAAGTGTTTGGCCAATGGACCTCATTGAATAGTTCGATGTAAGCTTTTTCCAAAAATGAGTCGCGTAAAGGTACACCCGCTGCCGCGATGTTTCCGATACGTGGGACTGCAACGTGTGAGACGGGACATGGCGACACCTCCAAGAACGGGGCGCAAAACGGTACATACCGTTTTGGCTTTTGGATTCTGTGCCGCGCTGCCGACCATCGCCAGGCATGTAATTCAAACATTCGGCGGGATTTACGTTGCATGGGCGATACAGGGCTCGAACCTGTGACCCCCAGCGTGTCATGCTGGTGCGCTAGCCAACTGCGCCAATCGCCCGTGAATTAACGATGGTATCTCGCTTCGGGTGCACCTTCAAGTCGGACGATGGAATACGGCGCATGCACCTATCTTAGTAGACAAGTTCTCCGCTAACACAATCAGTTGCGCAAAGATCAACCGCATTTCATCCCCAGCTATTTTTCGGCTGGCGACGGACCAATGTCTGGCTCGGAAGCGGCATCGGCAACAGATTCACCGAGCACGGTGTTGCGGCCGATTCCCCGCTGGTTTCGCCGCCGCCGCGCAGCGTGCATACCAACCGCCCGAAACATCGCAGGGCGGCTGTTGACTGCAAACGATTTTTGTTGTGTTACCGTCTCTACTTTGGTATCCCTACCAGGGGTGGGATCCGGGCACGGGGCGGAATGGTCGATTGGGTAACAACTGGGTAACAACGTCATTTTGGCTTGAATCCGTTCAGCGACCGCGTTTGCGCATAAAGCAAGAACGACGGGCGGGGTTTTCCGCCGCATGGAGGGGACGCCGCTGTCTCGAAAACGGATCCACGCGGGAAGCAGAGGTAAGATGAAAGCACAATTCCTCGTGTTCATGGCGGCTTTATCGATTGGGCCCGTGGCTCTCCACGCCGACGGCGCGCCAGGCGCTGCGTCGGTAACCGCGCCGGCCAATCCCCCGGCCCCCGACCCCTCACGCGACCAGGTTTGCGGCCCGCTGCACATGATTATCTGGAACGTCGTGTCCAAGGACGACTCGTTCGTCATCTCCGGCGGAATGGCCACCAATGCGCCCATCGAAGTGACGATGCTCCGAAATCTTCGGGGCAATAGCGCCTCCGCGTGTGGCGGGACGAGCCTGGGAGGCGACCCCTATCTCCCCTGCACGACCGTAACCCTCGGCGACAATCCCGATAACGACTCCCCGACGATCAGCCTGGTGCCCGGCACAACCTACAACTTCTCGCTAACGATCAAGATCCCCGCCGATTCGAGCAGCGGCTTGCAGGAACTCCGCATTGGATTGCGCTTTGGGAATCAGTCGCAGATCCTGCGGTTCCCTAATCTCAAGCCAAGCGGACCGCCCCCGGCGGCCCAGGTAAACGGGCCCGACGCCCAACCGCAGCCGCCGGCGCCAATCGTTAACGACAACAACGGCGGCCAGCAGAACCCAACAGCGACTCCCGGTGACGCGCCAGCCGCGAGGAATGGCGCCAATAGAAATTCATCGCCTGATAACGGTTCCTCGGACGCAGTTGGCGCCAGCGCCCGAACGCCCGGCGGCTCGGACACGCCGGTGCCGGTTACCCTCGCCGACAGGCAGGCCCAGAGTCTCATGACCGCATTGGATTCGAGTCTCGGCGCCGGCCAGTGGAAAGTGGCGGCCACGCAGGTCAAACAATTGCAGACCATCGACAAAAATGGCTACCAGGGGACCGAACTCTCCGACAACTTGCAAGCCACCGTGGACGGCGCCTGCACGGTCGATTCCGCCAAAGTGCAACTGGGAACCCTGGCCCAGCCCAAAACCGCGGCCCAATATCTCAAACGCGCCTCGCTTGAAATAGACGCCAAGGAGGCGACGGAGGCAGGGAACGACCTCATGGTTGTGGCCAAGAACGTCAAACAACTGAACTGGTTCCAAAAAGCCGAGTTCGGCATGGAGACGGCGCGCTGTGCAAATCTGACCAGCAACGGCGGAAACTGAGCGGACGGTAGCCGCAGCCGCGCGGGCCTACTTGAAGTTGCCAGACGCCTCGCCCGCGGTCAGGCGGCGGAACGCTCGGCTTTGTGTACCTCGCGCCGTTTGCCGTGCCGCTGCCGCCGGACTTTGCCCGATCGTTCCAGTTGCTTGGCGGCGTTGATGATTGCCGTTCGGGTAGCCCCGCACGTTCGAGCCAATTCGGATTCACTGCGACCGGATTTGGGATGGGCGTCTAACTCCGCCAGAATAGACGCCCGCAGGCCGCCTTTGAAATCGCCGCGCCACCGCATGGATGGATTGTGTTCAACGATCCACGCCGCCGTGCGAATCGCGTCGTCCTTCAATTCAAAATCTTCGACCCATCGCCCCCATTTCCTGGAGAGCGCCGAAGCGTTCTTTTCCGCCGCGCGAATAAAAAACGCGTTCCGCCGGTCGATATCGAATAAGGGTCGCTCATCAACCGCGAACTTGCAGTTCTGGATTGCCTGATTGAAACGGCGCGCGTTGTTCGCTCCATTCTCCCGCGCCAAATCAAGCATCAATCCCATCGTTGCCTGATGCTCTTCTTCCAATTCGTGAAGAATCAAATGAGCCAGACGGTGCTTCGCCACGTAGTCCCCGTACTTGGCCAACCAGGTGACGGCCAGAATAAACAGCCGCGAATCGACCGCGGCGCGGCGGGCGGTTTCCAGCAGCAATCGCTCAACGTCCACTTCTCGCCTGGAGGCGGACACATTGAACATCGCGCCAAGCCGCGCCCATTGATTTTCAATGGATTCTTCGATGTTGCTTTTGCTCATGTACGTGACCAGTTCACGACTATGTTTCGCGCCATTTCAATCTTGTTTTTTCAGTCGGCGCTGTCAAACAGATGTCGCGATTTTCGCCGGGCGCAGCGGCAAAACCCACCATAAAACGATGCCGCCCAGGCAGTTGAGCAGGCCGAGGATCATGCTCGTGCTCCAGCCAAAGCTGTGCGGGCCGATGTGCAGTTGCCACACCGGCGGCTCCACGCGGATGATTTCCAGCACGAATCTCCCGAAGCCCTCCAAGATCAACATCAGCGCAAAAACGCGGCCGTCGATATGCGGCAGCGTGAAATAGCTGATCAAAACGGCGGCGAGCAAAAACGCCGTGATCGCGCTGTAAATTTCCGCCGGATGCACCGGCAGCGCCCGCGACGCCGCCGCCAGCGATTGCAAATCCGGATCGCCGGCAATCTCCGGCCCGTCGGCCGGCAGCAACGAAATCGTTCCATCCTCGCCCCGTCGGATCAGTGGAGCCGGCGGAACGAGTTGCCGCTTTTCAAACTGCTCCACATAAGCGTTGCTGTCATAGGGAAACCGCACCGCCCAGGGGAGATGATCGCAGCGCTCGCCGTAGCAGCAGCCGTTCATGAAGCAGCCGATACGGCCGATCCCCAGGCCGATCATCAGGACCGGAGCGACGATATCCATGCCGAGCAGCACCGGGATTTTGTTTTTGATCGCGTAGAGAATGCAGCACGGCGTTGCCAGCAAAAAACCGCCGTAAAAGGTCAATCCGCCTTCGCGCGTGTTGGCCATATTGGCCAGGTTTTTCCAGACCGTCAGATCGGAGCGGGAATACTGGGGAAAATTTTCCAGAATATGGCAGAGCCTGGCCCCGATGATTCCGGTCACCATCGCGATGGCGGCCGCGCCGCTGAAAAGTTCCGCGCGGATGCCGGCGTATTTTCCCAGCCACTGCCCCGATTTCACGCACGCCAGATAGGCGACCACCAGCATCAATCCGTATCCGTAGATCGGAATCTCGCGGCCGAACAGGTGCAGGCGAAAAACTTCCTGAAGCATCGGCGTCACTCGGCGATGGTCGGCTGATCAATCGTCTGAATCGGCTGATTCCGCTCATTCACGAGCACCACGCGCGACGTATGCCCCTCGATCTCATCGCGCTTGGCCAGCACAAAGCTCATGATAATCACCTTGTTCCCCACGCGGCAAAGCCGAGCCGCGGCCCCATTGATACCGATCACGCCGCTGCCGCGATCGCCGGGGATGACATACGTCTCGAACCGATTCCCGTTTTCACAATCCGCGACGATAACCGCCTCGTTGGGTAATAGCCCGCTGGCCGCCAGCAGATCGCGGTCGATGGTGACGCTGCCGTGATAGTTGGCGTCCGTCATCGTGACCGTCGCCCGGTGAATCTTCGCCCTCAGGAGTTTCAGCAACATGGATCGCTAATTGTAGGGCGAATCCGGGGTGGAAGACAGTGCTTTGGGGCGGCTATCGGGCGTTACGGGGTAAGAATCACATTATCAATCAGCCGCGTGTTCCCCACCCGCGCCGCCACCGCCATTAGCGTTGGTCCGGCAATCACCTGCACATCTTTCAACGTCATCGCGTCCACCGCCGCGATGTAATCGATCGAAACGTGCACGCGCCCCAGCGTGCCGGGGTCCATCAAAATCTTTTGCACCGTGGCGATCAGCCGATTCGTCTGGCGGATGCCTTTTTCGAATTCATCGTGCGCCGCGAACAATCCGCGACTGATCGACAGCGCCCGCTGCCGCTCCGGCGGGGCGAGATATTGATTCCGGCTGCTCATCGCCAAGCCGTCGGTTTCACGCAACGTCGGACAGGACACGATTTCGATCGGCCAGTTCAGCGCCTCGGTCATCGCCGCCAGCACCCGCAATTGCTGATAATCCTTCTGCCCGAAACAGGCGACATTGGGTTGCACGATATTGAACAATTTGGCGACCACCTGGCAGACCCCTTTGAAATGGTTCGGCCGGATGCGCCCCTCCAACATTCCCGTCAGCGGCGGAATATCCAGATGAACCTGTTCCGCGGGCGTCTCCGCCGCCAAAACCCCGGCGACATACATCTCCTCCACCGACGGATTGAAAACCAATTCCACGCCCGCCGCCCGGCATTGCTCCAAATCCGATTCCAGCGGCCGCGGATATTTCACAAAATCCTCTTTGGGCCCAAACTGCGTCGGGTTCACAAATATGCTCACCGCCACATGATCGGCGTGCTTTTTTGCAATCTCCACCAGCGACATATGGCCCGCGTGCAATGCCCCCATCGTTGGAACCAGGGCCAATCGGCCCAGCTTGGACCGCTTTTCGCGGCAATCAGCGATATTGGTGCTCAATATCATTGGGCCGAAATGTACACGCACGCCGTTTGAGATTGAAGCGATTGGGGCCAAAGGCATAAAATTGTAGTTGGCATCCACGCCGTCGCGCGCGATAGTTATGGGCGAAAGTCTGCGGTTTCAACCGGGAGGTTGCCATGAACCTGCAGATGTATTTGGACGAGATGGGCGTGCATTATTCCGTCTCGCGGCATCCGTCGGTCTACACGGCCCAGGCGCTGGCGGAAGTCGAACACATCTCCGGCCGTCAAGTCGTCAAACCGGTGATCCTCGAAGCGGACGGACGATTCGTCCTCTGTGCGATTCCCGCGTCCTATCGGATCGATCTGGCAAAAATGCACGATTTGCTGCATGCGCAAGCGGTCGCGTTGGCGCCGGAGGCGCGATTGCGGGATCTTTTCCCGGATTGCGAGCTTGGCGCCGAGCCGCCGATCGGGCGGATGTACGGGTTGCAGACGTATATCGACACCGCGGTGATTGCCGACGAGCGGGTGACGTTCCAGGCGGGAACGCACCAGCATTCGGTCACCATGCGTCTGGCCGATTATCGAAGGATCACGCGGCCGGAGATCGCCCAGTTCAGCTATCCGTCCTGAGGCGGCTCAGCGGATATGGCCGTCGCCGGTGACGACCCATTTATAGGTGGTCAGGTCGCTGGCCCCCATGGGTCCGCGCGCGTGGAGCTTGTCGGTGCTGATGCCGATCTCGGCCCCCAGGCCGTATTCCCCGCCGTCGGCGAATCGCGTGCTGGCGTTGACCATCACGCTCGCCGAGTCCACCGCCGCCACGAATCGCTCGATCGCCTCCGCCGAATCGCTGATGATCGCATCCGTGTGATGGCTCCCATATTGATTGATGTGGCCAATCGCGTCGTCCACGGAATCGACCACCTTGACGGCGACAATCAGATTCAAATACTCCAGCGGCCAATCCGCTTCCACCGCCAATTTCGCGTTCGGATAAATCTGCCGCGTCGCTTCATCACCGCGGATTTCGACGCCCTTGGCCGCCAGATCGGCGCAAACTTTAGCCAGCAGTCTTCCCGCCGCCGCGCGGTGAAATAAAATTTTCTCCACGGCGTTGCAAACGGCGCCGCCGGGATATTGCGTTTTGGCGTTCAGGCAGATGTCGCGGACTTTTTGCTCCAATTTTTCCGTGGCCGCGTCGACGTAAATATGGCAATTCCCGGTGAAATGCTTGAGCACGGGGATGGTCGATTCCTCCACCACGGCCCGGATGAGCGATTCGCCGCCGCGCGGAATGACGATGTCGATATACTGATCCAGCTTCAGCAGCGGGGGGACCAGCGCCCGATCGGTCGATTCGATCAGTTGCACGGCCGCCGGATCGATTCCACTTTCACTAAGCGACTGGGAAATGATTTTGGCGATGGCGAGATTGGAATTCAGCGATTCTTTTCCGCCGCGCAGGATGATGGCGTTGCCGCTTTTGAGGCACAGCGCCGCGGCATCGCTGGTGACGTTGGGCCGGCTCTCATAAAAAAACAACACCACGCCGATCGGCACGCGTACTTTTTGAATTTTCAGTCCATTGGGCCGTACAAACCCTTCGATGATCTGCCCGACCGGATCGGTTTGCCCGGCGATTTGCTCCACGCCGTCGGCCATGGAGTTGATGCGTTTGTCGTTCAATTTCAGCCGCTCGATCAGCGCCGGCTGCATCTGGGACTTTTTGGCAGCTTCGACATCCAGCGCGTTGGCGTCGATCAGCGCCTGGCGATTGAGGCGTATGGCGGCGGCCAATTTCCTCAAGGCGGCGGATTTGACATCATCGCGCAACGTCGCCAGTTGCGCGGCGGCCCGCCGCGCGTTTTTGCCCAATTGGAGGATGTAAGTTTGCACGTCGGTCACTGCGGGCAATTCTAGCACGTAAAAGGCGCCTAGGCACGAAGGCACGTAGGCACGGAGGGGGGGCCGAAATTGCTTTTTTCCCTTTCCCTTTGTGCCTTCGTGCCTCCGTGCCTTCGTCCCTAACTTTTACACATCCGCTCGCGGCCCAGTGTAGTATCCATGTCCGGAGCCACACGCGATGCGACGATGGATTTATGCGTTAATCCCGCTGCTACTTGGCGTCTGGGCGGCGCCGGTTTCGGCGTCTCCCGAGACGGCCGTTTATTCGGCCGATCTGAGCGTCTCGGCGCTGGCCGCGGGGCAAAACGCGGCTTTGGCGATTGTCGTGGATGTCGCCGCGGGATTGCACATGCAGTCCCATCAGCCGCTGGATCCGAATTTGATACCGTTTGTGATCTCCGTGGATGCGAATCCCAATTTGGAATTTTTGGATCCCATTTATCCGCCGCCGAAAGTCGAGAATTTTCCCGGCCTGGGTCCGATGAGCGTCTACACCGGCCGGGTGATTGTGTACGTCCCCATCCGCGTGAAATCGGCGGCCGCGCCGGGCCCGATCTCCATCACCGGCAAAATAACCTGGCAGGCGTGCAACGATCAGGTTTGTTTCCCCCCGAAAATGAATCAGCGGTTTTC
>JBEKPV010000127.1:0-10088 GCA_049520395.1 Tepidisphaeraceae bacterium
AGAAGAAACGAAAAAAATCCGATTTGCCAAAGCGTCTTTTAGAACTGGTCCAATTCGCGGGTGATTCGAACTTTCAATCGATCTACCGACCAATTAAGGAATATCCTCGGACAGAGCGCCCGGAAGCAAAAGGTTTGATAGTTTCGATTTATGATGCATTGGTCGGGGATCAAACTCATGGTAGCAAAAACCAACGCCTATTTGGACGCGTTCCGATCAATTGGCCAAACGTCAAGAAGCTTAGAGTTAATTTCATTGAGACTCTGCAAGAATCGCACATTGACGCAGACGAATTGGATGTAGTAATCGACGTGCCATATGGAAAGGCTGCGAGAGAAATGCTTTACGTACTGGTGGGAAGTACAGAAACGGAAGAGCAGATCACGGAAGTGTCCAATCTTCCGGAAAGTATTTTTACCGAACCGGCGGCGTTTACCTCGCCCGTGCGCATTTATTTCTCTCCTCGCGTCTTTTCGCAGCTAAGCGAAAGAGATTTGCAGGACATCTGCATAAATGTTGAGGATCGATTTTACAAACGCGAGAATCTTGTACTGACTTCAAATGAAAAGCCGACTATTGTCTAGTCGGCTTTCCTGATATCTGCATAGACTTCCGACCGTCAAGCACTCGCCGCCCGCATCGTCACGTGACGATTGGACGAATGGGAGCGAGCCTTTCGCTGGGTCGATTTCCGGGTCTCCAAAATCCTGCGACAGCGCAAGCGCGTCATGTTCGCCGACACGGAACGCGATAAGGTTGGCGACATACCCAAACACGATCACTTCCAGGTAGGATTGTCCTTGAAAAAGGTTCTAACTTTGTCCAACAATCTCCGCTTTTGCACGTCGTGGTGATTTTCACCAAGAAACGTCGCGGCGGAAATTCCCGCCGCGACGTTTTGTTGAGCAAAAGAACCTTGATCTACAACGAGTTGCCACGCATCGCGTGGGAAAAAGACCAGTTCCCCAGCCGCTTATTTCAAGCGCTCCATAAGCCCAGCCCATTCGTATAATGCGCGGCAAAGTAGTCCAATTCGATCGATCTGAAACCTCATTGGGTACGCCATGGAGCCCGCCCCGGCGAATCAGAATCGTCCGCCTCCGGTCAGGCCACCCAAACCGGATCGCTCGCTCCCGCGGCTAATACTCGTCGCCATCCTCCTCGCCGCGGTGCTCGCTGGCTTCGCCTATGAGGCGGGCTGGCTTACTCCGCACGATCTGACCCCCGCCGATTTCGTCCCGGCCTTTGAGGGCACCGGAGCGCGCCCCGGATTTCGCCTTAACCACGCCAAGGGCATTTGCGTTTCCGGATCGTTCGAAAGCAACGGTAACGGTCTTGAGGTCTGCAAGGCCACCGTCTTCAGCAAGGGAACGATCCCCGTCGTCGGACGTTTTTCGCTCGGCGGCGCCATGCCTTTCCAGACCGACACGCTCACACAAGTCCGCGGGCTTGGCCTGCAACTCACCGCCGGCGATGGCGCTGTCTGGCGAACCGCCATGATCAACTTCCCCGTCTTCCCCCTTGCGACGCCCCAGGCGTTTTACGATATGCTCATCGCCTCGCGCCCCGATCCCGCCACGGGCAAGCCCGAGCCGGCAAAGATTCAGGCATTCTTCGCCGCCAATCCGGAGACCGCCGCCGCGCTCAAAATCATCAAGGCCCAGCCCCCTTCCGCCGGCTTCGCCGACTCCACGTTTCACAGCCTCAACGCCTTCATATTCACCAGCCGCACCGGCGTCTCGACACCCGTGCGGTGGATTTTCGAGCCCGCGCAATCCGCATCCCCCGCGCCCTTCGCCCCGGCCGACGACAAGAATTTCCTCTTTGACGATCTGATCGCACAATTGGCGCACGGCCCATTGCATTGGCATCTGATCCTGGTCGTCGGCCAACCGGGCGATCCAACCAACGACGCGACCCTTCCCTGGCCGCCCACCCGCCGACGCATCGACGCCGGCACCCTCACCATCGACCAGATCGAAAGCGAAGACACCAGCCCGACCGCCCTGCTCAATTTCGACCCGCTGGTTCTACCCGACGGCATCGCCCCGTCCGACGACCCGCTGCTCAGCGCCCGATCCGCGGTCTACTCCGCCTCCTTCACCTACCGCTCCGGCGCTGCCAAACCGCCCAGCGCTGTGACTCCCGCGGACATCCAGGGAATCGAATCGCGTAACCATCCCGGAGGATAAACAGTGCCCCAGCCGCGCACCCAATTCACCATGCCCATGCGAATCCTCCATTGGCTCCTGGCCGCCATGGTTCTGGCCATGCTCTGCATCGGCCTGAGCATGGTCGCCTCCCTCGGCAATTACCACACGCTCGTCTCCATCCATCGCCCGCTCGGAATCGCGATCCTCTTGCTCGTGGCCGTCCGCCTGGTCGTTCGCCTTCTCAGCCCCCTTCCGCCGTTTCCCCCGACCGTGCCGCCGCGCGAACGCCTGATCGCGTCCGCATCGGAATATCTGATGTACACGCTCCTCTTCGTTCTCCCCCTGGTCGGATGGGGAATGCTCTCCGCCGCCCGCTATCCGGTCATCATGTTCGGCTCATTCCAACTGCCGTTTATCCTCCCGCACAACATCACCCTCTACTGGTGGCTGCGCCAAACCCACACTGTCCTGGCATTTCTCCTCTTCTTCACCTTTCTCGCCCATTTCGCCGCCGTCCTGTTTCACACGCTCGTAATCCGCGACCGTCTCCTCTCCCGAATGCTCCCCTGGACTTCCCGCCCGCGCTAAACCGGTAATTACCGGGCGCATGAATCGGATTCATATGATTCTCCTCCCCTCAAATTGCCCTCAGCCGGCATCAAAAGATGGTAAAAAACCGCGTAGGTTCAGTACATCAACGAGCTATGCCAAATCCTTGAGATTGCCGGCATTAAGATGTAAATAGAAATTCAGTGGGAGATTGTGGATTTGAGCCGTTTCGAATCTCCCCCTTTCCGTTCCGACTCGTCGGAACAGAGTCCCCCGATAAATCGGGGGACGGTCTACTGTTCTACTGCTCTCATTTTCACTCCCCGAGATGAAGATCACCATCGTCTCAGCCTCCGACGCCAAGTTTTTCCAAATGCTCAAAGGGCTCGTGCTCTCCATCCACGACCACCGCCCCAATAGCGAAATCGACATTTCCATCTTCGACCTGGGCCTGACCACCGATCAATTGTCCGAACTGAATTCCCTCGGCGTCAAAATCCTCCCCGCCCCCGATTGTCTATTCGAATCCCCCGCGGCTTTGCCCTATGGCGAGTGGTTCAAAACCATGATGGCCCGCCCGCGTTTTCCGCAGTTCCTGCCCAACCACGACCTGATCATCTGGATCGACGCCGACGCCTGGATTCAAGATTGGCGGGCGATCGAGCTGTTCGTCTGGTGCGCTCAGGACGGCCACATCGCCATCGTACCGGAAATGGATCGCTGCTATTCCGAATCCTTCCGCTACGGCCTCATCGGCAACCCCATGGTGCGCCAGCGTTACATCGAGTCCTTCGGCGAAAAACTCGGCCTCGAATTATCCCAGCGCCCCGTCATCAATTCCGGAATATTCGCCCTGCGCTCCGACTCACCGGTTTGGAAAATCTGGGGAGAATGGCTGGAGCGCGCCATGAGCGCGACCCCGCATCAATTCAGCGAGCAGTACGCGCTCAACGCCGCCATCTATTCCGGCGGCGTGCGCATGTCCCCACTCCCCGCGCGCTGCAATTGGATCTGCGGCCAAGCCCTGCCCTATTACGCTCCGAAAACCGGACTTTTCACCGAAGGCATGCCCCCCTACGATCCCCTCTGGATCATCCACGCCACCGGAAAAAAATTCCGCGATCCGGAAGAAGCCGGCGAGCTCCTCACCTACGACATCGTCACCTTCCCCCGCGGCGACAAAATGAAGCTCCCCCTCGACTACCTACGTTTGCGGCAGATTCACAATACGTCGACCTGACGCACTTTTATCAAACCTTGGCGCAAAACTCCGCCGCCCCAAAACACCGCATTCTGCAAATACGACATATTGGCAAACTACTGATATCGGACAATTGATTTTTAGCAGCGCATATACCGATACAATAAATGAACCAATCGGATCGCCCGGTCGATTCTGAACCAACCGCATTCCGGGGCGATCCAGAATCCCGCATGCGTCGGCGGACGTTTCGCCGCGGCGGGGGGCATGTTGAACCCGAGTTGAATATATGACTACCACGGCGCGGAAACCCCCGGCGGCCGAAGGCTCGGCGACCATCCGTCAAATTCTCGACTCCGACGGCGTCGTCACCTTTTTCCAGCCCATCCTCTCAGCGCGCCAGCGATCCGTCGTCGGCGTCGAAGCCCTCTCACGCGGCGTTATCGGCGTCGAAGCCCTCTCCCGCGGAAACTTCGCCGGTCGCGCCCCCACTGGCGATCTCATCCCCCCCATGCGCTTGTTTGAAATGGCGTCGGCCGAAGGGTTGACCCACGACCTCGAACGCGCCTGCCGATCCACCGCCATGCGAACCTTCGCCTCCTTGCAGCGGCCCGACGATCTCATCCTTTTCCTAAACGTCACCGCCTCCGCACTCGAGCGCGATGCCGGCAGCGTCGACGAGCTGCTCAACGAAACACAAAAATTAAATCTGAGCCCGCGCAATATCGCCATCGAAATTCTGGAAAGCGCCTTCGACGACGCGGGCCATCTGCGAAGCCTTCTGGAAACCTTCCGCTCGCAGGGATTCCTGCTCGTCCTGGACGACGTCGGCGTCGGCTATTCCAATCTCGACCGCATTCCGCTGATCAAGCCGGACGTGCTCAAACTGGATCGAAGCCTGGTCGCCGACATCGAAAACGACTACCACCGCCAGGAAACCTTCAAGGCGCTGGTTCAATTGTCGCGGCGTATCGGCACTCTGGTCGTCGCCGAGGGCGTCGAAACCCAGCCGCAGGCGATCTGCGCCCTGGAACTGGGCGCCGATCTTTTGCAAGGATTTTTCCTGGGCCGTCCGGAGCAATCCAGCACTCTGGTCTGCACCGAGGCGACCCGCCGCGTCGGAGAACTCGGACGCCGCTACAAAGCCTTCATGATCGATCGGATCAATCAGCGCAAGCTCCAGCATCGCCGCTTCAACATCATTCTCAACGAAATCCTTTGCGAGCTGACCCGATCCAATTTCGAGGAATTCGATCTGGTGCTCGGCTACATCATCACCAGCTATTCCAACGTCGAATGTATTTACGTCCTCGACGAATCCGGAGCCCAGGTAAGCAGCACGGTCTGCAATCCGCGCCTACCGCCCCGCGCCAAGGGCGTGATGTTCCGCCCCGCGCCCCAGGGGGCCGATCACTCTCTGAAGGAATATTATTACGTACTTCTGGACGTGGAACTTCAGAAATACACCACCGACCCCTACGTCTCGCTGGCGACCGGCAACCTCTGCCGCACCATCAGCACCTTCTTCCGCGATTCGCGGAATAACAAAATGTACATCCTCTGCATCGACGTGCTTTGCGATTGATCAATTGAATCAGCGGCTGGCGGCGTGGGCGCCGGTGAGAATCTCGTTCTCCCCCTTGTATCCTTCGATGCTCCGAAGCAGCGAGATCAGCGACTGAACCTGCCGGGCGATCTCGTCCAGCGACGCCTGGCTTTCCAGGCTGCCCTCCGCGGCCGCGGCGCGGTCGGTGACGACCGGAAATCCATATCCGCCTCCGGACCCTCTGAGCCGGTGCACCGCCCGCCTTAATTCATCAAAATTCCGCTGCTCCAGCAGATAAAGCAACTGCGCCACGCGTTCCGGAAGCGCCGCCACAAACCCCGCGGCCAGCTTTTTTTCGTAATCCTCGCTGCCCGGCGCCGATGGATTCACGTTCCGCGCCTCGGCCACCGGCGCGCTGCCCGGCTCGACCTGCGTATAGGGCATATACCCCGCCAGCGTGCCGATGAGTTCCATTCGCTCGATCGGCTTGGTGAGATATTCGGTGCACCCGGCGTCGAGACATTTGGCCCGGTCCTCCGCCATGGCGTGTGCCGTCAGCGCGATGATCGGCCGCGCATAACCCAGTTTGCGAAGCGCCGACGTCGCCGTGTATCCGTCCATCTCCGGCATCTGCATGTCCATCAGAATGACATCGAACGGTTCCGCCTGTGCCCGTTCCATCGCCAGTTTCCCGTTCTCCACCGCGACGATCTCCGCCCCCGCTCGGCGCAGATACGCGAGCATCAGCCGCTGGTTGTCGATTCCATCCTCCGCCAGCAGCACGCGCCCATGCAGACGAATCTCGGCCCCCTTCGATCGCTTGAGCGTCTGCGCGGCAATCAGTTCCTCCAGCTTGGCGACCCGTTCCACCCCGTCCAGCGAGCCGCCTTCAACTTGGATGGTGAACGTGCTCCCCTTCCCCAGCGTGGATTCGACCGCGATATCGCCGCCCAGCAGATGCGCCAGCCGTTTACTGATGGCCAGCCCGAGCCCGGTCCCGCCGAAGCGCCGGGTCATCGAGCTGTCGACCTGCGTAAAGGGCTGGAATAGCCTGGAAACCTGTTCCGCCGACATGCCGATCCCCGTATCGCGCACTTCGAATCGCAGATTGCTTCCATCGGGCCGTTCCTGGCACGAGATATCGAGCGACACCTCCCCCTCCTGGGTGAATTTGACGGCGTTGCCGACCATGTTCGTCAGGATTTGTTTCAGCCGCACGGCGTCCGTAACAATGTTCTTGGGGATCGGGCCGGAGGCGGTGCACCGAAATTTGAGCTTTTTCTCCGCCGCGCGCATTCGCATGACCTGCACGACGCCCAGGATCACCTGCGTCAAATCGCACGGCGCTCTCTCCACGGTCATCCGATCCGCTTCAATCTTGGAGATATCTAATATGTCGTCGATCAGCGCCGCCAGTTGCTTGGCGTTGCGTTGGATCACCAGCAGGCACTCGTTGCGTTCGGCGCTGCTCTGCGAGCCTTCCATCACCATTTCCGAGTAGCCGATGATCGCCGTCATCGGCGTGCGGATTTCATGGCTCATGTTCGCCAGGAACGCGCTCTTGGCCAGCGATGCATTCAGCAATTGCCGATTGCGCTCCAGCAATTCCTGACTGTTCAATTCCAGCGAACGCTCCAGCAGGGCGCGATCCGCGTCCGATTGCTCGTAAGCCGCGCTCACCGCCTCCAGGACGGACTGCCACAGCGGCGGAATCTCCGTCCCCGGTTCCATATAGCGGCGAAGTTGTCGCTCGAGCAATCGATGCATTATTTTCACTCACGCCCCCCGCTTATGCCTCGGCCAGGGTCGTGATCGTCATCGTCTGATTGTGCAGTTCACACGCGCCCGACGGAGCGAACGGGCAGATTTCGCCGTACGAATAGAAACCGGTAATCGCCGCCTGCGACCCCACCACGTCGCGGACGGCTTCCACTTCGTCTTCGATGGCTTGCTTCAGCACCAGCTTTCGCCCGACGCAACTGATCAGCACCGCCAATGTCGCCGACCCCATCGGAACTCCCTGGCAGCACGTCATCGCCGCGTCGCGGGCGCCGTCCACCAGCCGATCGAAATTCGCCATCATCATTTGCGCAAAAGCCCCCTGCGGTATGTCCCCCGCGAACGTCATGCTCTGCGCTTTTTCGTCCACCGCCAGAATCGTCCGCGCCACCGGCGCCGACTTCTCGGTGATCCGCAGATTCAACGGAAACTGCAGCGCGCTCGACGGAAGCTGCGCTGCGTGTTCGCCCAGATACTTTTTGTACAGCGACAGCGCCGATTGGGAATCCAGTTCATACAGAACATTCCCCTTGGAACGTGTGATGCGTCGCATGGGGCCGAATGCGTCCCACCCGCCCTTGCAGCCGTATCCGATTTTGATTCGCCGGCCGTAGAAACCGATCGCCGCCACAATGCCCGATCGCGCCGGCGCGTCGGCATAAACCAGCGTCTGTTCGAATCGCGCCCCGTCCCCCGACAACCCGCCGGTCACCGCCACGTTCGCCGGGAGCCCTTTGGCCAGGCCCTTCACCAATTCGCTGCCGTTGACTTTTATTCCCTCGGAAATGACGAACAGATGGACCAAATCCTCGTGCGGCAACGTCTGGGCAAGTCGGCGGCCGGCGTCGAAACTGTCGGCCGCATTCTTCAGCTCAATGCTCGCCAAACGCACCGGCGTCCCATCGAATTGGCACGCCGTCACGATCAGGCTCTCGTCGCGGACTTTCTCGCCGCCGATTTCCCCCGCCGTCGAACAGCCAATAATTTTCGCCCCCGGATACGCCTGGCGAATCGACGCGAAATGCTTCGGCTCGCGCAGCGCGTCCGTCCCACCGAACGCCAAAACCAATTGCGCCGACTTCCCCAGCGACGTATCGACGCCGGTTTTTAAACCACCGTCGGCGTACCAGACATTTTGCTCGATCTTCATGGCTCGCTTCCGCCTTCCGCCGATGTGCCAAATCCTCCTTGCGCCAACCCTTATCGGCCCCCGTAAATGTTTGCTTCCATCCAAAGATCGTCCGGACGGGCGATGACCATTATTGCAGCACCCGAATTGCAAACTGCATTCAATGTCCGAGTTGTCGTCCAATAATCGACGCGAAGTATCCCCCCACCGGCAGGCCTAAGACGCTTCGCTGATGTAAACTTTATTGCTCATTGGCAATTGCAGCGAGTTGGTGAATCGCCGCCAATAGTCCAGGGCCCGCTCCGCCGGCAGCGGCTGCGACAAATAATACCCCTGCACGCAATCGCACCCCATCCCCGTCAGGATCGACATCACCGCTTCGCTCTCCACGCCCTCGGCGATCACTTCCATGTGCAGCGATTTGGCCAGCGCGATAATCGCCTGAACGATCGGCCGGCCCGTCGTGCCCCCGCTGATTTTGTTCACGAAGGTTCGATCGATCTTCAGCACGTCGATCGGCATCTGGTTGAGGTACCCCATCGAGGAATACCCGGTTCCGAAATCGTCCAGATGCAACCGCACGCCCATCTCACTGAGATTTTGCAGCGCGTCGAGCATCGGCGCGCCGTGCTCCATGATGGTGCTTTCGGTGATCTCCACGCAGAGCCGGCCCGCCGCCAGTCCGGTTTCGCGCAGCACCTGTCCGATTTCCGATATCATTTCCGGACGGGCGAACTGCCGGCCCGAAACGTTCACGCCGACCCGAACGTGTTCCATCCCCGCCGCCTGCGGACCCCACCGCATCATCTGCCGGCACGCCTCGCGCAGAACCCACAAGCCCATGGGAATGATCATTCCCGTTTCCTCCGCCAGCGGAATGAATTCTCCGGGCGCGATCCGCCCGCGCTGCGGATGTTCCCAGCGCACCAGCGCTTCAAATTCCACGATCTTCCCGCTCGTCAGCGAATGGATCGGCTGGTAATGCAGCCGCAGCTGCTCGCGCTCGATCGCCTGGCGGAGCTCCACCTCCATGCTCAGCCGCTTCACCGCCGCCACGTGCATCTCGGGGTCGTAAATCCGATACCGCTGCTTCTGATCGCGCTTGGCATAATGAAGCGCGGCGTCCGCGTCGCGCACCAGCATGTCCGCGCGCTGCGTCTGGGCGTTCCCATACGCTATTCCGATCCGTATCGACGTGATCACCTCCAGCGACCCGATGCGGAACGGATCCCCCAGGGCCTTGAGCAATCGCTCGGCAACTCGTCCCGCGTCCTCCGGCGCGCGAATCGCGTCCAGGAGCAACACGAATTCATCCCCCCCCAGACGCGCCAGATGATCCGTCTCCGCCCGCGCAACCGTGTCCAGGCTGCGAACCACCGTCAAAATCCGCTTGGAAATCTCAACCAGAAGCTGATCCCCCACATCGTGACCCAGGCTGTCGTTGATCAGCTTGAACCGCTCTATATCCAAAAAAAGCACCGCGAACAAATAATCCGGCATCCGCTTGGCCCGCAACAAACACGCGTTCACGCGATCCAGCAATAGCGCGCGATTCGCCAAACCCGTCAGCGGATCGTGCAGAATGCTCACGCGCATTCGTTCGTGTTCGATTCGAAGCTGTTGCTGCCGGCAAACCGCCAGCGCCAGTTGCCGCGCCTGGCCGGGATCGGCGGGTTTGTTCACCGTCCAAATTTCCGCGGGGTCGCCGAATGTTTTCGCCAGCGACGGCGC
>JBEKPV010000128.1:0-9926 GCA_049520395.1 Tepidisphaeraceae bacterium
TTTCCTCTTCATTTTCCCTGGTAATAGACCCATTTTTTGCTGGACCAGAAGGCGAGTCCGGTCATGGCCAGGACGATGAGCAACTGAATCCAGCCCATGGCGCTGGCGTAGCCCATTCGGAGATAGGTGAAGCCGGAATCGTAGAGGTAATAGGTGAAGAAATAGCTGGCGCGGTTGGGTCCGCCTTGGGTCATGAGATAGGGAGCGTCGAAGACCTGGAGGACGCCGATGATGGCGATGACCAAGTTAAAAAAGATCACGGGCGAGAGCATGGGGAGGGTCACGTGCCAGAGGCGGCGGAGGGGACCGGCGCCGTCGAGTTCGGCGGCTTCGTAGAGTTCGCGGGGAACGTCCTGTAGGCCCGCGAGATAGATGACGACGGTGTTGCCGCAGGCCCAGATGCTCATGAGCGCCAGGCCGGGGAGGACCCAGCGCGTATCCGTGAGCCAGCCGGGGCCGTGAATGCCGATGGTTCCCAGGACCAGATTCACCAGGCCGAGTTTTTGATTCAGGAGCCAGAGCCACAGAGCCGCGGAGGCGATCGTGGGAACCAGGGAGGGGATGAAGACGACGGTGCGAAAGATCGATTGGCCGGGCACTTTTTGGTTGAGGAGGAGGGCCAGGAGAAGGGCGAAGATCAACCCGCCGGGGAGGGCCATGGCGGCGTAGAGAAACGTGTTGCGCAGAACCAGCCAGAAGACGTCGTCGTGCATCAATTGGCGGTAATTGTCCCAGCCGCAAAAGAGGGGCGACTGGACCAGCGAATAATTGCAAAAGCTGTAATAGAGACTGAGGGCGATCGGAATGAGCGTGAAGGCGGCAAAGCCGACGAGCCAGGGGGAAAGGAAGGCGAGGCCTTTGAGGAGATTTTTGGCGTCACGGCTCATTTTGGCCTCCCGCGCGTCGGGCTTGTTCGTTGCGATAGAGAGCCAGTTTTTCCTCTTCGCGCTCTTGCAGGCGATCCAGCGCGGCAGCGGCCGAGATGGGCTGCCCGGTATTCGGATCAATCGTCAGGGCGGCCAAGCCTTGCGCCAGGGCCTGTAAATCCTTGCCGACTTCCTGGCCGATGGCGGATTGAATGGGGCCGTAGGCGTTGGGACTGCTGGCTAATTCTTCGAAGACGCGGATAAACGGATTGCGATGGTGGTTCAGGAAATTTTCGCTGACCTTGGCCAGGGGCGAATTTTTGCAGTGAAGCGAACAGAGTTTCTCCATCACGTCCTGGCGATTGACGTAGGCGATGAATTCGAACGCCTCGGCGGGATGCTTGGCGCCTTTGGGAATCATCAGTGCGTCGAAGGGGCAGAAGGTGACGTCTTTTTGGCCGGGAACGGCGGACGGAAATGGGGCGGCGGCCCAGTTTCCGTCCATGGCGGGGTTGAGATTGTGAATGAAATTCGCCATCCAGGGCCCCTGCTGCTCCATGGCGACGCGGCCGGCGATGAAGGCGTTTTGGGCGGTTGCGAAGCCGCCCTTGGTGGGGTCGTTCTGGCCGACGAATTCACGGATTTCGTCGCCGCCGATTTTTTTGGAATAGCTCTGGACCCAGTCATAAGCTCGGACGACGCGCGGATCGTTGAGGATGAAATGCCCGGTGGCGTTGTCCCAGACATCGGTGCCGAACCAGAGTTGGGTTTCGGTGATGTACCATCCGGGCTCCATGGGGATGTATCCCGCGCGCTCGAGGTGGCGGCGGCCGTTGGAATCGGTGCTGAAGACATTCAGAGCGTCGGCGTAGCGATCGAGTTCGTCCAAGGTTTGTGGGGGGCGATCGGGGTCGAGGCCGGCTTTGCGCAACGCGGGAGCGCTCTCCTGGAAAATCTTTTTGTTGTAGAAGAGAGCGACGGCGCCGGGGGTGCTGACCAGGGCATAGAGATGGCCGTTGTAGTGGCAGGCGTTCCAATAAACGGGCTTGTAATAGTCGGCGGTGATGCCGTGGGCAGCGGCCATGGTTTCCAGCGGCTGCAGCGCGCCCAGGGCGCCGTATTGAACGACGACGTCGTGCCAGAGGCCCGCGACATCGGGCGGGTCGCCGCCGGCGATGGCGAGGAGGGTTTTATATTGCACGTCGCTGGTGGAGACGTATTGAACGTAGATGTGCTTTTCCTTGCCGACGGAATTATTGAAATCGTCGACGATCTGCTGCATGGCGGCGCTTTCGGAGCCGACCCATTTTTCCCAGTATTCGACGATCGTATCCCCCTGCCGATCGGGCGGGATCGCCTGGTCCGGACGCGGTCCGAAAATTAAAATGTAGAGCCCCGCCGCCAGCAGAAGGCCTGATATGGATAGGGAAATAATCTTCAACGCGTGAAATAGTCGGACCTGACGGCCGATTTTTCAAGCCAAGGCGGCTACAATCTGAACCGATAATGATGAGGTATTATGGTTCACCCCTGGCATGATGTAACCCCCGGCGAGTCGATTCCGCAGGAATTCGCCGCGGTGATTGAAATCCCCTTCGGGTCCAGCGTGAAATACGAACTGGACAAGGAGAGCGGTCTGATCAAGCTGGACCGCGTTCTTTACTCCGCCGTCTATTACCCGGCCAACTACGGATTCATCCCGCAAACACTGGCGGAGGATGATGATCCGCTGGATGTTCTGGTTCTCTGCCAGGAGACGGTGGTGCCGCTGACGCTGATCCCCAGCGTGCGCACGATCGGACTGATGACCATGATCGACGGGGGAAAAAAGGATCACAAAATCATCGGCGTGGCGACGGAAGATCCGGAATTCAACGTGTACAAAGAAGCCCGGGAAATGCCCCCCCACCGCTTGATGATGCTGCGGCGGTTCTTTCAGGATTATAAACAACTGGAAGGCAAAGCCGTCGAAGTCGATCAGATCGAGCCTGCCAAGAACGCTTATCCGATCATTGAGGACGCGCTGGCGCGGTATAGCCAGCAGCGGCGAAAAGGGTTCAAATAGTAAATAATAGTTGCCAGTTGCCAGTTGCTAGTTGCCAGTTGCCAGTAAATGCGGCGGACGCTTCTTGTGTTCCACTGGCAACTCGCAACTAGCAACTGGCAACTGAATTTTCTCACGTTTCAACTCGTTTGAACTGCGGGCGCTGCGAGAGCAGCATGACGCGGCTCCATGCGCGCATCGCTAAAACGGATAAATAGGCGACGGGGAGAAGGGCCAGGACCGCCAAACCGGCGGTTGCACCGCCGAATCCGGCGGCGAAGACGGCGTCGTAGACGATCAGCCAGAGTAATCCGGCGAGCATGAGGGTTTGCCCCGCGTCGCGGGGGTTGGGGTTGCGAACGCGAATCCAGACGGCCAATCCGACGAATAAGCCGGCGGCGATCAGCGGCAGATAGAGTTGGGGGCCGAGGGTTAGAATTTGATCGAGCGGCATGAACGGGTCGCGGGCATATCGACGCCACCAGACCAAACCGACGGCAAAAATATTTATTCCCAGCAGGCCCAGGAAGACCGACCACCAGTGAACCGGACGCAGGGGCGGGCGCTTTTGCTCCCAGTGGTACGCGAACGTCGAGACGATGGTCACGTGATTGAGCAGCAGCAGCGGATGCCAGAGGACGGGAAGACCCGGTGCGGCAATGGTGGCGTGGAAGAATCGGATCAGCCCCAGGGAGAGCAGGCCGGGGGCTACAAGATACTTGGCGGCAAAATCGTAAAACGTAATCAGGGCGGCCGTGAAGACGACCAGGATGAGGCTCAGGGCGCAATTGGGGACGACGTCGCTGTAGGTTTCGCCGCCGAAGAGGGCCATGAGAATGAGGAGGGTGCAGACGACGTGCGCGGTTTTGACGCCTATGCGGCCGCTGGGCAGCGGGCGATTGGGCGAGATGAGCGAATCGCGGCGGCGGTCGATGATGTCGTTGAGGCTCATCCCGAAGCCGTAAAGACCGACGGAAACCAGCATCATGGAAAAGCATTGGGTGACGTTGAGTTGTCGCCAGAGGGACCCGCCGTCGCCGGCCGCGGCGGCGGATTTGGCGGCGCCCAGGAGCATGGCGCACCCGCTGTCGGCCAGAGCGGTGAAGACCAGCGCCATGCGGGTGAGTTGCAGGGCGGGCAGGAGTCTTCGAGTCAGTGAGTTCACGACCCCATTGTTCGATCAGAGCCGCGGTTCTTCAAGGGGCACGGGGCAAACGTCCTTGCGTTTGCAGGTGGTGCAGCGGCGGCCTTCCCATAGCGCGTTGAATTGTTCGACCACGGCGTCAATGAGGGAAGCGGATTGAGTCCAGATTCCCCACTCGAAATTGCGGCGGCCGTCGGATTTGGCCCCCAGGCCGGCGCCGGTGAAATTGGCGCTGCCTAAATACATCGCTCGGCAATCGACGATGACGGTTTTGGCGTGCAGGCGCGGGCAGCGGCGGATCGTCAGATTTTTGGGAAGAGCGGCTTTTAATTCGCGCAGGGCCGGGCCGCTGGGCGTGCCCGCGTGGAGGAGGCGAACTTCGACCCCTTTTTCCGCCAGCCGCCGCAGAGCTTTGATGATGCTCATGCCCCGGCAGCCGGGGGCCTGGGGGAGGATCATGGCTTTGAAATCGGCGGTGGCGATTTCGAGGCTGACGGTGGCGCGCAGGATTCCGGACTCGACGACTCGGCGATAGTGCTCGGCGTCGATGACCAGCTGGGCCTCTCCGCGGGGAGTCATTTGCGCAGTTGGGATGGGAAGAGTGCGGTTCATTTAAAGGGATATCGGTTGGGAGGAGGGCGCGAGGATGAATAACGGAGTATATATGTCGGGCGGAAATAAACCTTACCTATCACGTCGCAGATGCGTGGGTGTACTTGAGCCATCCTAATTTTGCGTAAACTATGAGGGAGTGATGGGCTCCGGAAACGAACCATTGGAATATGCGTTGCCGCACTCGAAGGAAATTCGACGTCGAGGCTGGCTATCTACTTCGATTTGCATCAGCCTCGTATCTTTGATTATTAGTTTCGGGTGGGAGGACATACGATTTGCGTTTCCCCGCCCCGGCCCCCATGGCAATCCCGATTCTAATATTGACGTCAGGCTTCATATGTGGATTTGGCAGTATACTGTCTTCACTGGCCATTTTTTATTGTGGGATTTGTGGGTGTGGCTCCTACCGGTGATTGCGACGGCGATTATCGTGTTTGATCGGATTGCAGAGAGGCGGTGGAATAGTAGGTTAGTGACGCAACTCGCTAATGACGACAGAATTGTCTGTCATCAACCGCGATGGCTGGTTATCTGGTCTATCCCAGCGGCCATTTTCGCTTGGGTGGCGCCAATCATTGCGGTCATCATTTTTTTCTGCCGGCTTTATGTTGATTGAGCGGATTGCATAGCGGGAGAGTTTCGCTTGCCCAGTTTGGCGTGTTTCCGGTCATGGGTCGCTTAGCGAAACTGGTCCCAATGGTCGATGGAGTCCACGCCTTGGGGAGTTTCGTGCAGAAGCGTGGTGCCGGGGGGTGGGTTTTTGTAGTGGAGGACTCGCATGCCCAGCGAGCGCGGGGGATCGATGTCCAGATCGACGCGGTCGCCGATGAATAAAATAGTGGCGGCTTGGGATGGGGGCTTGCCCAGTCGAGTCATGGCGTGCCGGTAGATTTGCGGGTCGGGTTTTCGGTAGCCCACGTCGGCGCTGTTGAGGATGAAATCAAAGTAGTGGGCCAGGCCGTGGGTTTTGAGTAAGTCCTGGGGCCAATTGGGGAGGAAGAAATTGGAGACGACGGCCAGCTTTTTTTGCTTGTGCCAGTGGTGGAGCATTTTTTGTACGCCGGGGGCGGGACGGACGGTTCGCGGATATTCGGTCAGCCAGGTTTCGATCATGCGTGGGATCGCCTGGTCGGGGGAAATTTTGGGAGTGAGCTTGGAGCTTGCGAGAGTTTGCCCGAGACGCTGGTGGAGCTGCGTTTCGCGCCCGTCGGGACGGCGGCAGGTGGGGATGTAGTGTTTGAAGAATTCTTCCTGGCTGGAGAAGAAACCAAAGTCGATGGATTGTTGCGGGATGGAACAGAGGCCGGTGGGGGCCAGCTCGTCGATCAGAGTGTTAAAGCAGTCGAAGAGGATGGTGTCGATATCCGGGGGAAGTTTGTTCACGCGTCGATTAAATAAACGAAATCGGGCAAGAAGTTAACGGCTGGCGGCGTCGGCGCCGTTGAACCAGAAGAGGATGCTGGTGAAGATTCCGATGGCGATACCGATGACGCAGATCGCGGTGGCGACGGCGGCGACGCGCGAACTGTGGGCGCTGTCGCGGCGGCCGCGGATGGCGTAGACGAGGGCGGCGGCGGCCATGGCGAGGGCGGGGACGCCGAAGGTGAACGTGCCGAGGATGACGCCGACCACGCTGCCGATCAACACCGCTTTGTCGCTGGCCATGGGTTGATGCACGGGCCGATCGGGGATGGGCTGGCGCGCGAGAATTTTTACCGGGGCGTGCTTCACCGGGACCGGCTCCACGACGCGGGCGGCGATCGGCGGCGCTTCGACCGGGGCGATGGGGGGCAGGGGCATCATCATGCCGGCCTGGATGCAGCCATAGGCGGCGCATCCGCCGTTGTCTTCCCAACATTTTTCGTGATACGGTTGCGAGCAGGCGGGGCAATTGACCGTGGCGTGCACGGCTTCGAGCGCTTTCTGGCAGATGCCGCAAAGCTGCGCGACCGCTCCGGCCTTGGGCTGCGGCCGCGGGAACTCGGCGGCCAGAGGATCGTGCGGGCGCTTCACGTTTCCCAGCTCGTCCATGGCGGGCATGTCGGCGATGGAGTCGTTAGGCGTGAGCGGGCGGCGAACGCCGGCCGGCGGATCGCCGGGGACGTCGATTTCACCCTGGCAATGCGCACAGTGCCCATAAGCGCCGGCCATGCTCGCGGGAACCCAGAGGGGCGCGCCGCAATTGCATCGGATGAGAATTCCGCGGTCCTGAAAATCGGGATTGGTGCCGTTTTCGGAAATCGAAAATGAGATCGCGCCGTCGGGGAGTTTATCGGTGGTTCGGAAGATCAGGCGTTCGGCGCCGATGCCGATGACATCGCCGTCGTGGAGGATGACTTTGCCGGCGGTGCGCTGGCCGTTCACGGTGGTGCCGGCGCGGCTGGCGGCGTCGGCGACGTAGAAATTCTTCCCCTCCACGTCGATCCAGGCGTGGACCCGCGAGATGGCGCGCTGCTCGAACTGGACCCCATTGAAGGGCTTACGACCAATCAGAACGCGGCGCCGGAAAACCCCCGCGGCCACTTGGCCGTTATTCGATGGAATGATCAGGCTCGCCATGCTGCCTTCCGCGGGGTCCATGCGAAATATTGTAGCGCAGGACCGCCCGGCCACGCTAGAAATAACTTTAGTCCGCTAATTGGACCCAAAAGGCAGCCTGGGCATGGGTAGATCCATCAATTTGATGATCAATCCCAGCAGATATCCCATGGCCGCGAAGAGTCCGAGGGCGATCAGCGCCAGGAAGACGCGACCGGCGATGCTGCCGGAGGGGGGTTCCTTCGCGGGCGCTTGGCGCGGTTTGTCCCAACCGCCGTCCGGAATCATCGGGAACAGCATGGGCTGTTGATTCTTATCCATTACAAGCCTCCCAAGATCTGTGAGGCCCACACCCAACGGCACGGCAAAATAGAACCGACCCCAAAGTTCGCCGATGGCGGCGAAAACTCGAAAAGCCAAGAAGTGCAACTCTGGCAAATCCGCGGGAACGCGGATCATGGAGCCGGTGGTCCGCGGGGGGCAAATCACCCCGCGACCACTTATGGATATACCCCAGATTTTGAGTTTGGCCAATTGATTTCAGTCCGATAATCAAATGGGTATGTCTGGATGTGGCGAAAAACGCTCGGGTTTACCCGGATCAGGCGCCAAGCTGAGCCGCGATGAGTTGCCAAATTTGGCCGTGGCGGGCGAAACGTAGGCGCTGGGTGAGTTTGTGGCCGTCGAATGCGGCGCTGACTTCAACAATTCGATCGCCGGAATTTTCGACGCTTTGCTCTTCCAAAAGCACGGATACCCCCTGCCGGATCAAACCATTCGGCAACACCAGACTGTCGCCTTGGGCGGCGGCCTGGGCCTGATAAGCAAACGTCAATCCGTGCGAGGCCGGCTCGGTCATGGAATTTTCCTTTGGGTAATTAGCGCGAATGTGGAACCGCATCGGGCGGCGGGGCCGCCGCGGCGTGATTCGCGCTCAGCGGGCCGGCGGACAACATCCATTCGACCAGCAGAATCGCCAGCACGCTGCCGATCAGCGGAACCAGAAGCCGCGGATCGACAACTTTGCTCGCCAGCGGGCGCTGGAGCGGAGCGCGGAACATCGCCTTGCGGCCGGCGGAGCCGCCGAGGAGCGCCATTTTGCCCAATTCGGTCGTGAGACTTGCCGGGGCCTGACGGGCTGCGACGTGACACAGCAGCCCCGCCAGCGCCGCGGGCAACGCAAACACCCCCTTGAGCCGCAGGTGCCGGCGAAGCTCTTCCAAACCTTGTTTGACCCGCCGGGAAATCGTGGCGGCCGAGAGCCCCGTGCGCTCGGCGAGCTCCGCTTGCGTCTTGCCCAGCAAATAGTGGTCGACCAGCAGCGTGCGCAATTCTTCGGGCAACTCGGTCATCGCCTGATCGACGCAGGGAGAAAGCTCGGCCCAGCTTGAGGCCTCGTGCGTGCATTCGGTAGCGTAGACAATTTCGCGGCGATGGCGCGAATTTTCGCTGCGCAAGGCGTCCAGCGAAAGATGCGTCGCGGTGCGGTGCAGCCAGCCGCCGAGATTGACGGTGACGTCGCCCGGCCGGCGCATCAGGCGGAAAAAAGTTTCCTGGGAAACATCCTGGGCGCGGGCGCTGTCCCCCAGCACGCGCAGGCAGGTGGCATAAACGCAGCCGGCATATTGGTGGACGATTCGGGCGAACGCCTCGGCGTCGCCCGTCGCGGCCCAGCGGCGCAGAAGATCCAGACCGTCATCGGCCTGACGAGCAAGCCCGGCCGGGGAGCTCGGCGCGGGCGAAAAAACGGTTGGCATGGGCATGGTGCTGCCTCCACCCAGGATGACGGAATGCCGACGGCGATATTTCAGCTCAGGTGAGGCGAATTTCCCAGCACCCGCGCCAATTCGGCTTGGTCTGTAAACCGCGGCATCGCAGCTCGCACCCATCGGACAACGGCTCCAGATGCAGATCGCTGGCTTTTTCACGCAGGGCGCCGAGGATGAGTTGGTCCACAAGCGAGCGAACATCCGCCGCCGGTGCGGCTTGGGTGACCATGGCATGATTGTACCACATCTTCGCCGGTTCCCGCCCGCTCCTACCCACTTCCGGCCGCTTTCGCGCTGCGGCTTGCCGCCTGCGGTGAATCTGCTATATTTCCCGGCCCAATTGCACCGGAGTAACGCGATATGGCCATCGACTTGAAACCAGGCAAAACGATCAAGATCACCATTGGCAAATCGGTCAACCGGGCCGCCGCACGCAAAACGCTGGAGCGGCTGTTTATGAAGGACAAGTCGATCCGCAGGCCCATCGAAATTCGCAGCAAGAATTTCAAGGAACTCCCCAAACGGCGCGGCGGGCAAATCTGGACCAAACGCCCCAACAAGGTTCACCCGGAAATCGTCCGCGGCGCCTCGGCGACCGTCAAAACCACCCCCCAAAGCATCCGCGATCTGAACAGCGTCTCCGATTTCATCACCGTGGCCTCGGCATAATTAGAGCGTTTCCCATTTCATAATAGCGTCTGCGTTGCGTCCAGAGGGGCCGGGCGCTGGGAAGAGCGACGACGCGGGTTCGTATGGACCCTCGGAGGAGCGATGACGACGCGAGCGGCCCCTCTGGACGCAACCCTTCGGGTCGCAGCCATTTGCGGCCCATGTCCCGGCGCGCCGGGATTACTCCTCCATCCTGCGGAAACTATCGGAGTCAGATACGCTTCGTCGTCGTGCCTAGCCTGTGCCGCAAATGGCTGCGACGCAGACGCTATTATGAAATG
>JBEKPV010000129.1:0-9879 GCA_049520395.1 Tepidisphaeraceae bacterium
CCTTCTTCTCCGCCGGCGGCTCGGTCAGCAAAGAATTCGCCCCCATTGCGGTCGCGGCCGGCGCCATCGTGGTCGACAACACCTCCGCCTTCCGCATGAAAGAGGGTATCCCCCTGGTCGTCCCCGAAGTCAATCCCGAGCAGATTCACAAACACAGCGGCCTGATCGCCAACCCCAATTGCAGCACCATCATCATGAACGTCCCCGTCTGGCCGCTGCACAAAACCAACCGCGTGCGGCGCATCATCGTCAGCACCTACCAGTCCGTCAGCGGCGCCGGCGCCGCCGGATTGCACGAATTGGAGCAACAAACCCGCGCCCACGCCGCCGGCGGCTCCATCCAGCGCTCCCTTTTCCCTCACCAGATCGTCCACAACCTCTTCAGTCACAACAGCAAGATCGCCGCCAACGGCTACAACGAAGAGGAAAACAAAATGGTCAACGAAACCCGAAAAATCTTCGGCGACGACAAAATCATGATCACCGCCACCTGCGTGCGCGTTCCCGTCCCCCGCGCCCACAGCGAATCGATCAACCTCGAATTCGAGCGCCCCATCACGCCGCAGCAGGTCCGCCAAATTCTCAGCCAAGCCCCCGGCGTCACCATCGTCGACGACCCGGAAAAAAATCATTTCCCCATGCCCCTGGAGGCCAGCGGCCAGGACAACGTCCTGGTCGGCCGCATCCGCCAGGACATCAGCCGAGACGACGGCCGAGGCATCGACCTCTTCGTCAGCGGCGACCAGGTCCGCAAGGGCGCGGCGACTAATGCCGTGCAAATCGCGGAGAAATTGATTTGATGGACCAACAACTAACGGGATCGCCGGGAGAAAAAATGGGCGCTTGGGGAATAGGTACATTTGATGACGACACTGCTCTTGATTTCCTTGAAGGGGAACTGATTCCCCGGCCCGACCCGCGTGCAGTTATGCGCAGAGCCTTCGAGGATGCGTTGTCCGCTGAGTACGTGGATTATTTGGCGGGTCAATCCGTTTTAGTGTCGGCCGCTGTAATCGAAGCAGTCTTAGAGCGAAAACCGCTTACCCTCCGTGAAAACGAGAAATGGACACAGTGGCGCGTCGCGATTGGCACGCTGGATTTTTCATCGCTGAAAGCGATTGGCGAACGAGCTTGCCTTCGCGTCTGCGCCGAAGGTAGTGAGCTATTTGAACTCTGGTCGGAGAACGAAGAACTCTTTCCCGATTGGAAACAAGGCATTGAGTCATTGGCCGAGTCATTGGCCTCGACCCGTCCCCTATGATAGCCAATTTTCAATTCTGAGTCCTGGCAAGTGGGCGAAGTCTTGCACATTGTGGGTAACCAGCGTTAGGTCATAAACAAGCGCGGTACTAGCGATGAGAAGATCGATTTCTGGAGTGGGCCGTCCCACGTCTAGCAGGGCGGCGCGGACTTCGCCAAATTTGCGCGCGACATCGTGATCGACCGGGTACAGATGAATTTCCGCCAGCAGAGAAGTCAATCCGATTAATCGGGCGGGTTTCGTCTTGGCCCGATAGACCCACGAATATAATTCCGCGACGACGATTGCCGAGACGCCCAATCCGCCGGCATGCTGGATGAATCGGTTGAATACTCGTCCATCCCCTTTCAAATATGCCGAGCAGATATTGGTATCCAGCAGAAAATTCACGGGTTGGTATGGTCCCGCTGATGTTTCCTGTCGCTTCGGATTTGATCCAAGAATTGATCCAATTCTTGCGCGTCATCGGCCCAAGAGCCGAACGAACGACGCAGTCCCTCCCCGGGCGGCGCCGCAGCCGCAAGTGTCACGGATACTTCCTGACCATCGGGCAGCCCCGGCGCCTGCTCCAGTTCGATGGTCTTTCCGCGTATTGTCCCTTTGAGTATGTTGATTCCATTTGTAATGGTTCACCTCGCGTGGGAATCCCATTGTCGCTGGCAGTTATTTTAACATCGTCCCATCTCTCCGCCACCTTCCATTTATTCCCCGGCAACCCATCCGTCGCCGAGATCAGCCAGAGAAACCACAATCCCGTGCAAATCCCCATCGAAACCCACCGCGAAAACGGCGCGGCGATCGTCGCCAGCAGATAAAGCGGCGGTTCAACTTTATAGCTCCGCCACAGTTGCCGCATCACCGGCGGCGACGCAGACGCTATTGTGAAATGGGAAACGCTCTAAATTACGCCGCCACGGAATGCGGTTCCGTGAACCGCTCGCGAATCGAAATGAACGCCTGCTCCGCCGTCAAAAACGCATCGACCACATCCGGATCGAATTGCGTCCCGCTTTCTTTCAAGATCAGCGACCGGGCGATGTCGTGGCTAAAGGCTTCCTTGTAGACCCGTTTGCTCGTCATGGCGTCGTAAACATCCGCCACCGCCACGATGCGTCCGCACAGGGGAATATTATTTCCGCGCAGACCCGCCGGATAGCCCGATCCGTCGAAATGTTCGTGATGGGTGGCCGCGGTATCGCGGGCCATTTCCAAAAATCGCGTTCCCGGGAATCGCCGCAGCGCCGCGTCCAGCGTCTGCGCCCCGATGGTCGTGTGCGTCTTCATGATCGCGAATTCCCGGTCGCTCAATCGTCCCGGTTTGAGCAATACGCAATCGGGAATCCCCACTTTCCCGATATCGTGCAGCGGGCTGGTGGCATAAATCGCGCGGACGAAATCCCCGTCAATCTGGTCGGTCAGCCGCCCGATCGCCGGCAACTGCTTGGCCAATACCCGCGAAAAGTTCATCACTCGTTCCAGATGGCTCCCGGTTTCCGGATCGCGCGATTCGGCCAATTTCGCCATGGCGAATATCGCCACATCGCGCGTCTCCATCGACAGGATTCGATCCGCCGCCTGGATGCGGGCCAGCAGTTCCGCCGGCTCAAAGGGCTTACTGATGAAATCGTCCGCCCCGGCGGATAATCCCGCCACCCGCTCCGCGATCGTGCCATGGCAAGTCAGCAGGATGATGTAGATATACCCCTCGAATTCCCCGCTGGAGCGCACCGCCTCGCAGAACTCCACGCCGCTCATCACCGGCATCTCCCAGTCGGTGATCACAACCCGGTGTTCCGAACGGCGCAGAATCTCTAGCGCTTCCCGGCCGTTCGAAGCGCAACTCACTTCGTGCCCCGCGTCCGTGAGCAGATCCTTCAGCAGTTCCATCGCGACAATGTCGTCATCCGCAATCAAAATCTTCATTGTTCACCTCGTAACCGAACTCGTCGTTCCTCCCGAGGTCACCGCGGCCGAGGCCTGGGGTAGATATGCAATTAACTCCTTCGCCTGTGCCGCCAGGGCCTCCACCGCGGCGCACAGCGCCGCGCTATCCCCCTCGGCCCCCACGGCCTCCAATTCCGCCGCCGCCTTGCGCAGCGGGCCCGCGGAAAGATTCGCCGCCGTCCCCTTCACGCAGTGCGCCAGTTTCGATAGCGCCTCCGCGTCGTGCCGCGCAAGCTGCTCCTGCGCCTGCGCCAGTTGACCGCTGATCTGTTCGTGAAATTTGTTCAGCAGCGTCAGCGCCAAGGACGATTTTCCCCGGCATCGGCGCAGCAGCCCTTCGACGTCGATCAGCTGCCCGTCGTCCGCCGGCGGCGGGGGGGCCGCCTCCGTCGATTCCGCCGGGGCTCGACCCGCCAGCGCCGTATCGACCGCCTCGAGCAATTTCTCCGTCTCCACCGGTTTAGTCACGTATCCGTTCATTCCCGCCTCCAGGCACCGCTCGCGGTCCCCCTTAACGGCATTGGCCGTCAATGCGATCACCGGCAAAGCTTTCGCGCCACCGGGCAATCGACCCTCCGCCTCATGTTTGCGGATCGTGGCCGTCGCCTCGAAACCGTCCATCTCCGGCATCTGGCAGTCCATCACCACCAGGTCATATTTCCGCCGCAAAATCGTCTCCACCGCCAATCGGCCGTTGCAGACCACATCCACCGTATGTCCCGCCCCGGTCAGAATCTCCTGGGCGACCAGCTGATTCACCTCATTGTCCTCCGCCAGCAGAATATGAGCCCGCCGCGAGGCCGGCACCGCCTGCGGGGCCGGCCTTGGCGCCGCCGGTTCGATCGTCGCTTCGATCACCGCTCCGCTGGGGCAGGCCGCCGCTTCGATCACCGCGTCAAAGAGCTGCGATTGCCGGATCGGCTTGTTCAATTGCCGTAGAAATCCCGCCCGCGCCACTTCCGCCGCGTCCACGCTGATATCCATCGAAGTCAGCATGATCAGCGCCGTATCCGACAGCGTCTCATCGCTTCGGATTTCCCGCGCCAATTGCAGCCCCGTCATTTTCGGCATTACCAGATCGAGCAGCGCCACGTGGAACGGATCTCCTTCTCCCCCTCGTTTTCGCAATAAATCCAGCGCCTCCTCGCCGCTGGCCGCCGTCGCCACCGACCCGACGCCCCAGGCGCTCAACTGCTCGCGGAGCAATTCGCGATGCGTGTCGTTGTCATCCACCGCCAAAATGCGCAGCCCGCGCAGATTCGTCGCCGAAACGCCATTCGATTCCCCCTCGGGCGCCGGTCCGAGCGCCTCGGCCAGCGTCGCGGTGAACCAGAACGTCGAGCCTTTGCCGACCGTGCTTTCGACGCCGATTTGTCCCTTCATCAATTCCACTAATTGTTTGGAGATCGCCAGACCAAGCCCGGTCCCGCCGTATTTGCGGGTGGTCGAGGTATCCACCTGCGAGAACATTTTGAACAATCGGTCCAGTCGCTCCGAGGCGATGCCGATTCCCGTATCGCGCACCAGGAATCGAACCACCAGTTTTTCGTTGTCCGGTCGGCTGTCCAAAACCGCCCGGACCAGCACCTCCCCGCGCTCGGTGAATTTGATCGCGTTGGAGACCAGGTTGATCAGAATCTGCCGCAGCCGCTCCGGATCGCCGATCAGATATTTCGGCAGCGCCCCCTCCACCTGACAGGCCAGTTCCAGCCCCTTTTGCGAGGCCTTCTGCGCCAGCATCTCCACCACGTCCTCGACCACTTGCCGCAGCGAGAACGGGATCGTTTCCAGTTCCAGTTTCCCCGCCTCCACCTTCGAAAAATCCAGGATTTGTTTGATCAGCGCCAGCAGCGCTTCGCCGGAGGAATTGACGATCGTCGCATAACGCCGCTGCGGCACCGACAGAGTCGTGCGCAGCAGCAATTGAGTCATCCCGATGATCCCATTCAGCGGCGTGCGGATTTCGTGGCTCATGTTCGCCAGAAATTCGCTCTTGGCCCGATTCGCGGCGTCGGCGGCCTCCTTCGCCGAAGACAGTTCCCCCTGCGTGCGCTGCCGTTCCAAAAACTGCCCGATCTGGCTCCCCAGCGTTTCCAGCAAAATCAGCAGGCTCGTATCTTTACCCAGCGCCACAGCGCTATAAAACTCCATCACGCCCACAACCTGCCCGCCGAATTTGATCGGGAAGGCCAGCGCCGATTTCATTCCCGCCGCCAGCATCGCCGATTGGCGAAGCAAGCCCGGCGTCGCCTCGATCTGCTCGATCCATTCGCCCTGTCCCGTTTCCCAAACGCGCCCGGGCAGGATTTGCCCCCGTTGAACAGCCAATTCCCGGCACCCATCCGCCAGCCGCGCCGCGTCCACTTTCGGGTCGTGCCAGAAATGCCCGCAGCGCATCGTCTGCTCGTCGGGCGCCAGCGCCCAGGCCGCTCCCCCTTGCCAGTTCATCGTCAGACAAACGCAGCTCAGAATCTCCGACAAGGCCCGCTCCACCGTTTCGCTTTCCGCCAGCACCCGCGTGACTGCGTACTGCACATCCCGGCGCTGCTCGGTTCGCCGGCTCTCGCTGATGTCGC
This sequence comes from Tepidisphaeraceae bacterium, assembly GCA_049520395.1. Classification (GTDB taxonomy): domain Bacteria; phylum Planctomycetota; class Phycisphaerae; order Tepidisphaerales; family Tepidisphaeraceae; genus UBA1161. The sequence goes on from JBEKPV010000129.1 coordinate 5,782, forward strand.
GGATGAAAATGCTATACGCCGCCCGCCCCGCTCCATGCAGCGGCGACACCGAAATCTCCGCCGGGAATTCGCTGTTGTCGCGCCGCGCCCCCATCAGTTCCAGCCGCCGATTTTCCAGCGCCCCGTCTTCCCCTTTGAGCAGCGTATATAAGCCGCTCGAATCGTCCCAAAGCCGCCCGGGGAGGATCATCCGGTCCAGCGGCTTGCCGACCGCCTCTTCCGCCTGGAATCCGAACATCACCACCGCCTGCGCGTTCCAGTCCACGATTCGCCCGATCGCGTTGGCGGTCATCACCGCGCCCGGCGCGTTGTCCATCACCAGGCGCGTCCGCATCTCGCTCTCGCGGACCGCCTGCTCCGTCTCTTTCTGCTGGGTAATATCCCGCTCGATGGCGATATAATTCGTCAGCCGCCGGCGCCGATCGTAAATCGGCTGAACGTCGATCGAGACCCAATACGTCCGCCCGTCCTTGGCGTAGTTCACCAGTTCCGCCGCGAATCCCCGCTGCAAACTCAGCTGATACCGAATGTGCTGCACCGTGGCCGGATCGGTGTTGGCGCCTTGCAGAAATTTCCCCGGCTTCTTCCCCTTCACTTCCACCAGTGTGTAGCCGGTGATGCGCGTGAACCCCTCGTTGACCCATTCAATTCTCCCCGCCGAATCGGTGATGATCACCGCGTTGTCCGTTCGGCTGGCGACCAGCGCCAGTTTGCGGATCTCTTTTTCGCTCCGAAGTTTGCTCCCTTTCAGCAGGGCGATCATGATGACGGCGGTGATGAAACAGGTCGCCAGCGCCGCCGCTTGCTGCACGAATTGCCCGCGCGTCTCGACGAGGCGTCCCGCCGGGGAGCCGCTCACCGCCACGATCGCCACCACGTTCAGCGAAGAATCGCGTACCGGAGCATAAGCCCACAGTTGGTCGTCCCCGCCGGGCGCGACGGCCGGCGGATGGTCCGGCGAATACCCCGGCGGCGGGCGAAGCAGCGAAATCCGCGCCGTCAAACCATTGGCGACCTGCGCCTCCTGCAGCGCGCTGGCGATTCGCTGCGTCTGCGGCGAAGGCGAATTCCAATCCGCCCACTCCGTTATGTTGGGATTGGCCTGCCAAAGCGCCGCGCACTGGTCCCCGTCCACGCAACTGGCGACGGCGGTCGCGATCGCGTCGATCCGGTTCTGTTCCCCGGCGCGCATCGCCGTTAAATCGTTGTTCCAATTCGTCCACGCGGCGGCGGCCGTCAGCGCCGCCATCCCCAGCACCAGCAACACGCCGATCAGCGCCCGGCGCGACACCGACGGCGACCGCTCGGGCGCTGCCGCGCCGACTTTGCCTTCCGACTCTGATTTCACGTCATTGAACTCCATGTCGGGCGCAATCCGATTTACGGAGCGGCCCGCTACTAACCATTTCGGTTACTGTGGTTAGCACCTTAATGACATGCGATTTACACCGGATATTTCAGCATTTTTCGCGGGTTCAACCGCCGCGCCAAATGCCCGATCCGCAGGTTCTTTCCGGACCTTCCGGCGCTGTTATCATGACCCAAAGGCGCGGACACGTCCGCGTATTTTTCGATGAAGATTGTACACCTCATCACACGCCTGATTATCGGCGGAGCGCAGGAGAACACCCTCCTCTCCTGCCAGGGCCAGCACGCCCGCGGCCACAACGTGACGCTCATCACCGGCCCCGCCCTGGGCCCCGAAGGCTCCCTCATGGATCGCGCCAAAGCCGCCGGCTTTCGCCTCGTCGTCCTGGATGACATGCGCCGAGCCATCAACCCCGTGCGCGACCTGCGCGTGCTCAACCAGCTCACCGCCCAGCTCCGCGAAATTCGCCCCGACATCGTCCACACGCACTCCAGCAAGGCCGGCATCCTCGGCCGCCGCGCCGCACGCCGCGCGGGCGCACAGGCCGTCATCCACACCATTCACGGCCTCGCCTTCACCGCCTCCACCAGCCCCTGGATCAATTGGGCCTACAAATCTCTCGAAAAACAGGCCGCTCCCCTGACCACGAAGATCGTCTGCGTCGCCGACGCGATGCGCCGCCAGTCCCTCGACGCCGGCATCGGCCGACCCGATCAATACCTCACCATCTACAGCGGTATGGAGACCGCCCCCTTCGTCAAGCCGCCGGTTCCGCGCCAGCAGGTTCGTCGCGACCTTGGCTTCTCCGATTCCGACCTAGTCGTCGGCACCATCGCCCGATTATTCGATTTGAAAGGCCACGGCGATCTCCTCGAAATCGCCCCGCGCCTTTGCAACCAATTCCCCAATCTCCGGTTCCTATGGATCGGCGACGGCACGCTCCGCCCAAAATTCGAGCAGCGCATGAATCAAATGGGCCTGCGCAACCGATTTAAACTCACCGGCATGGTCCCCCCGTCCCAGGTCCCGCAGCTCACCGCCGCCATGGATATCCTGGTGCACCCGTCGCGCCGCGAAGGCTTGGCCCGCGCTCTCCCGCAGGGCGCGCTGGCGCAAAAACCCGTAATCGCCTACGACATCGACGGCAATCGCGAAGGGCTCCTGCCCGATGAAAGCGGCTTCATCTTGCCGCCGTTTGATTTGGAAAAGCTGCTCGAATCGATTTCAAGATTGGCTGAGGATGCGGATTTACGCGCGTCGATGGGCCGCGCCGGCCGCGATTTCGCATTGAAGCGCTTCGACGCCCCCGTAATGGTCGAAGCCCTGGAACAGTTGTATCGCCAGATTGCCCCCCCGGGCGCGGATTCGATTCCCGCCTAATTCCCGCTGCCGTAAATTTCGCTCAGCCCGCGCGGCAAATCCTGCAAATCGGACTGGTTATCCGAAAAATTCGATTCCGGGCAATACGCGATCACCTCGGCATAATGCCGGTCCATCTCGACGATGCTCAGTTCAATTCCCAGCTTTCTCTGATCATCCTTTACCGTCCCGTGAATTTCGTATTGCATGGCGTTATTCGAACCAAACTGAACCTCATTTCCCGTCGTGCAGGTGCTGTCATCGAATTGCTTCACAAACCCGTCGCACCAATGCTGAGCGTGCGATCGCAGCCCGTCGCGAACGTCGGCGTGGTTCTCCGTGTAGACCTCCACTTGTTCGTGTTTGGAGCCGTCGATCGCCGATATCTGCGATTTGTCCGGCGTCAGCGAATCCCACCCCGTGGGCAACGATAATTGCAAATCCCCGTCGCGGCTTTTAATGATCACCGAGTCGCTGTCATCCGCCCGAAGCGGCGCCACCAGCGCGGCTAAAACTACAACCAGAGTGTAGACCCCTATGCGGCGAAACATGGCTAACAGCTTATACCACACCCGCAGAAAACGAATCCAGTCGCCCCAAATCTTAATCGACCGCCGGCCGCCGCAACCGGTATTCTGGGCAACTTTTATCGTCTACAACGCCCCGCGCGGAGCCGAAGGCGGCGGGTTACAATGGCGCGATGCTATCCATTTTAGTCATCGGCCCGCATCCCGACGATCAAGAGTTGGGCATGGGAGGCTCGATCGCCAGGCTGGTCGAGCAAGGCCACCGCGTGCACCTGGTGGACATGACCACCGGCGAACCCACACCGCACGGCTCCCCCGAAATTCGCGCCGCTGAAGCCGCCGAGGCCGCCAAAATCCTCGGCGTCGGCCGCACCCAGTTGGGCCTAAAAAACCGCGAGGTCATTCACGATCTTCCCAGCCGCCACAAATTAGCCGCGGTTATCCGCCAGCATAAGCCCCAGATTCTATTTCTCCCCTATCCCCTGGACGCCCATCCCGATCACGTTGCCGTCACGCGGATCGGCGAGGACGCCCGCTTCGACGCCAAACTCACCAAATCCGACATCCCCGGCCAACCCTGGCACCCCAAACGCATCATCTATTATTTCTGCACACATCTGCGCATCTCATTTCAGCCCACTTTCTGCCTCGATATCAGCGCCCAGATCGACAAAAAAATAGCCGCGGTCGCCGCCTATCAATCGCAGTTCGGCGTGAACAACAGCCCCGTCCCCGACATGGTCCGCACCCTCTGCGGCTATTTCGGCGGCCGCATCGGCACCCCCTACGCCGAACCCTTCTTCACGTATGAGACGCTTGGCTTTGCGGGGCTCGATCAACTGA
>JBEKPV010000130.1:0-14994 GCA_049520395.1 Tepidisphaeraceae bacterium
ATATATTCGGAGCTCAGAGCATCACCGACTCCGCCAGCGCCACCGATTCGCTCGCCACCCCAATTTCCCCGCCCGACAGCACCTCCAGCCGCCAGTTGCTGGAAGAGATCTGATACCTGCGCCCCCGCTCCGCCCCCGCCGATTATCGCGTCGCCACGGTAGCCGCAAGCGGCATCCAGCTTTTCGACGCCAATTGCGCCAGCGCCTGTACCGCCGCGTAAAGCTTCTCATCCGTTTTAACCGTCGGCACATTCACGCGCAGCGCCTTGCGATTCCAACCCAGCATATGCTGATAATGCGGCGGCGCCGCCGACGCCTCCGCCACACCCAGCGACTCAATCTTCAATTGCGTCGATGACCCATCCACCGCAAACGTCTGCGGCGTCGAGGTCTTCGCCAAAATCTTCGCCTTCACCGCGTCATTCAGCACGTCCGGGATATAGATTCGCAGCATCCCGTCGAATGAATCTTCCATCGCGAAAACCTGCATGCGGAATTTCCCGTCGGGAATAAAAAATTTCCAGGCGTTATGCCCCGCCGACTGAATCGCCAGCGGCGCCAGTTCCCCCAAAATCGCCGCCATGCGACGCCACAGCTGCCCGTGCGCCGCGTTCGCCTCGGCATCGCACACCGCCAGGTGTTTTTCGATCTTCGTTCGTTCCTTGACGCCCGCGCGGTCAAGGACAGGTTCAAACTTCGCTGCAAGGGATGTCATTGATTTGCTCCGGATCGTTGATCGCGACTGAGCGAGAAGCGCCGCATGTGCCGGCAGCGCCAGTTTCACACCTCGGTCGCGATCGACCCGGAGGCGCACACCCAATTATAGCTTAAACCACCGACGGCAGATAGTAGCGCGACCATTACTTCGAAATCCAAGCCCCCATCGCGCCAATCACGGCAACCGCACCACGAAGCGCCCTGCCGTTCAATTGCCGCCGATCTCCACCGGTTTCCCCATCTCCACCAGCCAGTGGAAATGCGATGCCACGGCCGAAACAAACGTCTTCTGCGCCGCATACCGCACGCCAAATTCGTGGCACGTCTCTTCAACCAGCTTCGAGAGGGCCGGGTAATGAATATGGCAAATTTTGTGGAACAGATGGTGTTCGATCTGAAAATTAAGCCCGCCCACAAACCAGCACAGTAGCCGGTTCCCCCGCGCGAAATCCACCGTCGTTTGCACCTGATGTATCGCCCAATCCGTTTGCATCCGCTCTCCCACGCCTTCCACATAAACCGGCGAAGGAAATTCCGCTTCCCCAACGCAGTGAGCCAGCTGGAAAACAACGCTCAGCACCACTCCGCTGACAAACGCCGCCAGCCCGTAAATCATCAGCACGTCGTACCAGGGATGCAGCAGCATCGGAATTCCAAACGCCATCGAGAAGAAAACAACCTTCCCCGCGATGAAAATCGCAAGGTCCTTCCCCTTAGGCCGTGGAATCTTGTGCTCTCCAATGCGCCCGCGGCCAACTTGGTAAAAATCGTCAATCAAATGCCATTTGATCGAGATGAATCCGTAAAGGAACCAAAGGTAAATCCCCTGGTACCGGTGGAATCCCAGCCGCCGCTGTTGCGGAGCCAGGCGTCCCAAAAATCCCATATTGATGTCGTCGTCATGGCCATCGATGTTTGGATACGTGTGGTGAATGGAATTGTGTTTCCAATCCCACATATAGGAACTCCCTCCCATCAGGTCGAGGGTCAGTGACATCAGTTTGTTAACCCACTGATGGTTCGAATACGCCCGGTGCCCGCCGTCATGTTGAATATTAAAACCGATCGCCGCCACCGACAGCCCCAGGATCACCGCCAGCGGAACCGACAGCCACCAATGCGGAGCGCAAAAAAGCAGCAGCAAATACGAAGACAAAAACCACGCCAGGATGGTCGCGGTTTTGAAATACATTTGCGGGCAGTCGCGCTTCGATTTCCCCGTTCGTACAAAATAAGCGTCCACCCGTTTTCGCAGTTCGCGGATGAACAGATCGCTCCCGCTGAACTTCAATCGCGCCGGCTCAGCGCCGGTATCGCCATGGTTTGTCGTCCCGCCACCGCTCGGCGAAGCAAGAGTCATGTAGACCTCATCGTCAATTATAGGTAACCGGCCAGTCGCGCAACGCCGCATTCCATCGCGTCCCACTCATTTCAGGCGCTGCTTCAGCGATAAAGGCTTATCGCAATTGAACTATCGGCTGACTAAGTCTCGCCACTATAACTCCAGCCCCACTCTCACACAACGAAAACGCCCCCTTTATACATGCACCGCCTGCCGCCGCAGCGGAAACGGTCTTGGGTGCCGTGGCTTACTCATCGGATGATGATTCCCCCGGCTCCCCGCACTCGCCGCCCGAACCTCTCGAGCACCCGCCCCCACAGGCACAGCCGCCTTAAACGGCCGAGGAGCCTCCGCCCGAGTCTCCGCCTTATCGCTTCTTGCTCGCCCGCCAACCGTCTTAACAGAAATTTGCCGCCGGATCAGCTTCTCGATCGCCCGCAGATTCGCCGTCTCCTCCCCATCGCAAAGCGTAACCGCCGCGCCGCTCGCCCCCGCCCGCGCCGTGCGCCCGATCCGGTGAACATACGTCTCCGGATCATCCGGCAAATCGTAATTCACCACATGAGTGATCCCATCCACGTCGATCCCGCGCGAAGCCACATCCGTCGCCACCAGCAAACTCATCTTCCCGCTCCGAAAATTATTCAGCGCCCGCTGCCGCGCATTCTGGCTCTTATTTCCATGAATCGCCTCGGCATAAATTCCGCTCCCATGCAGCCGCTTCACCAGCCGATCCGCCCCGTGCTTCGTCCGCGTAAACACAATCGCCCGCGACATCGGCAGCTCGTTCACCAGCCGCGCCAGCAGCCCAGGCTTCTCCCCGCGCGAAACGAGGTATACCGATTGATTGATATTCGCCGCCTCCGGCGAACCCTGCGCCACTTGCACGCTCACCGGATCCCGCAGAATCGCCCCCGCCAGTCTGCGAATCTCCGGCGGAACCGTCGCCGAAAACAGCAACGTCTGCCGCCGCGCCACCAGCGCCGGCAAAATCCGTCGAATATCCTGAATAAACCCCATGTCCAGCATCCGGTCCGCCTCGTCCAGCACGAGGGTTTCCACGCTTCGCAAATCCACCAGCCCCTGCCCCAGCAGATCCAGTAGCCGTCCCGGCGTCGCGACCAGAATGTCCAACCCCCGCCGAAGCATCTCCGCCTGCCCCCCGATCCCCACACCCCCAAACACCGACCCGCTCCGCAAACCGACGTGTTTCCCATAAACCCGGAAACTCCCCTCGATTTGCGTCGCCAGTTCGCGCGTAGGGCAAAGTACAAGACATCGCGGCCGAGCCACGCCCCCCGCGCGCGCCGCCATCGACAACCGATGCAAAATCGGCAACGCAAACGCCGCCGTCTTCCCGGTCCCCGTCTGGGCGCACCCAAGAATATCGCGGCCACGCATCACATGGGGAATCGCCTGCGCCTGAATAGGCGTGGCAACCGTATAACCTTCAGAAACAACAGCACGAAGAATCGGCTCCGCAAGGAGCAGTTCAGAAAAACTCAAGGAAATCCTTTGGTAAACAGTGCGTACCAAAGGGTCAACGGCGGACGCCGAAACAGGACCTATCAGTGCGCTACAACCAAGCTCGGCACGTCCTATATCAGGCCCACTTAGGCAAGGATCTTCGGAAGGATCGAGGCAGGAGTTGTCCAAACACTATATCGGCTATTCCAAGGATGTCCAGTACCCCCCGATTCAGGCACTGGCGCAGTTTGAAATTTTATTATGTTTAACGCGAGTCTTTGCTTTTATCCAAAGGTATGACATCGAATCCACGTGGCGACGGTCGTTTCGGTAATGCGTTCCGAATAGCGTCGATTGCAACGCAACCGATAACCCCGGCGGCAATGGGCGTGACCAGACTGATGACAATAACGGGAAGAATCGGCGCGGTATTCCACTTAAAGCCCAGGAAAGCTTTAACGCATCCCGCCAGGGTCGCAAAGGCGGCAAGCAACCCAACGACGCGAAACCAGGGTGAAGGCGTGAAATTCACCGCCCCATTTTAATCTATCAGGGCCGCCAATTCTTCAAGTTCCCAATCATGATCGGTCAATCCGGCGTGCATGGCTGCCGTAACTCGCAAGGTCTGGCGGTTGCGGCAGACGTTGTAGTGCATGAAGTACAACGCGACATAGTGGCCGTGATTCTCAGTGGTGGGTCAGTCTGAAAAATAATGGCTGTAATCCGGCTCGGCAGCTAAAATTCAGCTTTGGACATTCTACAGCTCAATAAACTCTTTGTTGATCTGCTGGCCCGCAATCGCGGGCCTGGTTATGGTGTTGCGGTCACCAGCTTCGCGCCTGACATATCTTCGGTTGATATCACCGTGACATTCGTCACCGGACGGACGTATTGCTGCTGTGAGCCGTTTTGCCATGTTCCTGTTGATGCCCGCAAGGTGCTGCGTTTTGCGTCCGAACGCGGCATCGCGTTGCCCGAATTATTACAAGTCCGATGGCATTTTGTTCTTGAAGCCGGGGCGCTGCTAGCGTGCAACAAAAGTTTGGGAATTCCCGGTGCGGCAAATCACCAGGAATACGACGCAATATCTACGCTTCAAACGGTTGGGTAGTCAGTCGCGGCCACGAACCTTTGCGCGGCGCGATTAAACCAGTAACGCCACCAATTCCTCAAGTTCCCAGACATGATCCGACAAGCTGAATTCTTCACCCTATATTCGCCCCGCTTCAATTCGCCGCTTTCGATCGCCTTTAGTTCCTGTTCCTCAAATAGCGCCGCCCGACGCAGGCCGCCAGCGAGCACCCGCCTTCACCCCGCGCACCCGTCCCATCCCAGAACGCCCACGGCGCTGCCGTGGGCCGCGCCGAAGGCCCCGCCCTGAGCCACGTCGAAAGGCCTGCCCTGAGCTACGTCGAAGGGCGCCGCCGTGGGACCTCACCAAATTTTCACAAAACACCCCAACTACCGTGTAAAATCCCCCCAAGTCAAAACAAAAAAAATGAAAACCCCAATCCTAATGTCATGGAGCGGCGGCAAAGACAGCGCCATGGCCCTGCACGAACTGCTCAAAACCGGCCAATACAAAATCGCGGCCCTTCTGACCACCGTCTCCCAGGAATACCTCCGCATCAGTCATCACGGCGTCCGCGAAATCCTCCTCGACCACCAAGCCGCCGCCATCGGCGTCCCGCTCGAAAAAATCTATCTCCCCTCCAACAATTCCCACCCCTGCACCAACGAAACCTACGAACAAATCATGTCCGACGTCATGGCCAGATACCAATCCCAAGGCGTCCAAACCGTAGCCTTCGGCGAAAAAAACCTCGCCAAAGCCGCCATGACCGGCCTCTTCCCCCTCTGGAAACGCGACACCACCCAACTCGCCCAAGAAATCATCTCCCTCGGCTTCAAAGCCTATCTCTCCTGCGTCGAAGGAACCCTCGGCGAAGGTTTCGTCGGCAGACCATACGACACCAACCTCCTCCAAGACCTCCCCCCAAAAATCGACCCCTGCGGCGAATACGGCGAATTCCACACCTTCGTCTACGACGGCCCCATCTTCACCCGCCCCGTCAACGTCCGCGTAGGCCAGATCGTCACCCGAGACGGCCGCCACTACGCCGACCTCCTCCCCGAACACTCACCAGCTTCCGAATCCCACCCGGCCGAAATGATCCCCCCAGTCTAGCCCCGAATGTCTTCGCATTCACAGCCAGGCAAACCCGCGCACTTTCGGCGGAGTTTTTTGAAAACCGAATTTCCCGCCCCCTCCCCTCTCCCCGCTTCCTTCAGTTCCGGCATCCCGGCGCGCCGGGAAGGGTGAGGGTGAGGGGCCGAACGGGGAGAGGGTGAGGGTGAGGGGCCGAATGGTGAGAGGGTAAGGGTGAGGGGCCGAACGTCGACTGTCCCGAGCAGCACGCTGCAAAAGTCCCGCGAGCCGATGCGCCGTAGATTTGGGCCGCGATCGAGGCGGCCAAACGCACCCTCCTCCAAACAGCTTCCGCACGATTCGAGGAAGTCTGGCCAACGAAGACCCCGCCACCATAAGTTTCGGCACGAGGGCGGCCGCGCGACTTTGGCAGCGTCCTGCTAGCTCGTATACTTAACCCAATGGATTCGACCCTTCCGCCGAAGCACTCACTCGTTGGGAAACTATCGATTGCCGCGGCCGTGGCCTCCGCGGCCCTCGTAACGGTGGGAAAGCAGCCGATCCTCAGTCTCTCCCGGCAGTTCAACATCGACCGCCACGCCACGATCACCTGGACAGCACAGATCGGCCTCCTTTTGGCATTCGCCGCCATGGGCCTCGCCGCGTTCGCCCTGCTGCGCAAGAAAGGCGAGCCGACGCTTCCCTACATTGGCCTTTTTGTGGGGATGGCAGCGCTCATACTGTCCGGCCTGGCTTTTTAAAACGGCTTCGCCTTCGCACAACGCTTCCATCCGGCAAACCAGAACCTTCGCCTGCAACCGATTGCCGCGCGGTATAATTCGCGCAATGAAACGCCTTCGCCGATGGCTGTTCAACGGGCTTGCGGCGCTTTCGCTGTTGTTTTGCTTCGCAATAATGGTGCTGTGGGTACGGAGCTATTCCTTTTTTCTTCCCGTACAATTCGGCGACCATTTGGTCTTTCGGCATGGCCAAAACTCACTGGAATTAGATTCGTTCCGGGGTCAGATCTCGCTGCACGCGCCGACGTCGGTGGTTGTTGCCAACGGCGTCTGGCAATTCACGGCCCCGCGAGAATACTTTGGGATACCCCACTTTGTTGCTTCGGGGCTTCTCATCCTACTGCCAAGTTATTGGATGTTTGGATTTCTGCGAACGCAACCGCGTCCGAGGGGATTCTGCCAGCATTGCGGCTACGACCTCCGCGCCACCCCCGACCGCTGCCCGGAATGCGGAACAATTCCGGCAAATGAAGAAATTAATTCAAACTGACCCACCACCAAGGCGGCTAAGGATTAGCCGAAGCAAGACGGCGACCAGTTGACAATGTTCTAATCGAAGTAATGCACCCGACCCGACTTGCACGGGCAATCTCCGGGGGCCAAGCCCCGGCGCCTTTGCGAATTTCGCCACAGCCGCTCAGGCATCGTCCCGCCGAAGCGGGGCTAGTAAGGCGGTGGTGGCCTTGCTACGATAGGGACGCAGCGCCCATTGCAGATACGGTATCTCACAAAGCACCTCATTCTGTGATGGCACTACCGGGCTTGGGACATTGGCGTGTCCGCAAGCCATTTTAATTGGGGCCTGCGTTCCAAGCCGTGCCGTCACTTCCTCTTTTTAATTCGCGATGAGATGTGATTGCAATCGAGTTTGCGGGCCGTTCGATTTATCTTTGATTTTCGATTTCCGCCCGATTTATTTTTGATTTCCAAGTAGCCGCTTGCACTTTGTAATCACGGTTTGTTTCGTGCATTTGCCAACAATCGTTTGCAGAATCTGCGTGCGCTCTTGGCTTGTATAAGGATGATTCTTTTTGCCGGGTCCCGGAGTTCTTACCCCCGCGAGCTTGGCATATTTGTTTATGGTCGAATTGCTAAGGCCAGTTTCTTCCAAGATTGACGCAATTGTGTGGCCACTACTGGGCGTTGACACTGGTGCCGCGATTGCGTGTCGCGCCGCAAACTCAATTTCGTAAGCTATACAGATTGCATCAGCCTCACTAAGCGCGGGAATGATGACATCTTGCATCGCAAGGGGATTGCCGACGAGATATTGTTCAATGTTTTGCGTCAAACGATCGAGGCGCCTTCCCTCGGTCGCAATGCGCGTTGCGGCACTTTTTATCCAGCGCGAAGTTGACCCCACACTTAGTTTCCTAGCGAATTCCGAATCAAGATTATCGAGCTTGCCATCCTTCATCGCCTGAATAAACGCCGCTACCTCGGCCGGATATGAGATGGCGCGCATCTTAAAGAATCCCACAATGTGACCGAAGGTCTCCGGATCAGTCGCATCCATTGGAATTAACTCTGATTCTTGGCGGAATACGGCGTCCTTTAGCGCGTCGCAGAACGCCATTTCTTCGTCAACCGTTATTTGGCCGGTCGGAGATGTGGGCAGGTACTTTACGCCGAGTTCATTCGCTTTATTCCAAGCCCAGTCAGTCCATTCAATTTTTGATCGCGGACCAGTTCTTAGCTCTTTTTCTGGGTAGTCCGTCTCGTGAAGATGTTGGAATTTGTCGGTCAACCAACAAATGAGTTGACGGACTGTGGAGACCCTTCGGTTTGTCCAAGCATCGTCCCATCGCGCCAATTCTTGCGCGATTTGTTCCCCTTCATTTTTCCATGCGCTATAGTTTGCGGAATTCTTTGGGGGTTTTTGTCTAGCGTGGGATTTCCTCCGCGCATTGAGGTTCGGCCATCGGCCAAGAATTTCCGCCATGCTTCACCATTGAACGGGCAGGCCCAGCCCGGCGCTGCCACTGGTGAACAACAGCGCCGGACCTGGGCCGTCGGCAGGCAGCTACTCCCGCCGTTCCGGAAGAGTGGATTTTACCGCCATGCCCCGCGCGTGCTATATTGGCGGCATGTCAAAGAAGTCCCCCAAGAAGAAGGCCAAGCCCGGAAGTGCTGATATTTGGAGGTGACCGGCGGGAGAACATTCGCAAGTCGTTTCAGATCAAGAAGTCCGCGTCCGCTTGGCCGAAGTAAATCGGTGACTCAATGAGCTACTGGATTTTCAAATGCAATCCAAGCTTATATCGGCTCGCAGACCGAATGGCCGATGTTTCGGATAACAAAGTCTCTTGGAAAGTGGCGCAGCACGGCGATGAAATCGGCCCCGGTGATGCCGCGTTCATTTGGCAGACCGGCAAAGACCGCGGAATCTATGGCATGGTGCAGATCGAGGACTCGCCCCACGAATTTTCTGCAAATGAACGCAAGGACCGATTTTCGAGGGTGCCGGAAACAGATGATTACGGCGTGATGACCACAATAACCAATCGCAAGATTCGGCTCAGCCACAAACTTTTAAGGTCAACGCCGGGCCTAGAGAAGCTTTCGGTCCTACAGGGAGGCCGAATCCAAATGGGCACCAATTTTTCGGTAACGCTGGACGAGGCCAAGATTTTGCTAAGCCTGATGCCCGATTAGGCCATCGCATTAAGTACGCACCACCAGTATGCTAAGACAGGCAATTTAGCCGGAGTTTACTGAAAACTAAACTTCCCGCGCAATCTCCGCCCCCATTTGCGCTTAACCCCCAAAACGCGCCCAATCCCTTTTCGTTTGTGCGCGCCAAAGACCCCCACCTTTTTAAAACACCATTTTCGGCCTCCAGTAAAAAAAGACCCGCAAATGAAAACCAGCACCCCGAATCAATTTCAATTCCCCAGGTCCCATAAGACTCTTTAACCTCGGCAGTTAGCCACAAATTCCCCCGCTTGCAATTCAAACAGGTTTGCCTTCAAATTGCTCCCCATTCGGGCAAGGAGATAACAAGAATGGGATCAAAAACATCGGCGGTAGCATTGTCGTTTGTGGCCGTTCTATTTGTGGCCGCCGGCTCGGTATCGGCTGACGAAATCATCATGAACAATGGCGACCACATCACCGGAACCATCACCGGTGCCGATGGTGGGAAGATGACGATCTCCACACCGCTGGAGGGCGACATTACGGTTAATCTGAGTGATGTGAAGACCTTTTCGACCGATGAACCCATCAAAATTCAAATGGCCGATGGCACGGTGATCGATCAGAAAGTCGATCAGGGCAAGCCAGGCCAAGTGGTGACCGCCGAAGGCGGAACCCTCGCGCCGCAGCCCGTGGCGATCGCGAACGTGGATAAGATCAACCCGCCTCCACCCGCTTGGAATGGATCGATCGTCCTGAACGCACTTTATAACCGTGGAAATACGACGAACCTCCAGGCCGGGGCGGCCGTAAACGCGATTCGCCGAACCGTTCTCGACCGCATTACCTTTAATGCTCAATATCAAACCGCCAGTCAAAGAGTGGCCGGCACCCAGACCACCACCGCCGATAACTGGTTTCTAGCCGGCAAATACGACCTCTTCTTCAGCCAGCAGTTTTATGGCAACGCCTTTACTCGCGTGGAAAAGGATCGCATCAACGACCTGGACCTGCGCCTAACGCCCGGCGGCGGTGTGGGATACCAGTGGTACGAGGAGCCGCAATTGAATTTTGACACCGAAGCAGGCCTGGCCTGGGTCTATCAGGACTACACCACCGAGCCGACCGCCAGCGAGCAATTCTCAGCCCGCTTGGCCTATCACGTGGACGCCTCCTTCTGGGGCACTAATCTGAAGGTGTTCCATGACGTTCAGTTTTTCCCCTCGATTCAGAACGTCAGCAATATCCTCCTGATTACCGACTTGGGATTCCATGTGGCTTTGACCAAGACGATGTTCTCCGAGATCAAGGCCGAGTGGGATTACAACTCGCAGCCGGCGACCGGAACATCGCGGAATAACATTACTTACATCCTGGGTCTTGGCTGGAATTTCTAGACTCGGCTCAATCATGAAAACAGTCGCCCGCAGCGCCAAGGCTTACCTGAAAAACCGCCACAGGATCGTCCGCAAAGCCTTAAAAGGGCTCCAATTGGAGGGTCTGCTCCTCACGACGCCGGCTGATCTTGCGTACCTCACCGACTTTACCGGCGACGATTCGGTGGGAATCGTCACCGACAAGGAGATCACACTGGTCACCGATTTTCGCTATCAGGAACAGGCGCAGATCGAGGCGGGGTGGGTCAAGACGGTTATGCGCGAAGGGAAGATGTCGGAGGCGATAGCGGCCACGCTGGCCAAGGCAAAGCTGCAGCGCGTGGGGTTTGAGGCCAATGGGGCGACGTTTGGTGAGATTCATGCCATCGACAAGGCCGCGGAAAAGATGAACGGCAAGTTGCTGGAACTGGTGCCGCTGGAAAATGTCATGGTGGGCATTCGCAAGGTGAAGGATGACCACGAGATCAACTTGATCCGCAAAAGCGTGGAGATCGCGGAAGAGGCGTTTACGGCGATTTTGGGGCAGGTGAAGCCGGGGCTGACGGAAAACTATCTGGCGGGGCAGTTGATTTTGGAACTGCGAAGCCGGGGGGCGCGGGACAGCAGTTTTCCGGTGATCGTGGCGGCGGGGGCGAACAGCAGTTTGCCGCACTATCGTCCGGGGGATTCGGTGGTGCGGGCGGATCAGCCGCTGCTTTTTGATTGGGGGGCGCTCTATCGGGGGTATTGCAGCGATTTGACGCGAACGCTCATGATCGGGCGGGTGAGCGCGCGAATGAAGAAGATTTATAAAGTGGTGCTGGAAGCGCAATTGGCGGCCATCGACTTCCTGCGGCCGGGAGTGACCACCCGGCAGGCGGATCGGGTGGCTCGGGATATTATCGAAAAAGCGGGTTTTGGGCCGGAATTTGGGCATGGATTGGGGCACGGGATCGGGCTGCAGATCCACGAGCTGCCGTCGATGGGGAAAATGAGCGCGGAAGAGGAACTGCGGCCGGGTATGATTGTGACGGTCGAGCCGGGAATTTATCTTCCCGGCGAAGGAGGAGTGCGCATTGAAGACGATGTGCTGATCACGCACAGCGGACGGGAAGTGTTATCGAGTTTGGACAAGAGTTTTGAGGGCTGCCATCTTGAGTGAGAAAAAACAATCGAAAAAGGTTTCACCGGCGCCCGCGAGCGCGCGCGGTCCCATGGATGTGGGACTGCTGGAGCAGATCGTGCGCATGATGCAGGCGAACGATCTGAATATGGTGGACCTTCGCGAAGGGACGAAGCGCGTGGTGCTGAAGCGCGGGCCGGCGACGGCGGAGCCGGTTGTGGTGGCGGCGGCGGCGCCGACGCGGGCGGCGAAGGCGCCGGAGGAAGCGGCGCCGGCGGAGACGGAGAATCTGATTCCCATCAAGAGCCCGATGGTCGGGACGTTTTATGCCGCGCCGAGTCCGGACGCGAAGGCGTTTGTGAACGTTGGGACGACGGTCAACGAGGAGAGCGACGTCTGCGTGATCGAAGCGATGAAAGTGTTTAACAACGTCAAAGCGGAATGCAGTGGGAAGATCGCGAAGATTCTGGTCACCAACGGCCAGGCGGTGGAATTTGGACAGGTGCTGTTCCTTGTGAAGCCGTGACTGCGGGCTGAAAAGCGTTCATGTTTTCCAAGATATTAATTGCCAATCGAGGTGAGATCGCGCTGCGGATCATCCGCGCCTGCCGGGAGCTTGGGGTGCAGGTGGCGGTGGTGTATTCGACGGCGGATCGGGACGCGGCGTATCTGAAACTGGCGGATCAGGCGATTTGCATCGGGGATGGTCCGCCGGCGGATAGTTATTTGAATATTCCGCGGATCATCTCGGCGGCGGAAATATGCGACGTGCAGGCGATACATCCCGGATATGGATTTTTGGCGGAGAACGATCATTTCGCGGAGGTTTGCCGGAGCTGCAAGATTGAATTCATCGGGCCGCCGATTTCGGCGATGGCGGCGGTGGGGGACAAGGTTGCGTGCAAGCGACTGGCGAAGAAGGCGCTGGTTCCGACGGTGCCGGGGAGCAACGGGGCGGTGGATAACGAGAAGACGGCGCTGCGGGTGGCGGGGGAAATTGGGTATCCGGTGATCATCAAAGCGGCCGCCGGGGGCGGGGGGCGGGGGATGCGGGTGGCGCATAACGACGTTTCGCTGCGCGCGGGGCTGAAACAGGCGCAGGCGGAGGCGGAAAACGCGTTTAAGGACTCGACGGTTTACATCGAGAGGTACGTTGAGTTCGGGCGGCATGTTGAAGTGCAGATTTTGGCCGACCAGCATGGGAATTACGTGCACCTGTGGGAGCGGGATTGCTCGATGCAGCGGCGGCATCAGAAGCTGGTGGAAGAATCGCCAAGCCCGGCGCTGCGCCCGGAGACGCGACAGAAATTGTGCGACGCGGCGGTACGCCTGGTGAAGGCGGCGGGGTATGTGAACGCGGGGACGGTCGAATTTCTCGTCGATGGGAAACAGAATTTTTATCTGCTGGAGGTGAACGCGCGCATTCAAGTGGAGCATCCGGTGACCGAGGCGGTGACGGGGATCGATCTGATCAAAGAACAGATTCGGATTGCTTCGGGGTCGCCGCTGAGTTTTAAGCAGAAGGATATTGTGCAGATTGGTCATGCGATTGAATGCCGGATTAATGCGGAGGACCCGGATCGGAATTTTGCGCCTTCGCCGGGGTTGATCGAGGAATATCGGCCGCCGGGGGGGCCGGGGGTGCGGCTGGATTCGCATGCGTATGCGGGGTATCGGATTCCGCCGAATTATGACAGCATGATCGCGAAGCTGATCGTGCACCGGGCGAACCGGGCGGCGGCGATTTCGACTATGAAACGGGCGCTAAGCGAATTCCATATTGCGCCGATTAAAAATACGATCGCGCTGCAGATGCAGATCATGGATAATCCGAATTTCCGGGCGGGGGAAGTGGATACGGGGTTCGTGGAGCGAGTGCTGCTGGGGAAATGATCGTGTGGGCGGGGTGTGGAGTGAACGCGGCGTGGGGCTCGCTATTTGTCGCGCAGCGAAAATTCGGAGTGACGGGACACCAATCGAACCTTTCCCGCACTTCAGTGACGGAATCAAGGTTTTGTCCCCGGATCAAGTTCGGATATTTTTCGGAGCAAGAACACAGGCCCTTCTAGCCACTGGTCTGATTTCTCAATAATCGGGTCAGGTAATGGAGTTAGATGTCGTTGCGTGAGCCAATCGTTCGATAGACCAAATTTAATCGCAGGGTTTTCCGGGGCAACCTCCACGGTCACTTGGGGACATTCATCGCGAATGTTTGACAGCGACCCGCTAAATCGACGTCCACTGCCGCCCGTCCGACCGTAGGTGTGTAGCCAAAAGCTGAGGTAATCCTGCCTTGCTTCCATTACACGGATCGCGATGGCGATGTCCGCTTCTGGATTTGAATGCAGTATTTTCTTGATTTGGTCGTTGTAGACACTTTGAAGAATGGATGTAGTGTGAAGTCCTTGCGGATCGGCATCGACGCCTTTCTTTCGCAACCACTCGATGATAGCGAGCGCTGGAGCCCGCAGTTCCGAGTGAAACATTGAATAAGCGGCAAGGAGCTGGCATATTGGCAATATTTCGCCCAACGTTTCACTTTGGCGAGCTGGATTGAATGAGATGCGTTCCCATTGGACCGTTGGAATTTTATTGGTCTCCCACGCGAAGGAGCGAGACATCCCAGCGCTGCGAAATCTGCGGTTCCATCGTTCCAAGTTGAACCAAGCCTTTAGGACCTCGTAGGCATTATCTTTGAACTCGCGACTCTCGGTCTCTGCAACACTCCATTGCAGAATTGGTTTGCTTAATGGCACATGCAACACGCCACCGACTAGTCCGAAGGGGCATGGCTCCTTTGGAGGACTAAGATGCCACACGAGACCTTTGGCATCGTTAATATTGGTATGCGCCAGTGCGACGCCCAAAGTATGAAGTTCTATACTCTTCGTGGTTAAATTGACTTGGGCGATCACCACTGGGAGATCTTGGCTTAGAAGTGCAGTGAACCTCTCACCGAAATACTCGATGACTTTTTCGGTTCGCGATTTCACCTGTACCAAGAATGAGTCCTCTGCGATCAGGAACTTTCCATCCCGCCGTAGCAGGGTGGCCACGGCATCCATCAGGCCGAAATCCTCTTGCCGGGGGACTTCGGCAACAGCGCAAAGCGATTGAAGAAGGAAAACACCGAACTTCTCGGCACGATCACCCTTCCTGTAATTTTCAATCCTTTTGAATGCGCGTTTCGACATATCCAGCGGCCTCGCTTTTGATACTTATGGACGCACTTCCCAAGCATATCCCAGGGCTTTCCAAGGGTTAAATCTTAATGCATGATCGTCGCCGGTGCTGATGTTTCCGTTGATTTTCGGGAGTCCATTGTGCCGCAGGGGACGATTGAAGCGGCGATTGGAAAAATGGATAGGGACAAAAATACGCCA